>NZ_JBHIPQ010000031.1:0-192826 GCF_042196125.1 Bartonella sp. AP280QHHD | reverse complement strand
AGATTGCATCAATTTTTCATAAGAACAGAAGGGGAAGTCCGTACGTCCAATAGAACCACGAAAGAGAACATCACCCAAGAGAGCTAAGCGCTCTTTTTCATTGAAATAAATAACATGACCAGGGGAATGTCCTGGGGTGTGAAAAACCTTAAACACATGTCCAGCAAAATGAACGCACTCACCATCTTCTAACCATTGGTCAGGAATACAGATGCAAGCATCAGTGATGCCATAATTTTTTGCGCTTTCGCTCACGGCATCCATCACAGGCTTATCATCGCGATGTGAACCGATAATTTTTACATTAAGCGCTTCTTTCACTTGCATTGCTGCTCCTACATGATCAAAATGACCATGTGTTATCCAAATAGCCTCAACGATAACACCATTCTTTTCGATTACGTCTTGAATTCGTGGCCAATCACCACCAGGATCAACGAGAACCCCCGTTTTACATTCACTATCAAAAAGCAAAGTGCAATTTTGTTGGAATGTCGTAACTGGAATAATATGTATATTAAGACTACCCATAATATCCTTTTCAAAAATAACTTTTTTAAATTTATAAATAAAACTTTCTTTCCTTTAAGGTAAAGGTGCTGCTCGACAGCTTTATACAACTTATGTAAACTTGCATTTTGTGTAAACTAAATTTTTATCAAGGTTTTTTTAAGAATGAGCAATCACGTTCAAGTTTTGTGTGACGATGCCCCTCACCTTCTTGTGATTGATGACGATACACGTATTCGCAATCTTTTATTTCAGTTTCTCATTAAAAATGGATTTCGTGTTTCAGTTTCAGCTAATGCGAATGAAGCAAGACGACTGTTAGTAAGTTTAGATTTTGATCTTCTTATTGTTGATGTCATGATGCCTGGCGAAAACGGTATTGATCTCACTCATTCACTCCGCCAAACAAAAGATGTCCCTATCTTTATGTTAACAGCTTTATCAGAAATAGACAATCGTATCCGTGGATTAGAAGCAGGGGCAGATGATTATCTGGCTAAGCCGTTTGACCCTCGTGAACTTCTCCTTCGCATCAACGCCATTTTACGACGTGGTTTTCCCCCTCACCAACCTAAAATTGAGCAAATAGTTTTTGGTCCTTATATATTTTCAATTTCACGACGCGAACTCAAAAAAGGAGGAGAAATTATTAAATTAACAGATAAAGAACAAGAAATGATGATCATTTTTGCCGAAAATGCAGGCGATACAATTCCGCGCCATAAATTCGCGACCGATGACAGCAATGTAAGTGAACGTGCCATTGATGTGCAGATCAACCGCCTTCGTCGTAAAATCGAAAAAAACCCAGCACTGCCTATATGGCTCCAAACCGTGCGAGGAATAGGGTACAAACTCTCTATTGAATAGGCACAAGAATGATCAAACCTTTAAGATTTTTTCTTCGATGGTTAACGAAAAAAATGCCTAAACGGCTTTATGCTCGCTCTTTGATCATTATCATCGCTCCCATGGTGCTTCTGCAAACGGTCATTGCTTATGTCTTTATGGAACGCCATTGGCAAATGGTAACCGAGCGTCTTTCAACGGCTGTCGTGCATGATATTTCAGCCATTATTGATATTCTTGAAACATATCCCCAACAAGATAACTATGAAGATATCAAGCGTATTGCACAACAACGTATGGGATTAAATATTTCTATTCTATCTCCTACCTCCTTACCCCCTCCAGGACCTAAGCCATTTTTTGCAATTCTTGACTATTTTTTAAGTGAAGAAATCACCCGCCAAATTAACCGTCCCTTCTGGATCGATACCGTAGGAGATTCTGATCTTGTTGAAATCCGTATCCACCTTGGTCACAACATTTTACGCGTCTTTGCTCCACGCAGCCAAGCCTATGCTTCCAATACTGCTATTTTTTTAAGCTGGATGGTAGGAACAGCTCTTGTTTTATTGCTGATAGCAATTTACTTTTTACGCAATCAAATCAAACCGATTCAACAATTGGCTGAAGCAGCAGAAAGCTTTGGACGCGGTCGTCCTTTACCAAAAGGATTTCAACCACAAGGAGCTGATGAAGTCCGACGTGCAGGCATCGCTTTTTTACGCATGCGTGAACGTATTGAACGCCAAATTGAACAACGTACCATGATGCTCTCAGGAGTAAGTCATGATTTAAGAACCATTCTTACACGCTTTAAACTTCAGCTGGCATTAGTAAATACTGACTTTGATATTAAACCGCTTGAGCAAGATGTAAGTGACATGCAAAATATGTTAGAAGATTATCTTGCTTTTGCTCGTGGTGAAGGAAGTGAAAGTGTCAAGACTTTTGATTTAAATGCTCTTATGCAAAAATTCTCCACCGATGCTCGTCTTCACAAACGTCAATTTTCTTACACTATTGAAGGTCCTACAGAAATACAAGTACGTCCCCGTGCTTTTACACGCTTGGTCAGCAATCTTGTATCAAATGCATTTTGTTACGGCACGACCGTTAAACTAACCGCTAACTCTCAACAAGAATCTTTTATATTAATAATCGATGATAATGGACCTGGAATTCATAAAAATATGCGCACAGAAGTTTTTAAGCCATTCTTTCGACTTGATAAAGCGCGAAATCAAGATGCAAGTGGAACAGGACTTGGTCTTTCTATTGCTCAAGACATAGCACGCAGCCATGGTGGCAATATACAATTAGATGAGAGCCCACTCGGGGGAGTGCGCGCTATTCTTGATGTCCCCCTATGAGCAATATTTCCGCAAACCGTCTGTAAAAATAACAGACTGTATATTTTAGGCATTCCCTACAGTTTCAAACAAAGTGTACTGTAGTGCCTTGTAAGCACTTTCTCCCGACAAAGCAACCATCTGAAATGCAACATAATGGCTTTCACAGGCTTTAAGTGCATGTATCAACAATGTTTCAACCTGTATATGAGATGGATGCATCCCACCAGCCAAAAGAAGACCTTGTCGATAAATAACTGAATTATTCCTTTGCCAGTAATCAAAATGTCCCAACAACAACTTTTCATTAATTGCTAGCAATAAGCGCTGTATTTCAGCTGTTCGAGCATTTTTAATAGAGAGATCAAACGAACAAGCTAAATGAAGTGCTTCATGCTCTTCCATCCATGAAAAAGCAAGACGATAGTTTGCGCGTTTTCCTTCCACACAAACGCTAATTTCATCTTGTGCATCCCGCTCAAACGACCAATCATATTCACAGGCAATCTGTTCGATAAAGTCAACAGGGTGCTCTTTTCTTTCTGTGGCGCAAAATGCAAGCCTCATCACAATCCTCAATCATCTTAAAACATTGTCAACAGAATATAAACCGTCTCAACTGTAACAATATTTTGCTACAATCAGAACCTTTACACCAAACAAATACACATAAAAACATCGACAGTACACAAACACCCAGAACACAATCGCGCTGTTTAGGGCAACCTGATAGTCATAAAACGAATCATCAAGTCTTTTCAGTGTATTGATACAATTTCATAGCGCCAGCCCCCCTGATTCAAAAAAATGTACTTTACCCAAAAAAAAATCAAAAATAAACAAATGCTCCGCTCTAACAGACTCAAGATTAAGCATTTTTTAGTTTCACGCATCATATTGAAAAATTGGGGATATTTTTTTGAAGATTCTTTTTTTTAAACTATTTTACTTTTTTGTGTCTGCGTTTTTTTTAATCATCTTTTTTTAAATCATCAAGGCGTCTTTTCAAATCAGCGTTATCAGCATGGATTTTCAGCACCATCTCCTTAAAAGTCTCAAACTCTTCGCGAGAAACAAGATCAAGTTTGTTTGCTATCTTTTCAGCCTGCACACGAAAAGCTGTTCCAGCTTCACGTCGTATGCCTTGCGCAACGTCAGCAGCATCCGTTGCTAATTTTGCTAATTCATCAAGAATACGATTTGATCCATTACGCATAACCTTTTTCCTTAAATTTTAATTATTGACGCACGCATTATAGCGTATTCTCATAACATTTAGATACTGTAATTTGTTCCTTTTACTCTATATTTTACATACTGTGCAGATTTTTCATAATGATTTTGTTTAAGATTTTTTAATATTCCTTTTATCACCATATTTTTTACCGCGATAAATCAGTGGAAATCTATCTCCCTTTCTGACTAGCCTCCCTACTGACTTGACCATTGTGTATTCATCTGTCATTTCTGACCATCAGAGTCACTTCATATTCATCTCGTATAATGTAAGATGCTTAACTCATGAACAATTTGTCTTGTCCAACCATTGCTTTTCCGTCTTTTCTTGATCCTGTTATTATCCAGCTAGGTCCCATAACACTTCATTGGTATGGACTTGGTTACGTGCTGGGTATTCTTTTTGCTTGGTGGTATGCGCAAAAATTATTAAAAAAAACATCTCTATGGTATAGAAACTATCCTCCTATGGATAAAGAAAAAATCGGAGATTTTGTTGTCTGGTCTGCCATAAGTGTTGTTGTCGGAGGGCGTTTAGGACAAGTTCTTGTATGGGATCCCATTTACTATTTTAACCATCCAAGTGCTATCATTGCCGTATGGGATGGGGGAATGTCCTTTCATGGCGGACTTATTGGTATTATCATTGCTATGATCTGGTTTGCCCGTAAAAATTATATTAACATACGAGCCATGTTTGATATCATTGCTGCAGGTGCTCCTATTGGTATCGGCATTGTACGAATCTGCAACTTCATTAACCAAGAATTATGGGGTAATATTACTACACGTCCTTGGGCTGTTTGTTTTCCTCTCGATCCTTACTATTTACCGCGCCATCCAAGCCAGCTTTACGAAGCATTTATGGAAGGATTTCTTCTCTTCATCATCCTGTGTCTTCTTATTTTTGGGTTCAAAGCATTAAAACGTCCCGGTACTGTATCAGGAACATTTATTATAGGCTACGCAGTAACACGCAGCATTTCTGAAATTTACCGTGCGCCTCAAGAAGATCCAGAATGGTTTTCGACTCTTTTCCATTCTACTGGTTTTACCTATGGCATGGCTTTATCTCTTCCCATGCTTCTTGTAGGGTTTTATCTTCTTCTCCACGCCTTTAAATATAAATCGACAGAAAATGGCCAATCTAAAAGAAAAAATTAAAGAAATTATTGTCCTTAATGGACCAATCACTGTTAGCCAATATATGACGTTGGCACTCACCGATCCCCAATTTGGTTATTATCAAACACAAACCCCTTTTGGACGTGCTGGTGATTTCATTACAGCACCTGAAATAAGCCAATTATTTGGAGAAATGATTGGCATTTGGACTCTTGCAAGCTGGAAAGCTCAAGGGTGCCCTCACCCTTTTATTCTCGCTGAAATAGGTCCAGGACGAGGAACTTTGATGGATGACATTTTGCGAACCATCCAAAAGCTCTCTCAAACGGCATTTAATGCTGCTGAAATTTTTCTGATCGAAATAAGCAAAAAACTTGCAAAAGAACAAAAAAAGCGCCTTTTCTCTTATCAAAAACAAATCCATAGCATTGAAAATTTTAATCAAATTCCTTCAAATCCTCTCTTCCTCATTGCTAATGAATTTCTCGATACACTCCCTATCAACCAATATATTAAAGTCAATGGAGAATGGAAAGAGCGCCGCATTACAGTCAATCAAAATGGAGATTTCATCTTTATTGCTGCCCCGCATAAACTTCCCTCTTCTTGTCTACAAACCTATTGTTCTAAAGTGCCTGACGGAACAATTTTTGAACATGCCCCCTTACGGCATCAATTCATGCAACAAATCAGCCACCATTTAGTGCAAGTGACAGGTTCTGCTTTACTTATCGACTATGGTGCTTGTGAGCTTGCCTTTGGCGATACCTTGCAAGCACTCTCAAAACATAGATTTCGTGATGTTTTTGATGCCCCTGGTGAACATGATTTAACATCCCATGTTGATTTTTCTTTTTTAAAAAACATAGCTCTTGAACAGGGCTGTTTTGCTGAAATCTTAGAGCAAGGAGAATTTCTTTTTAAAATGGGGCTACTGGAGCGCGCAAACCAGCTTGGAGTTGGCAAAAGTGCTCCTTTGCAAGACAAAATCCGCCAAGACATCGAACGGCTCGCTAGTCCAGATCAGATGGGAAAATTATTTAAAGTTTTACATTTCAGTGATAAAAATATCTCCATACCTCCCCAATTTTGATGATCGGCGCTTTTGTCAATAAGCACATCATTATCTGAAATATTCATTGACAAATATGAACATCTCCATCCTCACTTTAAATAATCTCCATAAGGAACTTTTATGAAATCTATCCCTCATCCCATTCTTGCAAAAAATCTTTCTACTTTACACTCCCATGGAATAAAACATGGATTTTTTACACGTCAAGGTGGTGTTTCAAAAAATCTTTATCATAGTCTTAATGTTGGGAAAGGTTCAAATGATCAACTTGAATATATTGTACAGAATCGTCTTTTGATTGCCAATTATTTTTCTATTGAAGCGCAAAATTTAGTCACAGTCAATCAAATACACTCCTGTAACGTTGTCGTAGCTCATCAAGCAACTATCGGTGCACCTCCTCAAGCTGATGCTCTGGTTACGACCACCCCAGAACTCGTTATTGGGGTTCTTACAGCAGATTGCGGACCCATTCTGTTTGCTGATCCACAAGCTGGAGTCATCGCTGCAACTCATGCTGGCTGGCGTGGAAGCTTAAATGGAATTATCGAGAAAACAATTGCTGTTATGGAAACACAAGGAGCCAAAAGACAATCAATAACAGCAGTCCTTGGACCTTGTATTGGCCCTTATCACTACGAAGTAACAAATGAATTTTACGACCAATTTATTGATTACCACAGCAAATACCAAAAATATTTTTTAAAAACAGACAAAATAAATCGCTTTTATTTTAATCTATGGGCATTTATTATAAACCAACTCAAAGAAGCAGGCGTTAATGCTTCTTGTGTAGAGCTTTGTACCTATCAAGATGAACAGCGTTTTTTCTCCTATCGCCGTGCAATACACCGCAACGAACCCGATTACGGACGGCAAATTTCTGCTATTATGCTGAAAAACAAAAGATGAGCCCCTTTTATACTTGAGAACAATACCAAAACTGCAAAACTAAACTTTTTACCCAAATGTAAAAATAAACCCCATTGGACTTTGCTTTTTTCACGAAATTATCTACCAGCACATAAAATATGATAGCCTTCGCTATGATCATTTTCAATGTTTGGTTATAATGATTGAAGGCAAGATGATACTTCTTTTTATTACTCCCCTTCATTCATCTTAAATATGAAACATTCCCCATATTGAAAGTATTTTTATAAAGTAATAACCAAAAAGCTTAATCAATATGTATTTCTTTGCCGCATGGAGAAAAAACTTTGCTCTAAAAGTAATAAACTTTTGGAAAAAGAGAAAACATACTGCATAGCTCTTTTATAATAATCGATAAAATTGTAAGGCTTTTGTAATTGCTCTCTTGCAATTTAATAAAAAGAAATTAAAAACCGTGTCGCATTCCCACCATGATGATTCAGAGGTTCTACTATGAAACTTTTCTGCGGAAATTCTAATCCACGCCTAGCTGAAGATGTTGCAAATTATTTGAACATCCCCTTAGGCAAAGCAACTGTAAAGCGCTTTGCTGATCAAGAAATTTTCGTAGAACTGCATGAAAATGTACGTGGACAAGATGTTTTTGTTTTGCAATCTACATCCTATCCCGCAAATGATCATTTGATGGAATTACTCATCATGATTGATGCCCTTCGTCGTTCTTCTGCGCGTCGTATTACAGCTGTTATCCCCTATTTTGGCTATGCCCGCCAAGATAGAAAACCAGGACCACGAACTCCTATTTCTGCAAAACTTGTTGCCAACCTCATTACTGAAGCAGGGGCCCATCGTGTTTTAACACTAGACCTTCATGCAGGACAAATTCAAGGTTTTTTTGATATCCCTACGGATAATCTCTATGCTGTTCCTGTCATTTCTCGCGATGTCAAAGTGCATTATTCTCTTGAAAATGTTATCGTTGTTTCACCTGATGTGGGTGGTGTGGTTCGCGCGCGCGCGCTTGCCAAGCGCTTGAACAGTTTGCTCGCTATTGTGGATAAACGTCGCGAAAGCCCCGGTGAATCAGAAGTTATGAATATCATTGGAGATGTATCGGGAAAAGATTGCCTTTTGCTTGATGATATTGTTGATTCAGGTGGAACTTTATGCAATGCAGCAAGTGCTCTGCTTAAACATGGTGCCAATAGTGTCACAGCTTATATCACGCACGGTGTTCTTTCTGGTAATGCAATCGAGCGAATTGCTAATTCAGAGATGAAAGAATTGGTTATTACAGATTCAATTATGCCAACACAAGCTATTGAGAAAACCCATAATATTCGTGTTTTGCCCATTGCCGACCTTATGGGAGAAGCAATAGCAAGGACAGCAGCAGAACAATCGGTTTCCAGCTTATTTGGTTAAAGTGGTTCCTTGGGGTCTCCCGGTGCTGTTTCAACACCAAGATCAGGAAAGGCAACAATACGTTGACCACTAAAATGCGTGTGAATAACAATAAGTCCACGCTCTTCAAAGTAGGTTAAAAGTCGGCGTGCACGGCTTAAAGAATGAGTCCCATAAAGACGTGCTAAAAATGCATCAGATGGACATGGCTTTCCCCCTAATGCGGCCTGTGCCACGTTCAAGAAGACTCCTTGAACATCTTCTTCCAAACTTTCTGATATCTGCAAAATATGTTTCCAATGTTCACTGACAGCCGTTTGTTCATCAACAAAAGCCTGAGCAATAGCCAATTTACGCCGAAATTGTGAAAGATTAAAAGGAACCTTTGACATCCCATGGATACGGCAACGAACTGAAAAATCTTGATAAAGCACCGCTGTTGAACGATAAAAAGCTTCAGAATCCTCAAGAATTTCCCGAATAATATGTTCTGCTTGCCCGTCACGCTCAACATCAGAAAGTTCAGGAAATAAACTTGGGTTTTCTTCTAACAACTCTTGTTTTTTATGCACGACCTCCTCTAACATCTCGTGCATTGACTTTTCCCTCATCGGCTCTCGTGTTTGTTTAAATGGCGTTAAAATTTCCTCTGGTGAAGCAGTAAAAACGAGCTCTTGCACATCATCCCGCTCTGTTGGAAGTGGCATTAATTTAGGGCTAGAAGAGCGTGCCAAAGTTTCAACAGAACCGATAATAATTGGTAAGGGACGTCGTGATAAAGCAGGGCCTAAAGCTATAAAATTTCCCCGTTCAAGATCTCTAAACATTTCCGCTTGGCGACGCTCCATCCCCAAAAGATCAGCGGCGCGCACCATATCAATATCTAAAAAAGTCCGCCCTATTAAAAAGTTTGAAGCTTCAGCCGCAACATTTTTGGCAAGCTTAGCCAAACGTTGTGTCGCAATAACACCAGCAAGACCACGTTTACGTCCTCGACACATCAGATTGGTCATAGCGCTCAAAGAAATTTTACGCGCTTCATCAGAAACTTCTCCTGCTGCAGTTGGAGCAAACAATTGTGCTTCATCGACAACGACAAGCATAGGATACCAATAATCACGTTCCACATCAAACAGTGCCCCAAGGAAAGCCCCTACAGCACGCATCTGTTGTTCAGTGTCCAAACCTTCAAGATTAAATACCACCGAAACCCGATGTTGTCGAATGCGATGCGCAATACGTGTCAATTCTAGTTCGCTCCGTTGAGCCTCTACAATAACATGACCAAATTTATCTGCCAAAGTTACAAAATCGCCTTCTGGATCAATTACACAATGCTGCACCCACTGAGCACTTTGCTCCAGAAGACGGCGTAAAAGATGTGATTTCCCTGAACCAGAATTACCTTGTACAAGAAGACGTGTCGCCAATAATTCTTCCAAATCAAGAAGTGCTGGCATCGATTTATGCAAAGCACGACTTTCTGACATCTCACCCAAGGCAATCTCAACCTTCATAACATCTCCAGTGTTTGATTTTGAACATATCAGTGCCAGCACATATTGGTTGATTCTCCATCCACACCGTAATTTGTAACATTTCCTCCTTTTTAACGGTAGAAATCATCGATTTTTCCCACAACTCTTGCATCTATGAATAGTTTGAACTATAGAACAAACTTCTGCGTAGACACCCTTGGAGGCAACGTAGAATGGAGTGATCGCTGTTGGTTAGCGCATATCTTCATATCCATGCAAAAACTATTACTGTTTTTGAAGGATCTCCAATCATGTAAAAAGGACTTAAATTATGAGCAAAAGCTACACTCTTAAGGCCGAAAAACGCGAGCGGGTTGGTAAGGGGTCCTCCCGTGAACTTCGCCGCAACGGTCTTATTCCTGCTGTCATTTATGGTGAAAAACAACCACCTTTGGCAATAACAGTTCCCTATAAAGAAATTTTCTACAAAATTCATGCTGGTGGCTTTCGCACCACCATTGCAACGATTATTCTTGACAAGCAAAAAATTATGGTTTTGCCAAAAGATTATCAATTAGATCCCGTGCGTGACTTTCCCCTCCATGTAGACTTTTTGCGCATTTCAGCAAAATCCGTTGTAGAAGTGAATATTCCTGTCCACTTCCTCAATGAAGATACGGCACCTGGACTTAAAAAGGGTGGTGTCCTCAATATTGTTCGGCACGAAATTGAATGTACAGCTCCAGCAAGTGCTATTCCTGAAGCTATTGAAATTGATCTCTCCAGCTACTCTATTGGTGATTCTATTCACATTTCAGCAGTGCAACTGCCAAAAGATGTGACTCCCATCATCCAAGATCGAGACTTTACCATTGCAACCATTGCAGCTCCTGCTGGCATGGATGTCAGCGATGAAACTTCTGAACAAGAAAATGATGAAGAAGACACACAAACTTCATAAAACTCAAAAGGCGGGAATTTTTCCGCCTTAATTTATGAGACATTACCCTTACTCATACTTTGACTGAAGATACACATGTGGCTTATTGCTGGTCTTGGCAATCCTGGTTTACAATATCAAAATAACCGCCATAATATCGGTTTTATGGCTGTTGATGCCATTTATCAGTCCTTCTCTTTTTCTCCATGGTCAAAGAAGTTTCAAGCAGAAATCTCCAATGGTTTCATAAATAATGAGAAAATTTTTCTTATAAAACCACAAACTTTCATGAATCTTTCTGGTCAAGCTATCGGTGAAGCTTTGCGATTTTATAAATTAGATTTAAAGAATTTGATCATCATTTATGATGAACTAGACCTGTCACCGGGGAAAGTTCGTATAAAAATTGGTGGAGGACATAATGGGCATAATGGCATTAAGTCTATTGATGCCCATTGTGGTACTGACTATTGTCGTATACGCATAGGAATTGGTCATCCTGGAAGCAAAGAACTTGTTCATCAACATGTCTTGGGGAATTTTACCAAATCTGATCAAGAATGGTTATCCCCTCTCTTAGAGACAATTGCAAAAAATATCGCTCTCCTTATAAAAGATGATAAATCCCTCTTTATGAATGAAGTTTCACAAACGATAAAACACAATCAGAACCATTAGCTTGCGTGCCCCTGTCGCGTGAAGAATATGAATAAGAACTCTTAAAAAAATCCTCTTATAAACTTTCTCAAAGGCAAAATCTGTTGGCAACGTGAGAAGCTAGAAAATAGAACAGAATACAAGCTTGTATACACCTTTGAAGAAGAAAGGCTTATATTCTCTTTTGAGAGAAAGAGAAGATTGAACAGCAAACACAGCTCTCTCCAATCTTCTCCCCTAAATTAAAAAAAATCATTTGGCTGAATGGTCGACTGTAGCGGATCGTAACCATTTGATTGTTGACTATAAACTGCAGGAATACTCCTATTGTTTTGCAATACCACAACACGCGAACCAATGGGAACACGATCATAAAGATCGATAATATCTTGATTAAGCAAACGGATACACCCACTTGAAATAGCACGCCCAATTGACCACGATTCGTGTGAGCCATGAATACGGAAAAGTGTATCTTTCCCATTTTTGAACAAATAAAGTGCCCGCGCACCTAATGGATTATCGGGCCCTGGTGGCATTCCTTTCCCAAGATGACCATAACGTTCTGGTTCTCGAGCCATCATAGCTGCAGTAGGAGCCCAATTTGGCCACCGACGCTTGCGCTGTATAACCCCCTCACCTTCAAATGCTAGGCCTTCTTTACCGACACCAATCCCATAACGCAAAGCTTTTCCATTTTCACCAATAAGGTAAAGAAAACACTCTTGCGTATCTATAACCAATGTTCCAGGCGCATAAGATGTATAATAAATCACCTCTTGTCGCCAATATTTTGGATCAATTGTCGCAAGATCAACAGCAGGTAACGAATAGGTCTCATTCGTTACAGGACCATACAAAGCCTGTATTTCTGGTGGAATGTATCGAACTTGTTGAAAAGGTACCGATGACATATCTGACTGACGTGTAGCACATCCAGCCAAAGCCAAAAGTGCTGCAATTAAAAAGGCACAACGAGATAACACTCTTCTATTTTCTCCGATTAATTATTTATGCAGATTTGCATACCATGAAAAACTTAGCACAATATTAACATTAATTCGAAGTTTTCTTATCCTTGTAACTAAGGAGAACAATAAGGTAAGAAGAACTAAGGTAAAAAAGTAGATAC
This sequence comes from Bartonella sp. AP280QHHD, assembly GCF_042196125.1. Taxonomy (NCBI): domain Bacteria; kingdom Pseudomonadati; phylum Pseudomonadota; class Alphaproteobacteria; order Hyphomicrobiales; family Bartonellaceae; genus Bartonella; species Bartonella sp. AP280QHHD. The sequence continues at coordinate 180,177 of NZ_JBHIPQ010000031.1, read as the reverse complement.
CTATTACTTTAGACTTTTTTCTCACTTATCGCAAGACCAGGACTATAACTCTTCTGAAAATATGCTATAAAAAGGAAGCTTTATCTTGACCATAAAATTAATAGAAAAGAAAGACTCTCATGGGCTTTAAATGCGGTATTGTCGGATTACCTAATGTCGGGAAATCAACTCTTTTTAATGCATTAACAAAAACAGCCACTGCACAGGCTGCCAATTATCCTTTTTGTACCATTGAACCCAATACCGGAGAAGTTGCTGTTCCAGATTTACGAATGGAAAAAATTGCATCAATCGCTGGTTCAAAAGAAATGATTCCTACACGCATTAACTTCGTCGATATTGCGGGGCTTGTGCGAGGAGCTTCAAAAGGCGAAGGTTTAGGAAACAAGTTTTTAGCCAATATTCGCGAAGTCGATGCCATTGTCCACGTTTTACGCTGTTTTCAAAATGAAGATATTACCCATGTAGAGGGACGTATTGATCCTTTTTGTGATGCGACAACGGTTGAAACCGAACTCATGCTTGCGGATCTTGAAAGTCTTGAGAGACGAATCATACAAATCCGTAAACGAGCAACCGGAAAAGACAAAGAAGCTCTCACAATTTTACCTATTATGGAAAAAGCATTAAACATACTGCAACAGGGAAACCCTGTCCGGTTATTACTCAAAGATATTTCTTCCGATGAACACCACATTCTTAAGAGTTTGAATCTTTTAACCTCCAAGCCTGTACTTTATGTTTGTAATGTAAGCGAAAATGACGCCGCTCGTGGAAATAGCTTTACCCAAACAGTTGAAAAAATGGCAACAGAGCAAAATGCGCAAAGCATTATCATTTCTGCTTCTATCGAAGCGGAAATTACACAACTGAGTGATGCTGAAGCATCAGAATATCTCAATGCGCTAGGACTCTTTGAACCGAGTCTCAATCGCCTCATTCGCGCTGGTTACCATTTACTTGATCTCATTACTTACTTCACCTGTGGGCCTAAGGAAACACGAGCATGGACAATTACGCGTGGTACAAAAGCTCCCCAAGCAGCTGGTGTTATTCATTCAGATTTTGAGCGCGGTTTCATTCGTGCCCAAACCATCAGCTATAATGACTATATTGCTCTGGGTGGAGAAAGCGGTGCAAAGGAAGCAGGAAAAGCCCGCGATGAAGGAAAGGAATACATTGTGCAAGATGGCGATATCATGTTATTTAAACATAATACTTAAATCTTCACTCTGTCTTAATAGTTTATCTTGAAAACTTTGATAATAGCTCCTTGGAATCTTGTCGCAAAAATTCTCAAGAGCTTTTAGAACAAAAAAACTGTTGCTAGCATATGATTGTGATAGCAACAGCTTGGTCCATTAAAGAATAGAAATATAAAATTAGCGTGTCCAACGCCCTTCGTATTTAAATGTTGGAGCGTTCTTTAAAGAATCTTTTGTCGCATTTGTAATAAGTTTCCATTTACCATAATCATTTGTCATCTGGATTGTTTCTGGAGAAACGACCACATAACTCTCGCCTATGCCAAGAAAACCACCAACAGCAATAACAAATCCTGCAATATTATTTTCACGTAAAATAATATCTTTTACTTCACCAATATTTTCATCTTCTATATTATATACATTGGCGCCTATAAGACTGGAAGCAACAAAATCCGTTGCTAAAGGTGTCACATAACGCACAGACTTATCTATCCCCACCTGTACAATACCCGTCGAAGAGATCATTTCAGGTTTTGAAGGCACTTCAAAAGACTGAGCATAAGTACTAGAAACCATCAAAATTGACATAAGAGTAGTACATGCAATTTTTTTCATTTTAACATCTCCATTTTTACTTTGCTTTTACTTTATAAAACCTCAATGCATCATAAAAAGATTTGTTCCTTATGCTCTTTATACTCTATACTCTTTTGAGCCTTATCGCTTTACCCTTTTCTCTTTATTTCGTCTTTTATTTCTTTCTCTAATTCTTCTTCTAAACCACACCAAATACGATTTTTTAAAATATAAACAAACCCTGCAAAAATGATTAAAAATAAAATAACACGAAAACCGGTTTTTTTACGAATTTCCATATGAGGATCGGCAGCCCACATCAAAAAAGCAGAAACATCGCGCGCATAATGTTCAATGATTTCTGGGGTTCCATCTTCATAAGCAACCATACCATCACTCAAAGGAGGAGCCATAGTTAAAGAATTACCGGCAATAAAATAAGGATTATACCAATAACCATTCGCAATTTTTATCTCCTTCGGTGCCTTCTGATATCCTGTTAAAAGAGCTGTAATATAATCTGGACCAGCTGTATCATAATGAGACAATGCATCAGTAATTAAAGCAGGAAACGGCAAAGATACCCCACGTGCACGTGCTATCAATGTCAAATCTGGAGGATAAGCACTATTCAAAATAAATCTTGCTTCTTCTTCATGTGAAAAGGGAGAAGGAAAACAATCCGTTGCAACCCCAGCACGTTTAAAAAATTTTCCTTCTCGATTAGGACCATCGCGCACTTCATATTGCCCCGCCAAAGCTTTGATCTGTTCTTGATCATACCCAAGATCTTTTAAATTGCGAAAAGCCACATATTTTAGCCCATGGCAGCTGGAACAAACTTGTCTATAAACCTTTAATCCGCGCCTCAATTGCGCCTTATCATAAAGCCCAAATGGACCTGAAAAACTCCATTCTTGTTTTTTAGGAACCTGTAAAGGAAAAGAAATAAATCCTTCTTCCTGATCAGAGGCATCACTCGCTAAACTCTGAGCAGAAAAACTCATAGCAACAATAACAACCAGCCCGACAAAAACATTTACCATAGTCTCTTTTTTTTCTGTTTTAAATCTTGCATAATTGAAGAAGGAAGAGAACAATTTTTTTCAAACGCTGGCAAAATCGGCAAAATAACCAAAAAAAATATAAAATAATAAACCGTAGCCAATTGTGTCCATAAAAGAATTTTGTCACTTATTTCTCTTGACCCCAACCAACCAAGAAAAACGACATCAATAACCAACGCCCAAAAGAAAATTTTATAAACAGGTCGATATCTTGCTGAACATATTTTAGAGCGGTCTAACCATGGCACAAAAATTAAAATGCAAATCGAACTGACGAATAAAACAAAGCCAACAAAGTTTGAAGAGAAAATACCGATATCAAAAGTTATAGCACGAAGCATCGCATAAAAAGGCAAAAAATACCATTCTGGAACCACACGAAGAGGTGCCTTTAAAGGATCTGCCACACTATAATTTTCAGCCTGCCCCATATAATCGGGCATATAAAACAAAAACCAGGCAAAGAAGATGAGAAAAACAGTAATAGCAAAAATATCTTTGATAAGCGCATAAGGCGAAAATGGAACTGTTTCCTTATCTGATTGTATAGCAAGACCCGTTGGATTGCCTTGCCCAACACAATGAATTGCCCAAATATGCAGCCCCACAAAAAGAAGCAAAATAAATGATAAAACATAATGGAAAACATAAAAACGATTCAACGTTGGTTGTCCTACGACATAACCACCCAGAAGTGTCTCATGCAACCATGTCCCCACCAAAGGTATCGTTTTTAAAAGCCCTGCAATCACTGAAGCCGCTGAAATAGACATCATCCCCCAAACAAGCACATAACCAAAAAATGCTATTGCCATCATGATGATATAAATAAAAATACCTGTAACCCATACCATTTCTCGCATATTTTTATAAGAACCATAATAAAGTCCACGTGCTAAATGGATATAAACAGCAATAAAAAAAAACGAAGAGCCTACACAATGCCATGGACGAAAAAGCCAACCAAACTGCCCTTCACGCCGAAATCGTTCACTGGTTTCAAAAGCCAAATGAATATCCGGAACATAATGCATAGCCAAGACAATACCAGTCAAAAGCTGTGATAAAAGCATAATGGTCAAAATACCGCCAAATGTATAAAAGTAATTAAGATTACGCGGAACAGGAAAAATCACAAATGCATTATAAAAAAAACGAGGAAGAGGAAAACGCTTATCAAACCAACGGGCAAGTGCATTTTTAGGACAATAAGGAGAAAACCTTGTCATAACCTTATCCTATTTTGAGCAAAGTATCAGAAAGAAATTGGTAAGGAGGAATAGCCAAATTATAGTTAGCTGGACCCGACCGCACTCTTCCAGCTGTATCATAAACAGACCCATGACATGGACACAACCACCCTCCAAATTTCCCAGATTGCCCAAGTGTTATACAGCCTAAATGCGTACAAAGATTAATGACGATAAGCCAATTTTCACGTCCTTTACCTGCTGAACGTGCAAAATCCGTCGCTTCTTTTTCACCTTCAAGATTAGGATTGCGCGCTTGACGATCTTTTAGAAGTCTCAATTCAGTAGCGCGCGCATCAGCAATTTCTTTTGCCGTACGATTTCGAATAACAACAGGCTGTCCTCGCCACTTTACCGTTACTGACATCCCCTCTTCAATACCAGAAAGATCAACCTCAACAGAGGAAGATGCCAAAACAGCTTCATCTGGACGCAACTGACGGATAAAAGGCCACACAACCGCTCCCATTCCAACTGCTCCTGCAACAGCTGTTACCAAAAACAGAAAATCCCGCCTCGTTTGCTCACCCATGGCCTTAACTTAAAGAGACACTTTGCTAAAACATTCTTTTACCATACCCTCTCCCATTGTACAATGCTTGATCACTCCGTTACCTCAACCATAAAAACATCCCCGTAAAACACTCCTGCCATTTGTATGGTTTATACAAAAAACTGTTTTATAATGATAATTCATCGTTTTACAGAGTGAATGAAATCCCTAAACACCGTAAGGTTTTTTCATTTCAAACCTATTCATATTAATCAATCAAAATTACTCCCCCGCCCGTGAAAATCAGAGATAGCATGTAAATAAACACTCCTAAAGAAAGAAACATAGTCTTGTTATGACCATATCTCAGTAAACAAGTTGAGCTTATCGGTTATTTCTTTAACACATTTACAGCATCTCTCCCTCCCTCAATTCCAACTGGTTGCATGAGTATTTTTTTCGCTTCTGTTTTTGCATAAAAAGCATATTTTGTTGATTTTAATTAAAATTGATGATCTAACCTCATTAAATATCCCACTTTTCAACATAATGAGCCAAGTCATTTCATGGATTGCTCAATAAAAGGAAGTCCCTAATAGGGAGCTTCTCTCTGATCCCAAACAGACCTGTATACATAACTTTTCCCTGAAATTTAAAGGGAATAAAAATGAACCGTAAAAAACATGTATTTCTCAAAGCATATTTTTCGAATAAATTGTGGTGCTTCTTTACAAAGTCGAAAGAAAAATCATATTACAGAGAACATGACACTTCATATAGCTCTTTTCCAACCTGATATTGCTGGTAATACTGGAACGATTTTACGTCTTAGCGCTTGCTTTGGTTTACATGTGCACATTATTGAACCTGCAGGCTTTAATCTGTCGGATCGTAATCTCAAACGCGCAGGATTGGATTATCTCGAATATGCTTCCTTAGAACGACACATTGATTGGCAACATTTTATAAGCTCCATGAAACACTTTAACCGCCGCCTGTTGCTTTTAAGTACAAAAGCAAAAACATGCTATACGCAGATATGCTATCAAAGAAATGATGTTTTACTTTTTGGTCGTGAAACAGCTGGCGTTCCCGATTATGTTCATGAAGCGGCCGATTACACATTAAAAATTCCCATGCAACCACAGGCACGCTCTCTAAATCTCGCCATGAGCGTAGCCATAACAACAGGAGAAGCATTACGCCAAATTGGTTATCATGAAAGAAAATCTATAAAAACATAAATTATCACGAAAAACAATAATACAACATATAAAGAACAGTTAGAGCGTATAATGCCTATCATTTTCCAACAATTAAGTGCTGGTAAAATAAACATTTCTTAGTGCCCATCACATCCATTTCATATCACCTCATATCACCACCTATGAATGATTAAATACTCCTCATAGTAAAAATCCAGTGAACATCCCCCTCTTTATGGTCATACAAGGTGCAAACCGCTACCACTATTCTCTTTATTCGTTCTCATTTTCGAGAATCCTTATCTTTGAGATGATTCATAAGAGACATTTTTCCTCTCTGTAATCATTTTTCCTCACTTGTGACGTGTAAGGCAATAACTTTGATTGATGTAATATGAACAGGTTTGAAATAACCTTACAATATTGTGAACTCTTATTTCACATAAATAATGATTATTATAAATTAATATGTTGACTTAAAAAATATAAACAACAGTGAGTTTATAAACAGAAATATTATAAATCAATTTTTTCTAATAGTGCATGACGATCCATTAAAAATCCGCTTTCAATCCATATCATTTCTAGCTCTTTAAGCTTTTTTCCTAAAAGTACACCTTTTGTAAAACCTTTCTTTATTAAATCGTTACCATTAATAGGAAAAGTTGGAATTTGCCATTTTTGGGCAAATTGATAAAGCTTGACATAACCCTCTGCTTTTTGCAAAGCATCACTTTTTTCCAGATGATCAAGATGTGATGCAGCGACAGACAACGATAATTGATCTAAAACTGGCTGTCGTCCATGAAAATAAATCAGTTTTTGCACAAAATGATCAGAACAGTTTTGGTTTATTATTTCTAACTCTGCCCATTCTTTTAATCGCGTTGTTTCCTTAAGAGAAAAACGCAAGCGCTGTGCCATTTCATGAAGACGCATGGGATCAGGAGGAAGAAGGCTTTCTAGCCGTAACAATGGATCAACTTTCCAACCAAGATCCTGTTCTGTCTTCACCAATGCGTGAATTGCATCAATACCCCATCGTTCTGTTTCAGGAAAAATGAGTGCCAAAATTCTGCTTTGTCGCATCCATAAAAGAGCACGCGTTGGATCAAACGCCGCAAGAAGCTTTTTCATTTCTGCCCAAATACGTTCAGAAGAAAGTTTTTTTAAACCGTGTTTTAAACGAACACATGCCTTCAATCCTTGCACATCAGGTCGCCCTGCTCCATACCACGCAAAAAAGCGAAAAAACCGTAAAATACGCAAATAATCTTCGCCAATACGATCTTCTGCAACCCCAATAAAACGAACTGTTCGGCTAGCAATATCACTCAAACCTCCCACATCATCATAAAGGTTGCCAGCAGCATCACAATAAAGCGCATTTATCGTAAAATCTCGCCGTTCAGCATCTTTTTTCCAATCACGACCAAATGCCACTTTTGCATGACGACCATCTGTTTCAATATCGCAGCGAAGCGTTGTAACCTCATAAGAACATGAATGAGCAACTACTGTTATTGTACCAAAAGCAATCCCTGTAGGAATAGCTTTAAATCCTGCTTCTTCTACACGTGCAATAACCTGTTGCGGCAAACAGGTTGTTGCAATATCAATATCACTAATAGGCTGCCCTAGCAGTTGATTGCGCACTGCTCCCCCTACAATACGCGCCTCTTCCCCCTCCACAGACAAAACACGAAGAAGTGTTTGGATATCACTTTGTTGTAACCACGCAACCTGTTTGAAGTTCTGTCTTATATTCACCCTTTAACCTTTCAAAAAAGTTGTCTTCATTGCTTTAAAAAACTCTCTTCATAAAACAAATTTTTTAAGACATCCCTTATAAAGCACGTCTATTCTTCCAAAGAAACTTTTCTCTTCTATACGAATATGAAAAAAAACGGCATATGATACTTCATTTCTTCTCATTTTCTGTTACAAACAATAAGATATCCATTATCATGCAGAGAAAATTACCATTTTTGCGACAAACGCCTTAAGGAAGAAATATGAGTCAACATGATCCATCATCCAATTCTATAAAAAAGGTCAATATCAATCATGAAGCTCAAGTCATTATTGATGATATTGATACGGCACACAAAGAATTGGATATTTTACAAAAAGAAATTGACAAAGTTATTTTTGGGCAAAATCAGGTAATCGAATATGCTTTAATCGCTATTTTTGCTGGTGGTCACGCCCTTCTTGTCGGTGCTCCAGGACTTGCAAAAACACGTCTTGTTGAAACATTGGGAACAGTCTTAGGGCTTGATGAAAAACGCATCCAATTCACTCCTGACTTAATGCCATCGGATATTATTGGTTCTGAAATTATGGATTCCGATAAAGACGGTAAACGTTCTTTTCGATACATTCAAGGTCCTATTTTTACGCAACTTCTCATGGCCGATGAAATCAATCGTGCTTCCCCACGGACACAGTCAGCCCTTTTACAAGCTATGCAAGAATATCATGTTACTGTTGCAGGTAACCGTTATGATTTGCCACAACCTTTTCATGTTCTTGCAACGCAAAATCCTCTCGAACAAGAAGGGACCTATCCACTTCCTGAAGCACAACTGGATCGCTTTTTGATGCAAATCGATATTGACTATCCTGACCTCACAACAGAGCGACGGATTATTTTAGAAACAACAAAAGAAAAAAAATCAAATGCAAAACCAATTTTATCCGGCAAAAAATTGCAAAAAATTCAAAATATCGTTCGCAAAATGCCTCTTTCAGAAAGTGTGATCGAAGCTATTTTAAAAATTGTCCGCTCATCTCGCCCTCATAAAGACAATAGCCTTGCTAATACTTATGTTTCTTGGGGACCTGGTCCACGGGCATCACAAGCCCTTTCACTTTGTGTTCGCGCCCGTGCTCTTTATTATGGACGCTTAGCCCCTTCACTTGATGATGTTGAAGCATTGGCCTATCCTGTATTACAACACCGCATGGCTCTTAATTTTTCTGCCCGTGCTGAAGATATAACCGTAAAAGATATTATTAATAACCTTGTGAAAGATGCTCTTTGAATGGCTCTTGGCAAAAAAGTTTTACAAAAGCCTCCATTGTCGCTGGCAAATGAACTGCATAAGGATACTGGCAAAATGCCATATTTCCTTTTACAAGCGCGTCATATCGCTAATACATTGATAACCGGATGGCATAGACAACGTAAAAGCGGTAATGGGGAAAACTTTTGGCAATTTCGTCCCTATATGGAAGGAGAATCCATTAGCCGCATTGACTGGCGTCGCTCAGCGCGTGATGAAAATACATATCTCCGTGAACATGAATGGCAAATGACACAAACCGTTTGGCTTTGTCCTGATCAGAGCGCATCAATGCATTACTGTTCGCGCTTTTCTAAAATCTCTAAAGGTAATCATGCCATTATTCTTACCCTTACCTTGGCATCCCTTCTTGCACGCAGTGGCGAACATATTGCTATTCCTAACTTAATGTCCCCCACAATGACATCCAATGTCGTAGAACGAATAGCCTTTGCTTTAGAAAATCATTCAGATGAAAATTTATTTCCGGATTTTTCAACGATTACACGCTTTTCACATGTCATTATAATGAGTGATTTTCTCGACTATCCTGAAAAAATCATCCAACATTTAACCGTTTTAACTACAAAACAAGTGACAGCGCATTTAATTGAAATTTCTGATCCCGCAGAAGAAAGCTTTCCCTACACAGGTCACACAGAATTTTTGGATCCCGAAACGAAAGAGAAACATGTTTCCACTAAAGCAGAAGATCTTCGTAAGAGCTATTGTAAACTATATCACGCAAGGCGACAAGAATTGGTAAATTTTTGCGCACGCCAAGGATGGTCTTATCACGTTAGTACAACAGATCAACCTTTAACAGAGACCATTTTTCATCTTGCAAATACAATGAGCGACTCTCCATTGCAAAAAAGGAGGGCACTTTGAGTTTTGCTGCTCCCTTTCTGTTACTAGGGCTTTTGTTCCTACCGGTCATTTGGTGGCTGTTGCGGATAACTCCTCCATCTCCGCGTAAAGAGCTTTTTCCCCCTTTTCGCTTCTTACCCAAACCAACTCATCAACAAGAAACAGCAAAACATACACCTTGGTGGTTGCTCTTGTTGCGTTTAACCATAGCGGCACTTGTTATCATAGCTCTAGCACGCCCCACTTGGAATCAAAAACCAATAAGCTTTTCCGGATCTCAACCCCTTGCACTCATTATTGATAATGGTTGGGTTTCTGTAAAAGAATGGAAACAGCGCATCTCTATCGCTGAAATGCTCCTTGCACAGGCAGAAAAACAGCAAAAAAATATTTATCTTGTTGCAACGGCTGAAAATAATATCTCCAATATAGAGCCCCAACCAGCCAAGATTATAAAACAGCATTTAATGCATTTGCAACCGCGTCCTTGGCCTGTCAACCGTGTGCATGCCTTCAAAAAACTCAGCGAAAGAACCAAAGGAAAACCTCTTGATATTGCTTATTTAAGTGATGGATTACAAACAAATGAAGATGAGCAAGCTTTTGCTCTTCTTGAAGAATTAAAACCTAGAAACTTCTTGTGGTATTTGACTGATATTTCCGATTTAACCGGCATAACATCCATAGAAAATAATAATGGAAACATGGGCGCGCGTATTATCCGCTCAACAACACACAGTAATACTCCCGCTATACTCAGCCTTTACGATTCAAATAATCAACTTCTCGGTCAATTTACGAACAAGTTCTCTGAAGGAGAAACAACAGCACTTGTTCCTTTTAATGTACCACTTGAACTACGCAATGATATCGCTTGGATAAAAATAAACAATCAAAACCATGCTGCTGCAACCTTCTTGGTAGATAGCCATAACAGGATAAGCCGTGTTGCTCTTCTCTCACCCGATACCAATGAAATGGCACAGCCTTTACTTGCTCCATTTTATTACATTATCAAAGCCTTACAAGGTCATACACAGCTTATAACAGCCGGTGGAAGAGAACTTTCAACGGATATTGATCATTTGCTTAAACAAAATCCATCTGTTTTGATTATGGGTGACATTGTTAACATACCCCCAAAAGCAGAAAAAAAACTTTCTGATTTTGTGAATAAAGGGGGAACACTCATCCGCTTTGCAGGAGAAAAACTCAGTAGCGCAGAACATTACGATAACCTTCTTCCGATACCACTGCGCCCAGGTCAACGTTCCCTTGGAAGTATTATGTCTTGGACAAAACCACAAAAGCTTGCCCCTTTTGCAAAAAATAGCTTTTTCTTTGGTCTTCCCTTTCCAGGAGATGTTACTGTCTCGCGCCAAATCCTCGCAGAACCAACCCCAGATCTTTTTGAAAAAACGTGGCTTAGCCTTTCGGATGGAACTCCTCTTGTTACCGCAGCAAAACGTGGTAAAGGAACCCTCATTCTCATTCATGTTGCTCCTGACCCAACATGGTCTAACCTTCCTCTTTCTGGCTTTTTTGCACAAATGCTGCAAAAATTAATCACATTAGGTTCTAACGAAAACACAAACCTAACACACAGAGAAAAAAGAACAGTGATACAAAACCCTTGGCGAACTATAGCCATTGACGGACAATTACAAGTACCACCCTCTGATGTTGTTCCTTTGATCTTTGACTCTCAAAATCCACCCCATCCTTCCTACCATACTCCCCCAGGACTTTATGGTGCCAAAAACAATTTTTATGCACTCAATCTCTTAACTCATTCGTCGCACTTGATGAAACAATCATCATTGCCAACTTCTCTTAATAAAAGCCCTTTATCTTACGATACAAAAGAAAAAAATCTTATCGGTCCACTTTTAGGATTAGCCATCTTATTATTCGCCTTTGACAATTTTCTCATTTTATGGATGGGAGATATTTTTTCTTTCATGAAACGGCGTAATATGTTTCTCGTCCCCTTTATAAGTCTTATTGCCTTGTTTTCATATGATCCAACTCTTCATGCACAAACGAAAGAAAATCATCATGATAGTGTACAAGCTGCTGGCGCAACACATCTTGCCTATGTTATAACCAATAATCATGAAATTGATACAACGAGTAAAAGTGGTCTAGAAGCGTTAAGTCAATTTATCGCAGAGCGCACAATGCTTACCCTTGGCTCTGTTACAGCACTTGATCTCGATAAAGATGAACTCTCTTTTTATCCTCTTATTTACTGGCCAATTGATGTTAAGAGTCCTATACCAACCCCCAAAAGCCTTGAAAAAATAAATAACTTTATGAAACATGGGGGAACAATTTTATTTGACACGCGCGATCAGATAAAGAGCAATCTTAATCTTGAAGGAGACGCTACTCCAGAAACGCAAAGATTACGAGATATCTTAAAAAAGTTAAATATTCCATCCATTGAGCCAGCATCAACAGATCATGTTGTTGCACGTTCTTTTTATATTATGCCAGATTTTCCTGGTCTCTACCGTGGTTCACCTTTATGGGTTGAATCCTCATCAACAAACAAAAAAAATAAAAACTCTCTTGCCAACGGCGATAACGTAAGCTCCCTTCTCATCACCGCAAATAACTTTGCTGGGGCTTGGGCACTCGATGAAAAAGGGGCATGGAAATATCCCCTTGTTCCCAATGATCCAATGCAACGTCTATGGGCATTTCGTGCAGGTTTAAATATTGTCCTTTATGTGCTTACAGGAAACTATAAAGCGGATCAAGTGCATGTTCCAGCACTCTTGGAACGCTTTAAAAGAGAAAGAAGGCAATGATATCATTTTTCACTTTTCAGCCTTTTTTACCACTCTTTTGGATTCTGCTCTTAAGCGGAATATCGATTCTTTTTGTCGTTGTTGGTCTTGTTACGCTACGGCAAGGTTCTTTATTTCGTCTGATGGCATTAAGCGCCCTTATCCTTGCTTTGCTCAATCCAATGATCATAAAAGAACAGCGCGAACCACTGAAAAGCACAGTAGGCATTGTCATTGACCGCAGCAAAAGCCAATCATTTGGAACACGTACAAATGATAGTGATGAAGCGCGCAGGCAATTAGTCGAAACACTGGCGCATTATCCACAATTTGAACCACGCTTTATTGAAGCTGGGAAACTTGCTGATAATCGATATGCACCCTCAACGAATTTGTTTGAAGCTTTAACACAAGCACTATCTGATGTACCGTTCTCTCGTTATGCAGGAACCATTTTTATCACCGATGGACAAGTGCATGACATCCCTGACCTATCAGACCTTCATCATGAAGCACCTCTCAATGCCCTGATTACAGGATACTCAGATGAATTTGATCGCCAAATCAAGTTTATTTCTCCTCCACGCTTTGCCCTTGTCAACAAACCACAAACGCTCTCCATTTTGGTAGAAGATAAAGGCCCCGCCAAAAAAACAATATCAGAGAAAGCAAATATTACACTAAGCGTCAATGGACAAGACATTGGCCATTATTCTGTAACTCCTGGCGTGATTTTTCAAACTGAAATTACCCTTCCTCATGCTGAAAAAAATATTATCCAAGTTATAACTGATCCACACAAAGGTGAACTAAGCTTGGAAAACAACCGCGCCATAACAATTATTGAAGGAATCAGAGAAAATTTACGCGTTCTTCTTATTTCAGGTGCTCCTTATAATGGAGAACGGACATGGCGAGACCTTTTGAAAGGTGACTCCAATATTGATCTTGTTCACTTTACTATTTTGCGTCCCCCCACCAAAGCAGATAATACGCCCTCAAGCCAATTATCCTTAGTGGTCTTTCCCACAAGAAAACTCTTTGTTGAAGAAATTAATAACTTTGATCTCATCATCCTTGATGGCTACCAGCACTCTACTGTTCTCCCCTTAATCTATTATGATTATATCGCCCAATATGTACAAAAGGGGGGTGCATTGTTGATGGTAACAGGACCTGAATTTACCCAAAAAAACTCACTTGCGAAAACACCTTTAATAAGCATTCTACCGGCATTGCCCAATGGAACTATTATTGAAAAACCTTTTCGCCCCACATTAACCAAAGAAGGTGAGCGCCATCCTGTCACAAGGGGTCTTGCAACACTTAACCTTCCCGCTTCTCAATGGGGGCAATGGTTGCGACAAATTGCTATTCAAAACATAAATAACGGAATCGCCCTCATGAAAGGAGCGGATGAACAACCACTTTTACTTCTCTCCCATGTTGATAAAGGACGTGTGGGCATGTTGCTTTCTGATGAAAGTTGGCTTTGGGCACGAGGTTTCGAAGGCGGTGGTCCTTATGCTGCTCTTTATCGTCGTATTGCCCATTGGCTCATGAAAGAACCAGAACTTGAGGAAGAAAAATTAAGTGCGACTAGCAGCCATCATCATTTAACAATTCGCCGCCAAACTCTAAAAGACCATCCAGAACCCGCTGAAATAATCTTTCCCTCTGGAAAAAAAGAAAATATTACTCTGACCAAAGAGAAAGAAGGCCTTTTTACTGCAACTGTGACCACTGATGAGACAGGAATTTTTAACATTAAAAATGGCGGTTTAACAATACTTTCTTCTGTAGGGATGCTCGATAATCTTGAGTTGTTTGACTTGATTTCAACACAAGAAAAACTAGCCCCCATTATTAAGCACACTGGTGGCTACATCGGACGTTTACACCCTGAAGGAAAAGAAAACATTCATCTTCCTCCATTTAAGCTGATTCAATCAAAAACAAGTCCGTCCTCTTCCCCAGCACATTCAATTGTTCTGAAAGAAGCAACAGAAACCCGTTTAATCAATACCTTTTATTTTTCGATATTTTCTGGTTTTTTTGCACTGCTTGCTTGCCTTTTACTGTTGAGCAGCATGTGGTATTATGAAGGCCGTTAAAAAGTCTGAGATTTCGTATAATAGTTTTAAAATTCAGCTTATCTTTTTACGTATTTACTTGTCTTTTGTAATTAGATAACGTATTGATTTATAACTCAAAATACAGTGGAATTCTCCTTATTTCCAATATCCTCATATTAAAACAATAAAAAACATTCTCTTGCGTATTATTAGAAGGGATGCTGTATGGATAGAAACCATTGAAGAAAAGAGTGAAATACCTCTTATGAATCCTATTAAAGCAAAGCAAGGATTTTCATAAAATTGGGGGAAAATAGTATGATGTTTTTTATTTGCACCTTGTATAAGTGTAGAGATGGTAGTGTACAGTAAGCCCTATATAGTTCACAGAAGCTTTCCATTATAATATCGAGTACCATCGTGAAATTAGCTCAAACGCATTGAGAAATGTTTTTTTTACAAATATGTGAATCTACAACACAATGATATTTTATTAGGGATATTCTATTTGGAACATTCCGCTTGAGACATTCTTTTTTGCAAGCTAATTTTCATTTTACAATCTTTCTTGCCTTTAAGCACTAACTTATCTTATGTTTATTCTTTAAATCGTTTTTAATACTTTACGAGCTTTTATGTTTTATCTTGCCCATATATCGGATGTACATCTTTCCCCTCTCCCGCAACCTTCCCTTTTTGAACTTTCTGGGAAACGTCTTACCGGTTATCTGAACTGGCAAAAAAAACGTAAGAGTCAGATGGCAACAGATGTCCTAGAAACTTTAATAGATGCCTTGAACAAAACAAAACCTGATCACCTTGTGATCTCTGGTGATCTTGTAAATCTTGCTCTCGATAAAGAATTTGTACAAGCTCATCGTTGGCTACTTAACCTAGGAAAACCTCAAGATATTTCTTTGACATTTGGAAATCACGATGCCTATGTCCGCGGCGCTTTACAAAAAGCATGCACTCTCTTTAAACCTTGGATTACAGGTGACATCCCTCAAAAAAGTGCCTTTCCTTATATGCGCATTCGCAAAGATGTTGCCATCATAGCAGCTTCTTCAGCCATTGCGACATTGCCTTTTCAAGCTTCTGGCTATTTTGGTAAAATGCAAGCGCAAACTTTACCGCTCTTTTTAAAGGAAGCAGCACAGCGCAACCTTTTTCGTGTCGTCATGATTCACCACCCCCCCTTTCCAAAGGCAACGTCTTGGCATAAAAAACTACGGGATATAAAACGTTTTCTAGACATTATCAAATACCACGGTTGTGAGCTTATTCTTCACGGACATACTCATTTACCCACATTGAATTACATTGAAGGACCAATTAAAAAAATTCCTATTGTTGGTGTTCCTTCCGCATCACAAGCTTTTGGTGATAAAAAACCGCCCGCAGGCTTTAATTTATTTTCCATTGAACGCTTACAAAATCAATGGCATTGCCAATTACAACGTTATAGCATTATCAACCCCAAAAACGAGATTGCATGTACTGAAAAAATTAATCTTTAAACACCTTCATAGTTGCCCAAACAACCAAAAATAAAAACATTTTTATTTCACATCCCTTTGGAAATCATAATTCTTATTTCCCTTTTTCTCCTTAAAAGATAAAGTTTCACCTTCTCTGTCAATAGATCAATTTTTCTCAGACAGTTCCATCTGCTGCCCCACTTATGTGACTAGCTTTTTACAAACTTATCGGTTTTCTTCCTTCCCGCTCTAAAGGACGAAAATTCTACCACATCTGATTTATAAATAATTCGGATTCTTGTCTCACGGGTTCCAGCTGCTAATTGCGCATGTGATTTACTTCACAAAGCTCTACACATAAACCCTGCTTTGAATTTCATCATCCACTCCTCCAAAAGCATCTAATGCCTAAAATCCTTATATTATTACAATGATGATATTTTATAGAATAATAGAGAAGCTCATTCAGCTTCTATACCTGAAAATCAATGGCTAAAAAAGCCAAATAATAACTAAAGTATATAATTTAAATAACCCAACCTACTTGTGATTCATAAACAAATGATGTTGATTGATTTATCGTAAATAGATTTGAAATGATCCATTACTATTTCACTCGAAATTTATTATCGTACATTAAAAAATTAGGAAAATAATAGATTATATTTCGATAACAGACATAGGTAATAATGTTTTTTATGTCTCAATAAATTCCTAATTTTCTCTCTATTTTTTCCTATAAATCACTTTATAATACTCTTTATAATTATTTTATTATTGAATTATATTGCGGATGTAATTTTACGTTCTTTAGAGTTTTTTTGCGA
The DNA here is from genome assembly GCF_042196125.1 of Bartonella sp. AP280QHHD. Lineage (NCBI taxonomy): Bacteria > Pseudomonadati > Pseudomonadota > Alphaproteobacteria > Hyphomicrobiales > Bartonellaceae > Bartonella > Bartonella sp. AP280QHHD. The sequence goes on along the minus strand of NZ_JBHIPQ010000031.1, from coordinate 163,262 downwards.
GCTTTTTGTTATTAAATAAAATATTTTACGATACCGCAAAACAGAAAAGTTGATTGTATGAAAAATCTTTCAAATAAAATAAAATGCCATTAGCTTGCCAATTCACATGTTGGTTTAAAAAAGCATCTTTTAAAGCACCCAAACCCATTTCCCGACGGTACCTATGAATGATGTAATGTTAAGTCCATTTAGCAACACCATCTTCACGTTTATGGAAAAGCAAGCTAGTATCAAAATCTCACACTTTGCCACCCCCTAATGTAGCGACAGCCTTTAGCACTTAAAATGGTTCATAAGAAGCATTTTTATTCTTTCTTTAATGTTTTTATCTCACGACGCCCCCTCTTTTTGACGTGCAAAAGACATGGTTTTGATCGGTTCAATTAAAATGAGAAAATCTTATGACACTTGGGTCTCTCACTCAACATGACAAAAAGTAATTTATGTTTACAAATCAAAGTATTGTTCGAATAAAATAGTAGCTCTTTTGAGTAAAGGATATTTACTAGAACATATCTGAAAAATAAAAGCCTCATTCGAAAATGAGACTTTTGAAGTGTTTAATTCTGCAAAAAATTAAAATTTATAAGCTACACCCACACGAAAATCATTTGTCTTGTAGCCCATTTCAAATTTATCCTGTATGAACTTCTTTTTGCCAAAATCTGAATAACGATATTCTGCACGTACAATAATATTATCAGTCATTGCAAAATCAATACCACCTCCAAGGGTATAACCAATCATGGTCTTTTTTTCATCATGCAACCAATCAGAAAAATCAACTTCTCCATTTTTGCTATCAGCTACTGCCGCAAAAATATTCTGAAGCTGCGTATAAGCAATCCCTCCAGAAATATAAGGCATCATACGCTCAATCGCAAAACCAACTCTCACCCGTGTAGCACCAGCCCATTTTTGTTTTAAAGTATGACGTACAGCTTTAATAGGTGTTGTCGAATCCTCCTCATGCAAATCTCTTGTTAGACTTGTTTTTTCTACAAGTTTTGGTGTTTCTTCAGTTGGACTTTTTTTCGGTAGATTGACATCTTTAGAATCCTTTTTACCAAACCACATAATATCTGTATCAATACCTATAATAAAACTATTATCGATATCAATATTGGAACCTGCATAAACTCCCCCGATAAAACCAGAAAGTTTAGGTAAATTCTCCTTTCCAATTGGATTCCATATCCCTGTCTCATGTTTTAAATAACTTGCAGTTGTTTTACCTGAAAAGTTACCAATCTGTCCTCCAAGATAAAATCCTGTCCAAGACAAAGCAGGTGCTGGAATAACAGGAACAGGTTGTTCAGGAATAACGATATCCGACGCCTGTACTACAGAAATTGAAATTAAAGAAAATATAGATGTCGAGGCTAAATACTTTGTAATCATAATTGCTCCCCTAAAAGCTAATGTGATACATAAATAATGGTAAATCGTTTCACAATTTTTTGAAAAAATCTATAGCAAAAATGACACAGTTAAAAAATTAAAATTAGTTTTAAATAAAGCTTAAATATTATTTATAATTTCCAGAAGCTATTAATCTATAGTAGCTTTTATAGCTTCATATTGATCATTATTACTTGGAATTATATAAATAATTATAATGTCAATTTTTTGAAAAAATGAGATAACGCTCATAAAAAATATGATTCACTAAATTAATCACTCACCGCTTTTTGTATAAAGAATGATACCTAGAATGGAGAATTTTTTCATCACACTTGAAAAAACAGTAGAGAACTTCACTCTAACCCTCTCAAGCGTCTATGAAATGAAAGACAAAAATTAATATATAAAAATGGAATTAATAATTTTTATTTATTCTTATAGAATTATTTTAATATTTCATGATTTTTGTAAAAACTGAACAGACCAATTGCCCAGTTTCTGCAATTAATTTTTCAACACGAAGCAAATCAGGTTCCCCAACACTATTCAACAAAAGGTCACTTAATCCAGGTGGCATGTCATTGGGATCAAGAGAATCATTTAAGCAAAGCCGTATAATTTGACTCAAATTTGTATAAAGACGATAGGCATAATGTAAATCAGCAATACATGACTGATTAAGAAAACTGTTTGGTAAGTGATCTAAAATATCCGCTGTCGTCGCTCCAATTTGAAACTCAATGACATGCGTAATAAGAGAAAATTGAGCAATAAACTCCAAATCCATAATGCCACCAGACATCGTTTTTAAATCCCATTGATTTTTTGGCGGCTTTTCTTTTGCAATCAAGGCACGCATTTCACATACTTCTTTTGCAACTTCCTTCTTATCACGAGAAATAGCAATAATTGCACACACTTCATTTTCTAGCTTTTGTAAAAAATCAGGGTCTCCTGCAATGCCTCGAGCCCTTGTTAAAGCAAGATATTCCCATATCCATGCTTCTTGGCGATAATACTTTTTAAAAAATGGAAAAGAAACAGCAATAGGTCCTTTATTGCCTAATGGCCGTAACCTTAAATCAACGACATAAAGAATACCTTGGCTTGTAAGAGTGGATAAAGCAGAAACGAGGCGCTGTGCTAAACGCGTATAATATTGAGAGATATAAAGAGGCTTTTCTCCATCAGATATTTCTGCATCATCATCGTGTTCATAAAGCAAAACGAGGTCAACATCGGAATCTGCTGTTAATTCGCGACTTCCAAGCTTCCCCATACCCAATATGCCAACACGCCCTCCTTTAATACGACCATGAAGACGAGAAAATTCCTCTTGAACGGTAGCAAATGTTTTTGTAATCATAAGATCAGCAAGCGCAGTAAAAGCAAAACCCGCTCTTTCTCCTGTAATTGTACCGTTTAAAATTCGAATACCAATCAAAAAACGTTGTTCATCTGCAAAAATCCTTAAATGATCAAGAATTTCCTCATAAGAAAGAACATTTTCAAGAAAATATTCAAGCCGTTTTTCTAAGTACGTTTTGGTCGGTAATTCTGAAAGAATATTCGGATCTAACATTCCATCAAAAACATGGGACCTGCGTGCAATAATTTCTGCAAGACGTGGAGCAGCCCCCATAATAAGGACAAGCATATCCAAAAGAGAAGGATTAGACTGCAAAAGACTAAAAAGCTGAATTCCTGAAGGTAAGCCCTGTAAAAAACCATCAAAACGTAACATCGCCTCATCAGCTCGTTTTGTCCCACCAAAAGCTTTCAAAAGAGCTGGTGTTAATTCCGTTAATCTCTCGCGTGCTTCGGCTGATTGCGTTGCTTTATAACGACCAAAATGGAGCGTGCGCATAATACGACAAATATCACTTGCTCTTTCGAAGCCTAAACGGCTTAACGTTATTAATGTCTCCGGATCATCTTCTTCACCGGTAAAAACTAAATTACCAATTTCTAAACCAAGTTCTTGCTCATTCTCAAACAGTGCAGCATAATGTTTTTCAACAATCTGAAGTGTTTTTAATAAATCACGGATAAAACTGCTCCTGTCTTGATAACCCATTAAATAGGCAACACTCGTGAATTGAGCAGTATCATTTGGAAGAAGATGTGTTTGTTCATCGAAAAGCATTTGAATACGATGTTCCACATTTCGAAGAAAAGCATAACTTTTTATAAGGCTATTTCTCGTTTTCTCACTGATCCAACCAAGCGTGTGAAGTTCTGCTAACATTGCAACTGTCTGACGTCCACGTAATTGAGGAAAACGTCCACCAGCAATGAGCTGCTGTGTCTGAACAAAAAACTCAATCTCACGAATACCACCACGACCTAACTTTATATTATGCCCATAAGCTGCAATTTGACCGTAATTTTTATGCGCATGAATTTGACGTTTGATCGAATGAATATCAGCAATAGCAGCATAATCTAAATATTTCCGCCACACATAGGGAAAAAGCTCTTTGAGAAAGTTAAAACCTGCCCTCTTATCACCAGCAACTGGACGTGCTTTAATCATGGCTGCTCGTTCCCAATTTTGCCCACGCCCTTCGTAATAACGCAATGCAGTCCTTACTGGTAAGGCCAAAGGGGTTGAACCTGGATCTGGACGAAGACGAAAATCAAGACGAAAAACATATCCTTCCGCAGTGCGTTCTTGAATGATACGGATTAATCGGCGTACCATTTTAGAAAATACGTCAACACTTTCAGAAAGATTACCAATATGAGGTGATGTTTCATCAATGAAAACAATAAGATCAATATCAGAAGAATAATTAAGTTCCCCTGCTCCTAACTTTCCCATCCCTAAAATAATTAAACCACAGTCTTTTTCTGGATTCTCACGGCTTAATAAATTGATCTTACCATGATCATGCGCTTCTCTTAATAGAAAACGTAGTGCTACACTTAATGCTGCTTCGCCCAAACGTGTCAACCAAGCACATGAAACTTCGTAAGTAAAAACACCACCCAAATCAGCTAAAGCAATAAGAACATGCGCTTCTCGTTTTTTGCGCCTTAAAGCAGCCATCAATGAAGTTTCATTTATAGCTTCATCTTTATCAATAGCTGTAATATCATCTATAATTTCGCTCAGCCTTGTTTCTATATCAACATTTAATAAAGCACTAAGATATGATGGGTTGGCAATTAAAACCTCACGCAAAAAAGGAGATAAGGTCATAACCGAACTGATAAAATCAATCTGCGTTCCACTCTCTGAAATGATGGAAACAAGCGATTCTAAACCTTCTTTCCTTGCTTGTTCTTCCATGTCTTTTAACCATTGGGAACCACTTTTATCGAGAGGACATAAAGGGAGAAGCTGTGTTTTTAAAAAAGCTTGTTTCATCTCTGCTCCCTTGAAAAGCATTTTGCTTTCCTTTCTATTGCTTTATACTTTTAAAATAGTTGTTACGTATGAAAGTGAAGAAAAATATCTTTAAGGAAATAACAAAACAGCCCTAAGCCCTGGATTTGCATTTTCAAGTAACAATTCACCCCCGTGAAGCTTCATAACCGCTTTTGCTATACTTAAACCAATCCCAAACCCAGGTTGTGTGCGGCTTTCTTCAAGACGAACAAATCGTTCTGTCACTTTTTCACGTTTATCCTCTGCTATTCCTGGTCCATTATCGCTCACAACAACTAATAAATGTTCATCACGATATTCCATTGATAAGCAAACCTTCGCTTGCCTTCCACCTTTAGGCGCATATTTAATTGCATTATCTATAAGATTAAAAATTGATTGTGCAACAAGCTCACGATTCAATTTTAGCTCTTTATCAAATATATCTCCCAACTGAAGTAAAACACCTGACTCTTCAGCAAAAGGTTCGTAAAGCTCAACAGCATCCTCAATAATCAGTTTCATATTCATCATTTCAAGATGTTCAATTGCACTGCTGGCCTCAATACGTGAAATCATTAAAATCGCATTGAACGTACAAATAAGTTGATCTGATTCTGCAATAACCCTATCAAGGACCTGACGATATTCAAGCTTTGTCTTATTTCCTGAAAGCGCTTCTTCAGCGCGATTTCTAAGACGCGTTAACGGCGTTTTCAGATCATGAGCAATATTATCTGATACTTGACGTAAACCAATATTTAACTCTTCAATGCGGTCTAACATAACATTAAGATTGGTTGACAATCGATCAAACTCATCCCCTACTCCAGAAACAGGTAAACGCCCACTGAAATCACCATCCATCAAGCGCTGTGATGCAGCCGTTACATGATCAATCCTTTGTAAAGCTCTCCTGCCAACAAAAAACCATATGAGTAAAGCGCCTCCAACCATTGCAGCAAGTGCAATGATCACAGCTTTGCGAATAACAACAGCAAAACGTTCTGGCTCATCCAAATCACGTCCTATAAGAATCTTCATAGCATTAGGTAAATCAACAATAACCGCCAAAGCGCGATGTTCACTTGTTTTGCCATGTTCTCCAAAACGGGAATACAAAAAAGAGGTAGAAATAAAACCACTCTGATTCAAAAGACCTAATTCAATACGTGCTACATTTCCTGCTAAAATACGCCCCATAGAATCTGTAACAAGATAAAGAAATGCTCCTGGTTGTCTTGAACGATAATCAATAGTGCGCATTAATAAGGATAATCCCCCATAATTATAAGCATTTTCAATATACTTTAATTCTTCATGTAAAGCCTGTTCAGTTTGCTCTGTTAACAATGAAGCAGAAAATGCCGTCATATAAATAGAAAGTCCTGTTGCCACCAATCCAAACAATAAAATGTAAAGTGCTGAAAGCCTTAGCGCCGTCGTGCGCATTATATTAATCAAACGATTCATGCTTTGTTATCTGGTACTTTCAGCATATATCCAGCTCCACGCACTGTATGGAGAAGGGGAACATCAAAATCTTTTTCAATTTTGGCTCTCAAACGAGAGATATGGACATCAATGACATTCGTTTGTGGATCAAAATGGTAATTCCAAACGTTTTCCAAAAGCATAGTGCGTGTAACAACCTGCCCCGCATAACGCATCAAATATTCAAGTAAACGAAACTCTCGTGGTTGCAATAGAATGTTTCTATCACCTCGTTTTACCGTATGTGCTAACCGATCAAGCTCAAGATTACCTACACAGTAAACAGTTTCTGCTTCTTTAGGATTTTTCCGCCGTTGTAAAACTTCAACACGCGCAAGAAGTTCAGAAAAAGCATAAGGCTTTGTCAAATAATCATCTCCCCCTGCACGCAGCCCCGTTACACGATCATTAACTTGCCCTAAAGCAGACAGAATAAGAACCGGTGTTTCATTGCCTTTAGCGCGCAATTCAGCAATAATAGAAAGACCATCACGATGCAAAAGCATTCGGTCAACAACCATAACGTCATAATTTTCCGTGGTTGCTAAAGCGTATCCCGTATCTCCATCATAAGCAACATCAACAGAATGCCCTACTTCCAAAAATGCTTTTTCGAGATAATGCCCCGTCTCATGATCATCTTCAATAACGAGTATCTTCATAAAACGTATCTCCATTATTTTATTATGTTGTAGGACAAATGTTTAATAAATATTTGTCCTACAACTAAAGCTTTATTTTTTGAAAATTGGAAGAGCAACAAAACGATTTTGATCATTTGTTCGCACTTGTAAGAGTATAGCCTTTCGTCCTAACTGCTGAGCATTTTTGATTGTGTTAATAATATCAGAGACTCGTTTAACTGGTTTATTATTTACTGTCACAATGATATCACCAGGGCGTATCCCTTTATCTGCAGCATCTGAATCGGTATCGACATCCGTTACGACAACCCCTACACCATCATCAGAAGGCATAACAATCAAACCATAATCTTCCAATGTTTCATCTAAATCACTCTGTCCATTTGAATATTTTGAAGTCTCTTTCTTACTTTCATCTTCAGACATTGAAGCGAGTTTAACCTTTATACTCTCCTCCTTACCTGATCTCCAAATCCCTATGGTTACCATTTCTCCTGGTTTAATATTTGCAATACGTTTCGCCAGCTCACGCGCATCAGCAACTTTTTCATTATTCACTGAAATAATTACATCACCCGCTTTAATACCAGCCTTTTCTGCCGGTCCTTTTAACGGATCAGTAACCAAAGCACCTTTGGCTTCTTTCAATCCTATTGAATCGGAAATCTCCTTTGTTACCGGCTGAATCTGAACACCTAACCAACCACGTTGAACTGAACCTTTTTCAATAAGTTGTTGTACAACCTGTTTTACAGTCGCTGCTGGAATAGCAAAAGCAATCCCAACATTTCCTCCAGAAGGAGAAAAAATTGCTGTATTAACCCCAACAACCTTTCCATTAAGATCAAACGTTGGACCACCAGAGTTTCCTCTATTAACAGCAGCATCAATCTGAATAAAATCATCGTACACACCAGTGCCAATATCACGTCCACGTGCAGAAACAATACCTGCTGTCACAGTTCCACCAAGACCAAATGGATTCCCAATGGCAACAACCCAATCCCCAACACGAAGCTTTGAATCATCACCAAAATCAACATAAGAAAATTTTCTTTTATCATTCACTTTTAATACGGCAAGGTCGGTTTTGGGGTCTTTCCCAATGAGCTTTGCGTTCAATTCTGTACCATCATCAAGAACAACAGTATAACTTGTTCCGTCAGAAATCACATGATCATTGGTCACAATGTAACCATCAGACGAAATAAAAAAACCCGATCCAAAAGCAACAGGACGGAGTCTCTGCGATTGGTGCGGAAATTTATTTTTAGGTTTATCAAAATCATAAAACTCTTTAAAAAATCTTTTTAAAGGATGCTGATCTGGTAATTGATCAAGTCCTGGACCACTAAAAAAGTTGCTAAAGAACCTATCTTCTTTCTTTTTATTGCTCTTTACTTGTACTGCTACAACGGCTGGTTTCACTTGAGCAACAATATCGGCAAATCCCTGTTGTTGCATTAACGAAGTAAATACAGAACTTGCATGAGCCTTTGTCATCCACAAGCTTGATGTACATCCACTAAAAAACAGTGCACTTTCCAATATCGCAGAAAAACTCACTGCGACAAATGTTTTAAAGAAAGCCTTTTTAACCATTTATTCTATGCTCCTATTCAATCATACCTTTATTTCAATTCCGATCACTTATAAAATACCAGACCTTACCGTTTTCTGTCTAAATTATTAAAGTTTTGTAAGGTTTCAGTATTCCCTAATATAATTACAATAAGATTGTCTGCTCATTGCAGATGATCTGATTTTTTTCTTTTATGTAACATTTTTTTTAATGCAATGACATTTTTGACTGTTCTTTTTCATTCACATAACTCATGATTATTTCGTTTGAAGTGGAAAAATATGATACTTACGCCAATGATAATAATGATCAAAGGCGAGAACCATAAAAACCAAGTTATCTTATTCAATGGTGGTTTCAAGAGAATAAATTCACCATATCGCTCAACAAGAAAGTCAGTGACTTGCTGATTACTATAGCCCATTTTTAGCCTTTCCCGAATTAAAAGCCGTAAATCACGTGCTAAAGCAGAATCTGAATCATCAATTGATTGATTTTGACAAACAGGACAACGTAAATGCGATGAAATATGGCGTGCTCGCGCTTCAAGAATCTTATTCTTTAAAATCTCATCCGGCTCTACTGCTATTGCTAATCGAAAAGGAAACGTTGCAATTAAAAAAAATACAATCCAAAGAATTTTTTTCATCTCAATGTCTTTTCCAAAAATTTAAAGCAAGCACTACCCTATTGTACATGCCAATGCGAAACCAATACCCCAAAAGAGAAAGACATCCCCCCATAGCCATCATGAATGCCCCTAACCAAATACATATTACATAAGGCTTCCACCATACGTGCACAACGAGACCCCGATTATCAATATGTCCCGGTACAATATATAGCTGTGATAAGCCATGATTTTTAAGACCAACTTCTGTTATTGATGTATTTTGGCTTGAATAAAATCGCTTTGAGGCTGTTACATGACCTACAATGTTTTTATTTTCATATATTTTAAAATAAAACTCCATTGTCGAATAATTCGAACCAACACCATCATACACTGCATCAAAATGAAGCGTTTTATCCGCTATCGTCACCCTATCCCCTTCGTTCATGATTAAAATACGTTCTTGCCCAAAACTTGCTACGCAAACAATACCAAATAATGTAACGCCTAATCCCATATGTGCTATTGCTGCACCAAAAGTAGACCATGGCAATCCAAGAAATCTCTTAACGCGTACTGAAAAAGCTCTCTTGCCATATCCACTCTTTCCCCATAGATCCGCTAAACTGCCTAAAAAAACAAACGCTGAAAGCCCAATCCCTAAAACTGCAAAAATATCACGCACAGATGTCGCATAGAATATTATAAAACAGACGATACCAACCAATACAAAAACAAACCACAAGCGTTCAAAAACTGCAAGAAAATCACCGCGTTTCCATGCCATCATTGTCCCAAATGGAACAAACAACAACAGCAAAACCATTAGCGGTCCACAGGTAAGATTAAAAAAAGCAGCCCCTACAGAAATTTTTTGCCCTGTTAATATCTCAATAAAATAAGGATAAAGCGTACCAATCAATACTGTTGCTGTTATTGTTGTCAGTAACAAGTTATTTAAAACAATAAACCCTTCACGTGAAATTGGTTGAAAAAATCTTTCTGTTTTTAAAATAGGGGTACGCAAAGCAAAAAGAAGAAAAGCAGCTCCCGTAAAAAAAAATAAAAGAGCAAGAATTGCTTGCCCGCGTGCTGGATCAACAGCAAAACTATGAACAGAAACTAAAAGCCCAGAACGCACAAGAAAAGTTCCCATCAGAGAAAGGGAAAAAGTAAGCAGCGCTAAAAACAGAGTCCAACTTTTCAATATTTCTCGTTTTTCGAGAACAAGAGCAGAATGTAAAAGAGCCGTTCCTGAAAGCCACGGCATAAACGAAACATTTTCAACAGGATCCCAAAACCAATACCCCCCCCATCCTAGCTCATAATAAGCCCAATAAGAGCCAACCATAATACCCAATGTCAAAAAACACCAAGCAAGTAAAAGCCACGGACGAATCCCACGCGCCCAAATTCTATCAACCTGTCCCATAATCAATGCCGCAACGGCAAAAGAAAAACAAAGTGAAAAACCGACATAACCTAAATAAAGTAGCGGTGGATGAATTGCTAATGCGATATCTTGTAAAAGAGGATTGAGACCATTTCCCTGCAATGCTGGTGGATTTACGCGTAAAAATGGATTGGATACAAAAAGAATAAATAAAAGAAAAGCAGTTGTAATCCAACTTTGGCAAATTAAAACAAGCGTCTTAAAATCTTCTGGCAAATGTTGGCTAAAAAAAGCCATCAATGCGCTAAAAAAAGCAAGACTTAAAACCCATAACAACATAGAGCCTTCGTGGTTGCCCCAAACACCTGTAATTTTATAGAGCATCGGTTTTTCTGAATGAGAATTCTCAACAACGTTCAAAACAGAAAAATCAGATACGACATAAGCATAAATTATCACTAAAAAAGATAAAAGCAGTAATGTAAAAGTGATATATGTTAGAGGAACAACTGTTTGCATTAACAAACGCTCTCTCCACCAAAAACCTAAAGCAGGTAAAAATGCCCCTAATAAGCTTACTGAAAATGCTGCAGCTAAAAAAATATGACCCAGTTCGACAAGCACAATCGAATTATTTCTCCATAATGTAATGTTTTTTCAAACGATCAGCTGTTTCTTTAGGCATATAAGTTTCATCATGTTTTGCTAAAATACGCATCCCTATAAAAAAGCCCTGTTTATCGAAATGCCCTTCTACGATCACCCCCTGACCTTCACGAAAAAGATCCGGTAAGGCACCATTGAAAACTACTTTTTCATGTTTTTTGTTATCCGTTACAAAAAAAACAACGCCTCTCTCTCCAACATATTGAACAGTTCCCTTTTCAACAAAGCCACCCAAACGCAAAGGGCGCTCCGTTAAAATATCTTCTCTTGTAATTTCAGAGGGCATTCTAAAAAAACTGACCGCATGACGCATTGCATACACTATGAGACTTGCTGCAATTGTCATAACCAAACAACATAATAATATGATCAGTAAGCGCTTTTTTTTTCGCTGCTCTAAAATAACCTTCCATGAGGCAGAATTCTTTAAAGATTGACTGTTCATAGACACTCTGCGAAAAAATTTTAAATACGTTATAATTAAGTATCAATATTTTATTTTTTAAGAGCTTTGCACATCTTCTACATAGGTGCAAGATTTCTTTTCTTTGTATGCTTACTCGATAAATCACGTAACTGAATCATCATTTTTTTAACACGTGATTGTCCTGAAAAATTTTCAGGCATTGTATCAAGAAAGCTTTGTAAAAATTGCACTGCCTGTGCAGTTTTTCCTGCTTGATGCAATGCATCGGCTAACAATAAACGTGGATAAAAATCTGTTGGCGCTAAATCTGCTGCTTTTTGAAAAGCATTTTGCGCTTCTTGCGTTATCACTCCCCCTTCATAACCAACCAATGCTAAACCGTATCCTACAAGCCTTGGAGCTGTTTCTCCATTCAAACGAAGTGCATCTAAATAAGTATTCACTGCTTCTTGAAAAAGGCTTTCTTCGAGATACCCTACCGCTAACGCATCTGCTAGCTTGCCATCATGAGGTGCACGGAAAAAAAGCACTTGTAAACGAATAAGCTTTTCTTGCTTACTAAGAGTTTGAGGATCCTTATCCATTAATTCGCTAAAAAAATAACTTTTCACTTCTGGATTGCCTGTCAGCCCATAAATATTCCATGTCATAAGGAGAACAAACAAGATACTTAAAGCCTTAAGAATATTTCTTTTTTTATAATGCATATAAAGCTTGTTAAACTCAATCATACGCTTATGGCTTCTATAACCATCCACGGTTTGAACTTTCCATTCTTTTTTTATCTCATCATCAAAACGTAGTGAAAGAAAAAGAACACTTGCCAGAAAAATCAGAAAAAATGCTGCAAAAATCAATAAGAGCATATCGTTTTTTTCCAATACGAACAGAGAATAACTCGCTTACATTTTATCCTCTTCATGAGAAAAGTGATGTGAATTAATAAAAATTCATTTTTTCATGGAGAATATTATAAAATCTATTATATATATATATCAATTAAACAAAGAAACTAAAAACAATGTTTCCCTACTCTTTGATGTATTATCTGAAAATACTGCTTTACAAACTTTATAGACATTTCTTGCTTAAGGAGAAAATATGTTATTCTCCCATCTTAGGTAATAAAACTTTTGCATATAACCCACCCAAATCAGAACGGGATAAAAAGAGATTCCCACCATATTCACTGACCATATCTGAAACAATTGCTAACCCTAAGCCTGACCCTAGTTTACTTTCATTAAACCGCCGCCCCCTTTTTAATGCTTCATCAATTTTGTCTTCTGTTAAACCAGGACCATCATCTTCTACAAAGATACTAAAATATTCTGTTTCTTCAGCATTTTCTTCTAAACAACAAGAGATCAAAACCTTTGCGCGAGACCACTGAGTAGCATTTTCAATCAAATTCCCTATAATTTCTTCTAAATCTTCCTTCTCTCCAGAAAAAACAATATCATCAACATCCATAATAAATTGAATTTGTTTTTCAGGATTAAGCTTTTTCATAACCCGCACCAAGCGTTCAAGCACACTGCGAACAGACGTATGATAGACAACACTATCGCATTGTGCTGCAATCCGCGCACGCTGAAGATAATGATTGATTTGAGCTTGCATTATTTGCGTTTGCTCTCTCAACAAACTAGCCTTTTCTCCGCGCATCTTATCTGTCTCATTCATAATCACGGATAGAGGCGTCTTCAATGAATGCGCGAGATTACCAACCTGTGTGCGAAATCGCTCGATAATACGCTGATTATTATTAATGAGAGCATTCATCTCTTGTACAAGCGGCATCACTTCGCTTACTAAATCCGTATTCACATAATGAACTCTTCCTTCGCGAATATCATTCAATGCATATCGAATAAGCTTCAACGGTTGAAAACTAAAGAAAATAATAGCAATATTAATAAGAACACTCCCGATACCGAAACTCCAAAGAAAAATTTGCAAAGTTCGCTTAAATTCCTTTACCTGGGCATGAGCTTCATCGATATTCCCAACAAGCCGAAAACGTGCAATATGATTTTTATTATCAAGAACAACATCACTCTCAATCACTTGTAGCTTTTGACCATTGTTCCCCGTTATCCGATAAGAGCGAAAGAATTTATTGTCAAAAGGTATATCAACATCACTTGGTGTAAATATCTCGCCTGTTCCCAATGAGGGAGATGTCAATCTTCCTTTTAAATTATGGGATATCGCAACAACTTCCCAATACCATCCTGTTGTTGGATCAGAATAACGAATATCATCAATCCCAGCCCCTCCTATCAAAGTACCTTCCGATGACACCGTCACTGTTGCAATAAGACTGTAGAGTTGAGCAGAAAGGATACGCTCTAGGCTTTGTTCAGTCGAACGCTTATAAAATAAAATACTTACTGCAGAAATCGATAAAAGAGAAATAACAACCCATAATGTTGATAAGATCATAACACGTAAACTGAGAGATCGAGTAATTACAAAAAAGAACCTCCTATACCAATTATTCTCTTCAAAAACATTCATTAATCACCTCGCGTTCTCACGCGATATCCCATTCCTCGAATAGTTTCAATCAAATTCACTCCAAGCTTTTTCCGTAACCGACCTACAAAGACTTCCACCGTATTCGAATCCTTATCAAAATCCTGATCATAAAGATGTTCAGTAAGCTCTGTTCTTGAAATGACCCTGTCACAATGATGCATGAGATACGAAAGCAGTCTGAATTCATAAGATGTTAGTTTAATCAATTGACCATCCACAAAAACACGAGACGTCTTTGTATCCAACAAAACATTTCCGCAACATAATGCACTTGTCGCATGTCCCGTAGTGCGACGAATTAATGCTCGCAAGCGCGCCATCACCTCCTCCAAATGAAATGGCTTCACAACATAATCGTCAGCTCCAGCATCAATACCGCGCACCTTATCAGACCAACGGTCTCGCGCCGTTAGCATTAAAACAGGCATGGAGAGCCCTTCTTGACGCCACTTTTCAACAACACTAATACCATCAATCTGCGGTAAACCTATATCAAGTATCACCGCGTCGTAAGACTCTGTGCTCCCTAAAAAATAAGCCTCTTCACCATCGAAAGCACTATCGGAAACATATCCTGCACGTCTTACAGCTTCTGCTAATTGATGGTGAAGATTCCGATCATCTTCAACGATTAAGATACGCATCACAACACCATCTGCTAAAGACTAATCAGCAGGAACAAAAAACTCAACACGACGTAACTTTTCACCATTACGGGCTGGTACAACAACTACAATTGCACACATGTCCTTTCCATCCTGAACAACCGGTTTTGAACGGACGAGAACCCCGCTCTCTTGTGCGGCAGCCTTCTTACCTACTTCAGCACACCCAGAAGCTAGAACAGAATCTGCTCCTAAAAAAGCTGCTATTATTACGAACAAGAATTTTTTTTTCATCATAAATATTTCAATAACCCATCTCTTCTCTTCCTTGATAAAGGATAAAAGAAATAATGGTTTTTTTTAGTCGATTAAAAAATCACAAATGAAAACAATTTATCCTCTATCTTACAGAAGAACATATTAACATTACTCCAAATTTTTAAAAAATCAAAAAAATATTTTTAATAATGAGAATAAAATTTATTCAATAAAATAATAAAATATTAATATACTATCTTACAAAAAATGCATAATTCTAAAACAAATTCTTTCTCTGTTAGAACTATAGAAAAAAAATACTTCTACTCCATATAATTATTGTAGATTTGTTTGGTTGTATTGCTTTGCCATAGGCTCTCTTTAAATGTTTGATTTTTTTAAAAAAAAGAAAGGGCAACACCGTAAGCCATTTCATAGTCCTGCTCTCATTGAATTAGACGCACGATTAGACACAGCGCTTTATCACATTCGTTCTGCTAACAGTTTTTTCTGGAAAAAGGCAAAAATCGTCTCACAAAATTTTCATCTTCAAGGATGGAAACGTTTTATCGTTGAAGTTCTCGATGAAATACTGACATTAGGGTTGTTGGGATTTACTCTTTTCACTATTTTGGGCATTTCTGTTTTTGAACTGACCAAAACAGATTGGTCTTCTCCTAAAAACTTTTCCATTCTTTTTCTAGATCGCTATGGAAATTCCATTGGGCACCGTGGTGCACTGCCGGCAATCTCTGTCCCCGTTGAAGAAATGCCTGACACTGTTATTAAAGCGGTTCTCGCTACAGAAGACCGTCGTTTTTTTGATCATTGGGGCATTGATTTTCAAGGACTTACACGGGCAATTTCACAAAATATGCAAGCTAAAGGTGTGGTGCAAGGTGGTTCAACTCTCACACAACAATTGGCTAAAAATTTATTTTTAACAAACGAAAGAACCATAACACGTAAAATCAAAGAAGCTTATCTTGCTCTTTGGCTAGAAGCAAATTTTAGCAAAAAGCAGATTTTACAACTTTACCTTGACCGAGCCTATATGGGAGGAAACAATTTTGGTATTGCCGCAGCGGCAAAATTTTATTTTGGAAAAAACATACGTCATGTCTCTTTAAGTGAATCTGCTATGTTAGCAGGACTCTTTAAAGCTCCAACAAAATATGCTCCTCATAGTCATCTCTTTGCAGCTCAAACACGTGCCAATATCGTCCTTTCTAATCTTGTTAATAGTGGCTTTATGACGAAGAGCCAAATTATCAATGCGCATCGCCACCCTGCTAAGGCACTTCCCCAAAGAGAAAATAATCAGCCAGATTATTTTCTTGATTGGGCATTCGAGGAAGTCAAAAAAATGCGTAATCAACTTCCAAGCCATAGTTTCATTATTCAAACGACCCTTGATCCGAATATTCAAAAAGCAGCAGAAGAATCAATCGCATATCATTTACATCAATATGGTCAACAATATCGCGTAACCCAAGCTGCCACCGTTATACTCGATAATAACGGTGCCGTATGCGCAATTGTTGGAGGACTCGATTATAAAAAGAGCCAATTTAACAGAGCAACACAAGGCGGACGGCAAACTGGTTCTTCATTCAAACCTTATGTTTACGCAACCGCACTGGAACACGGACTGTCTCCCTCGACAATCGTTTTAGATGCTCCTATCAATTGGGGAGGTTGGACACCAAAAAATAATTCTGGTCGTTATTTGGGAAAAATTGATTTAGCAACAGCTTTAGCTTTTTCTATTAATACAGTCCCTGTGTATCTCACCTATCAATATCTTAACCGTGATACCCAACCCATCATAGATCTCATAAAGAATATGGGGATTAACGCGCATATTTTATCACACAAAACAATGGTTCTTGGTACTTCCAACATGACCCCCATGGATCAAGCAACTGGCTTTAATGTCTTTGCGAATGGCGGGATAGCTGGTAATCGTCATGGGTTCACGCAAATCAGAACAATCGATGGGCATGTGGTATGGGATTTCGAACATAACGGAAAAAAACTACACCGAGTTCTGAGTCAACAATCAACAGCTTATATGAACCAAATGATGGTGGGTGTCACGACACGAGGATCTGGTAAGCGTGCTGCTCTACCCATGACTCTCGTCGCTGGGAAAACTGGAACATCACAATCTTATCGTGATGCTTGGTTTGTTGGCTTTACAGGCAATTATACAGGAGCGGTATGGATGGGAAATGATAACTTTTCACCGATGAATCGTGCTTTTGGGGGTGGCGTTCCTGCCATGATATGGCATCGCATCATGCTTGCTGCACATCAAAATATCATGCTCAAACAGCTCTATGGTGTTAAAGATTCTCTCCTTCCTTATCAGCCCCCAGTACTTTCTTCCCATGCAGATTCTGAAGTTCCTCCTCCAATACCCTCTACGCTTTCTCCTGAAACATTGAATATTGTGCGATTGATTAACAAAGATCTGAAAAAAACATCTGTAATTTCTTTGAAAATGAAAACAACTGGAGATTCAACATTTTGAATTCAAGATATTCACTGATGTTTTTTAATATCACCATTTTCTTTTTTATCTTCGCTTTTTCCATTTTATGTGGAACACTGAGTGTCGATTATGTGCTCAATTCCTTTCCTCATTTTGGACTCTTTAGAATTGGAAAATGGAGTGCTTATCCACAAATGGGAACAGCCAATATGGATCCTTATACCCGCGCCCGCACCGCTAAACAAGGCATTGTTTCACTCGGACGAACTGAAGGTATTCAATTCCAGATTTGGCAAGATAACCAAGAGCGTCCACTTCATCATCACTGTCATTATTTACTCAAAGGCACCATCCCTGAAACCCGTCTTTTTACCCTTTATACAGCTGACAAATCCCTAAAACCTTATACTTCATCCAAAGAAATACCTTTTGAACTCCACACTGACAATATTATCTATGAGCATGATGGCTCATTGCGCATCAATATTTCACCCACACCGCAAGCCGGCAATTGGCTTGCAACAGTTAGTCAAAAAGAATTCGGGCTTATTCTTACCTTATACGATACCTCAATCATCTCTGCAACGGCATTACAAAAGCTTACAATGCCATCAATAGAACAAATCCCATCAGGACAAATAAATTGTGACTAGATTTATTTATACCGCACTTCTTGCAATCATTGGCGCTATTATCGTTCATATTTGCGTTCTCTTTCTGATCCCCTATTGGGCACAGGATAATATATGGACAGCACTTAAAAAATCCGGAGTCCCTTATCAATTTGTTGCTTTTACTCCCGATAATCCTATTCAACAATCTGCTGATCCCCTCTTTCTTCTTAAAGTCTGTAGATTTAATCTTGAAAATGGACCTGTTCATTTAAAAGCTTTGAAAACACGACAATTTTGGTCATTAGCAGCCTACACACACAACGGAATTATTTTCTATAGCCTTAATGACCGAACAGCCCCTAATAATACACTCGATCTTATCATTGGAAAACCAATACAAATCATAGAACTCAAAAAATCAAAACCTAAAAAAAATGCCAATTCAGTTTTGGTTGCTAAAAATTTGAATGAAGGTTTTATCATTTTACGTATTTTTGCCCCTTCTTCACTTGCAAAAAAAGAAAGTGAAGCTTTTCTTTCATCTGCGACCTGCCGCATATTTTATGAATAAAAACGGACTAAACTCTCATTTGTACAACACCTTCCTTTCTATACAAAATACAGGAAGCCTATCAAAATGGTTATCTTTTTTCTCTATTAATTGAATATTCGAATTCAGATTTGTCTGATTGTAGATCCCTCAATTTTTTATTGAGGTAGAATGAAATCTCTATTGCACATCATCATATCCTATTTGATTACGCATTATCACTCCCCGCAATCAGAAGAGAAAAATCAAGAGTAAAGTTCTAAAAAAATATGCTGCTAACAACCGTAAAACTTGTTATTTGAGTTTACTTCTTTTTATTTACAAACATTCCCATAAAGTTCGCATCAATAACATGATAAACTATAGAAGAAATACTGATTACCTTCAATGAAGTGCTAAAATAACCACTGGAAACTTATAAGACATTACGTATCCTTGACCTCAAAAATAAGTGCTTTATTTTTGGTTTATGAGCAGAAGCTTTTTGTAAGGTAGCACTCTGAAAAAACTTAGCTTATAGTTTACAATTGAGGGGAAAAACTTCATGAAGAAGAGATATGTTCGGTTCGTTTCAAGAGCAGCAGTATGGTCCCCTCGATTTGGTGGATTGTCGTTCTTTATTTTATTATTTTCAGTCATTTTACAACGTTTTTCCGTCATTAACGTAACTGACTTCATAATTTTGATCGGAATCTCTACTGGCTGTGTAATTATTTCTCTTTTTCTGGCTATTAAAGCACTTCATAGTTTGTGGGTCTATGGTGCTCTAGGGGGAATGAAAGCTTTAAAAGGGATCATTTATTCGTTGATAACAGCCACACCATTGATGCTCTTTTTTGGACTTTGGTTTACCTTACCGGCTCTTTACGACGTTTCTACCGATACACAAAGACCACCGGCTTTTTTTCGCACAATACGTCCCAGCGATGCTTTACCACTCAAAAGTGTTTTGACTGAACAAGCAGCAATACAGATGTCACAATGGCCAGAAATATCGGGGCGCCGTTATGATGGCTCACCTGACCGTATTCGCGAATCCGTTCTTAATGTTTTAGCTGCGTATGATTGGCCTGTTGTAGCGCAACGAGAATTCAAAGGCGAAGAAAATGAAATTTATATCGAAACGAGAGCAAAAACTTTTTACCTTGGCTTTATTTTAGATATTGTTATTCGTTTAACTGATGAAGGGGATACAACTTTTGTTGATATGCGTTCTACTTCTCGTTATTTGCCAAGAGATTTGGGGACAAATGCTGCTTTTATTATCGATTTTATGGATGCACTTGATACAGAAATCGCCTCACTTCCTCTTGCTGAAGATAATGAGTAGAGGTTAGAAGTATAGTAAGTTACATTTACTAAATTAGCTTATTTCAAAAATAAATTTTGAGACGTGCAGAAACGCACAAAACATTTATCGTCTCTCGACGGCCATAAGCATTACTGACAAGTTCTTTAAACACCCAAAAGCAACTTATAGACTCTTTTTAGCGCGTGACATATAGATAAAATATTTGAATTCAAATTCTAAACTTAAATACTATAATTGATTTTACATATATTTTTTATGCTCAGAAATCTCATCATAAAAGTAGGAAAGAAGACTTCTCTAATAAGGAAATTAAGCATTTCTTACAGGCGCATTTTTCCAATGAAAATAGAAAAATACACCCTCATCAAGAAAGATGAAATACATTTATCATAAAATATGATGCATATGTAATATAGTTACAGAAAAAATTAACAATAAAATACACATAAATTCATCTGTATTTTACAATAAATGATTATTTCAATTTTATAAAGAAATTTCATAATAAAAAAATATATATATATTATTACAAATAATAGAAACTTATTTAAATGAAAATAATTTTTCATCAAACATAATTTAAATATAAATACTAATATCTAATATATTTAAACGCAACATAAATAAAACAAAACGCCAAAAATAACCCACTAAATGTCTTAATTGCTTCCTTTATACTATTTTTCCAACTTTCACCACTTTATCTATAACTTAATAAAAATATAAAAACAAATATTGAAAATAAAATATCAAAAACATTATTATATAAAGATAATAAATAATCATTTTTCATATAAATAACGTATACAAATAAAAACTGTTATAGAAAGTAATATAACAAATATAATGAACAAAAATGTGCTTAAAAACATTTTTTTCACAATTTCTTTGTTACTATAACCTTTAAATTTATACTGTAAAAACATTGCATAGAAAAATATAAAGAAAGCACATGTAGAAGATAATAATTCTGCAATAATACGAATAATATCACTCATAAAAAATCCAAATTAAATATATATAAAAACAATAAACATTAATATATATTATATCATACAAAAGTTAATAAAGTAAAATAATATAAAAATAAAATTTCCAAATTAATCTATAATTATAAATTAATAATGAATAATCATTGTTCATAGAAATAACGTATATAAATAAAAAATATTATAGAAAATAATATAACGAACAAAAATATTCTTAACAAAATTTTTTTCCAAATTTCCTTTTTACTATAACCTTTAGATTTATAATATGAAAACAATGTATAGAAAAATATAAATAAAGCACCTATAGAAAATAATAATTCTACAATAATACTAATAATCTCATTCATAAAAAAAATCCAAATTAAATATATAATTTTGTAAAATTATGCACCTAAACCTTCCTGTCAAGTTTGTAGACACATAATTATGCCTACAAGCTTGTGCATTGCTTTACCGCTCAAAAGTGTTTTGACTGAACAAACAACATTACAGATGTCACAATGGCCAGAAATATCGGGGCGCCGTTATGATGGATCACCTGACCGTATTCGCGAATCCGTTCTCAATGTTTTAGCTGCGTATGATTGGCCAGTTGTGGCTCAAAAAAAGTTTAAAGGTGAAGAAGATGCGCTTTATATTGAAACAATGGCAAAAACTTTTTACCTTGGCTTTATTTCAGATATTGTTATTCGTTTAACTGGTGAAGGGGATACAACTTTTGTTGATATGCGTTCTGCTTCTCGTTATTTGCCAAGAGATTTGGGGACTAATGCTGTTTTTATTATCGATTTTATGGATGCGCTTGATACAGAAATCTCGTCACTTCCTCTTTCTCAAGATGATGAGTAGAAACTTGTACTTACTTCCAACAGAAAAATCCCTACCAACCTGTCATTTGTTTGCACTATTATTACTTATTACTGAAAGTGCTTTTACTCTTTCAGGACAAAGCTTTTAAACGAAAATATCTCAATCCTAACTTATTTCATAACAAAAATATTGTTTTGTCTCTCATTTGATGTTTTTATTTAAAATATTTTAAGTATTAATATATATTAACTATTAATATACTATGTATTAAACAATAAAAATGATTTATTTTATTAAAAAGTAAATTTATAATATTTGACAAATAATAACAAATTAACTAATAGGTAAGTATTGTAATTAAAATTTAAATTGTTTATTTTCCTTACTTCTAAGCGGGGAGAACATGCGGAGCTTATAAGGGAGGAACAGCTATGTCTAAAAAATCTTTACTCTCCTGTACAGCTATCGCAGCAATTATGCTTTTTGGCAAAAATCTCAACGTACATGCTGAATCTCTTGAAGTTGATAAAGGAGAAGTAAAAAACGTATCAAACAAGACTTATGAATATATTCAAACAACAAATGGTGGAAAAGTCATCGGTAAAAACTTAACACTGACCGGAGGTCATCCAATAAACAACGATTTGGATGCTGTAGTCCTTAGAACCCAATCTTCAATTGAGTTATGGGATACAACCATTAAAAGTGCAAACGATACTCAGCTGCATAGTGGTGTTGGAATATGGCATGGTAGTACATTTAAGATGATAGGAGGTGTTATTGCAGCCGATTATGGCGTTATATCAGACACTGATGACAGTGGCACAACGATATTGGAAAACGTGAAATTATCAAGCGGTAAAGACAACACTTCGATGAGCAAAGGAATCTCCGCTAGAAAAGGCATAATTACTTTAAAAAATGTAACCGTTAATGAAGCAGATTTATCCGTAGCAGCATCTTCTGATGCACATGTGATAATATCTGTCAGTTCCTTTGGCGGTGAGGTACAAGCTAAACAATGCAGTACCATTACTTTAAACGATAATGTCACAGTAACATCTAAAAATGATGGACTCCATGCAGATGGTGAACAATCTAAAATCACAATGACTGGAGGAACTGTAAAGGGGAAAAAAAGTGCTCTGTTGACAGAAAATGGCGGATATATTGATGTCGCCGATATCACTCTCACCGCATATAACAAAGGAACAGGCGCAAAATCCACTGGTCCTAACAGCATGATTGATTTGCATAATAATGCAACCATTAAAGAGACTGTTATTGGACTTGAAGCAAAAGACAATGGTGTCATTCAAATGACAGGAGGATCTATTGAAATCACAGAAGGCGAAGCAGTAGGTGCATTATTCCTTGACACCGCAAGCAAAAAAAAACACGCTGAAAGATGTGAAAATATCAAGTGGAAAAGATGGCTTTCTTATGGAGAAAGGAATCTCCGCTATAAAAGGCATAATTACTTTAAATAATGTAACCGTCACAAAAGCAAAACGCAGCATCTATGCAGATAACAAATCTCAAGTAATGGTTTCTAGTGGATCTTTTGAGGCAAAAGAAGATGCAATCAATGCTCAAAGTGGTAGTACCATTACTTTGGACAATGAGGCTAAAATCACATCATCTGAGGGTGATGGCCTCCATGCAATTGGTGAGCAATCAAAAATTTTTATGACAGGGGGAACTGTTACCGGTAGCAATAGTGTATTATATACAAAAGCTGGTGGATATATTAATGTTAAAGACGTTGCTCTCACAGCAAATGGAAAAGGAACAAAATTCGGCGCATTTGCAAGAGGTTCCAGTACCATTGAATTGAATGGAAACACAACAATTAAAAATGCTACGATCGGTGTTAAAGCCCAAAGTGATAATGCGACAATCAAGATGACAGGAGGATCTATTGAAATCACAGAAGGCGAAGCAGTAGGTGCATTATTCCTTGACACCACAAGCAAAGAAAACACGCTGAAAGATGTGAAAATATCAAGCGGTAAAGATGGCTTTCTTATGGAGAAAGGAATAAGTGCTGACAAAGGAAGCATGGTTTCTTTAAATAATGTAACCGTTAAGAATGCAGAAAAAGCTCTCTTGGCTAATGATAATTCCCAAATAACAGTAATGGGCGGAGGTTCCTTTGGTGGAGAAGTACAAACTCTGCAAGGTAGCACAATTACTTTAAATGATAATGTCACAGTAACATCTAAAAATTACGGACTCCATGTAGATGGTGAAGAAGCCAAAATCACAATGACGGGAGGGAGTGTAAGTGCAAAAGGAGCAGCATTTGTCGTAAAAGATGGCGGACATATTGATGTCACAGATATTTCTGCAAAAGCACAGCGCAATGGGATACGCTTTGATAACTCAAAAAACGATCAAACTTTAGAAATAAACCTGACCAATACAAACCTTCTCATCGAAGATGGAACGGGTATTGTTGCCAACAATTCATCAAATGGTAAACTCAACCTCAAAGATTCAGAAATCAGAGCCGATAGGTTATTCGTAGGGATAATCCATGATACACCAAAACCTAATCAAATCTTTTCACTCTCCGCAGACCGTTCTGTCTTACAAGGTGGTGTAAGAAATGACGAAAATGGACAAACAAGCTTTGATCTCAAAAACAATACAACATGGTTTGTGAACACCAGCACAAAAGAAAAAGATGATGCGGGCAAGTTACTTGATATCACTCAAAGATCACGTTCTGATGTTTCTGCACTCAACCTCAATGACAGCAAAATTGTTTTTGAAAAGCCAGTAGAAAACCATTATCACACATTACATATCGGTTCTGGTAAAAAAGATACTCCAGAGATCTATAACGCTTCTGGAAACGCAGAAATCCACTTTAACATGGCATGGAACGATGGGGTTGCTGTAGATGATCAAAAAACCGATCGCGTTCTCATTCATGGCGATGCATCAGGTACAACAACAGTTTATATCAAGAGTGATGTAGGGGATAAAAACAGTGTAGAAAATGCTGCGGCCCCCTCGAATACAGGCGGTATTTCCCTTATCCAAGTCTCTGGAAAAGCGATGGAAGACTCCTTCAAATTAGCCAATGGTTATATCACAAGAGATGGTTTGCCTTATAAATACACACTAACTGCTTATGGACCAGAATCACGCCATGGCACAGCCAATATTGAGCAAAACCTCTTTGATGAAAAAAATGAAAACTTCTGGGATTTTCGCTTGCATAAAGCATTTCTTGACTCCGGTGGCGGTAGCGGTTCCGGTGGCTCTGTCCCTGGTCCACATGTGGAAGCTGTCGTACCGCAAGTGGCAAGCTATATCGTGATGCCTAACGCTCTCTTCTACGCTGGTTTTACCGACATTACTAAGCAAAGCAAATTGTTAGCTGATATCCGTACAACACAAAATTATTCTTTCTTCTTTTCACCCTATGGTAGCAATGCTACCTTAACCTCTGAGCGTGGTCCCTTCAAATATGGCTATGGCGCTGATATTCGCTATGCTGCCGTACAAGCAGGTGGTGCATTAGCTGCAATGGAAAGCCAAAATATCACCATGCATTTTGGACTTATGGGAACCTATGGGAAACTCTCTTTCACACCTAAGGATATGGAGGGTGCAGACAAAAGCACACTCAATAAATGGGCGGTTACAGCTTATGGCAGTATACAACACAACAATGGCTTATATGTCGATGTCCTAACTTCCTATGGCATGATCGATGGAAATATCACTACGGCTGATATCAAGAATGCCGCAAACTTGAAGGGTGCCAAAACCTTGAGCGCTTTGGTTACCATTGGAAAAGAATTTGCTACAGGAATGGCAGGGATAGAGTTTGAGCCACAAGCACAAATTGTTTATCAACAATTGTCGTTTGACACCATGAAAGATGCTGATAATCTAGAAATTGATATGAAAAATCCTTCCCAATGGTTGGTTCGGATTGGCGGACGTTTAACTAAAACTGTTTCTGCCGAAAGTGATTATCCCTTTTCTTTTTATGGAAAAGTGAACTTTCTTAAAACCTTTAGTGATGATGGGAAAATACAGATTGGTAAGGAATTTGACCTTGATCCTGCCGGAACTGCCATTGAAGGCGGTTTGGGCATCAATGCACAACTCTCCCACAATATCGTACTTCATGGTGATGTTAGTTACCAACAAAAGCTACAAAAAACGGGTATAACAGGAGCGAGCTTTTCTGGTGGAATACGTTATCAGTTCTAAGAAAATGCTGTAAAGTGAGCGTTATTTTCCCATTTGCTTGCATAAAAAGGCTGGACAACTCCATACTGTGTGGCCTTTTTGATTTGCACAAACCTACCGTGGAATACCGGTTATTCTTTTCTTTATAACATACCTACAACACTTCTTGCTGAAAGCAATCCTTTGGATAAAGATTTTGTAACCAAAGGGCTTGCCTATCTGCCAGCTCCTCCTTCTGGCAACACGACTGCAAGAATAGAAGGGGAAAAACTCATTAGCGCTACCCTTCAATCTCTCCAAGATAAATTAAGAGCGCTAAAAGCACAGGCGGACCGCGTCGAGCGCAGCGGTGCAACACAACATGCGCAATTAGATAGGTTGGAAGATGATCGTCAATTAAGCCAAGGAAAATTAAAGGCTGCAAAAAGCCTGATGGAAACAAAAGTCATTAGCCAAGCCGTTTATTTAGAGCGTTTACATGATTTTAAAAATGTCGAGCATGAAATTTTAACCAATCAAAGACGTTTGGAAGAAAATGCCGCCGAAATAAACACCCTCCGCCAACAACGGAAAAGTCTCATTTCCGATGAAATCGCCCGCTATCGGCAACTTTCGCGTGAAACAGAACTGAATCTTCAAGGATTAAAAGCAAAGCTTGATAGCACTCAATACCATCTTGACCACTTATCACTCTATGCACCTGTTGATGGACGTATCGATGATTTAAGTATCCATACTTTGGGCGGCTTTGTAGAAGCTGGTAAAACGCTCATGCGTATTGTCCCTGGTTCGGGTGGTCTCATTATTGAAGCATTTTTTGATAATCGAGATATTGGTTTTTTAGAAAAGGGCCAACGTGCTTACATCAAGTTTTCTGCCTTTCCGCCTGAACGTTTCGGTGTTATCCACGGTACAGTCGTTAATGTAGGCGCTACAGCGCGCTATAATAAAGAAATTAATGGTGTCTACGCTGTTTTAATCAAAATTGACC
Source organism: Bartonella sp. AP280QHHD (assembly GCF_042196125.1). Taxonomy (NCBI): domain Bacteria; kingdom Pseudomonadati; phylum Pseudomonadota; class Alphaproteobacteria; order Hyphomicrobiales; family Bartonellaceae; genus Bartonella; species Bartonella sp. AP280QHHD. The sequence goes on along the minus strand of NZ_JBHIPQ010000031.1, from coordinate 136,278 downwards.
AAGATCATATCACTTTGAATAACAAACAACTTAAATTTATCCCTGGCATGACTGTGACAACGGATGTCATTACCTCAAAACGGCGTCTCATTTCTTATTTCTTTGAGCCTATCACCAAAATTTTAGAACAATCTCTAAAGGAAAGATAAAGATTAATGTGTGTGCATAAAAATCCTTCATCATCATTCATAGACCCTCTTACAGCGTTAGGAGCTATGGTTGTTTTAATGCTTACATCTTCCTTATACCGCCGCTGGCGAATCTAGGATATCGAACGAAATTTAGGACCAGCTTTACAGACTAGGCAATACAAGCTCTATAAAAATGAACGTGGAGAATTTTGTGCCTTTATCACTTGGGCTTTTTTTAGATGAGAAAAATCATCAATCTATGCTTGAAAAGGGAGAGCTTTTGTCCGATGCGGATTGGCAAGGCGGAGAATATATGTGGTTTATTGATTGTGTGGCACCCTATGGACATGCTGCTGGTATGGTACGTGACATGCAGCGGCATGTGTTTCCTAATCAGCATTATTGCTACGCTGTTCGGCGTAATGAAGATGGTGGAATACGGAAAATCACCCGCGGGTGTTGCTATAGAGCAAAAAATCCAGCTAAATAGTTTTTCTAAAGCAAGTGCGCATAAATCATTTACCTCTCGTCTTATAGAAAAGAATCTTTTAAAAGAGCTCTTTAAGCGATAGCTATAGCAAGAAAACCTTACCGTATTTAGAGCTAACCCACTATAAATAAGTGTCTCTCAACTTACCAGACTTGCTATGAATAGCAACAGAGGTTAAGAAGGCTAATCCACTCTCAAGCTGAACTTTGATTAACTAATTTCACTAGAATTGGCTGGGGTACCTGGATTCGAACCAGGGAATGCCGGTACCAAAAACCGGTGCCTTACCGCTTGGCTATACCCCAAAAAAACACGCTTTATAGCAACTCTTGCACCTTATAGCGATTCCTGTGATTGAACGCAATATTTGAAAATCAAAGACCTTACTTTTTTATCATAAAATTTCTGAGTCTTGTATGGCATTGCCATCGATACAAATTCGTAGCAGAAACTGATATACAGTTGTGATTTTAATATAAGTAGGAACCATTTATCCATCAATTATTTTACTCTTTGTATTGATTTTCTAGGAACAGAAAATGAAAATCTTGCAGTTTACTCATGTATCTAATAAATTTGCATATGATTTACTTTTCTTGATATATTAAAATCTCATCTTGCTCAATTTAAGAAAAAAGCTGTCACCACATTGGCAACCGGTAAGTGTATGATAGTGCTGCTGTGCTCTTGCATTAAGCATAAAGATGGTAATGTCCACTAATTTTTACATTATATTATTCATGGGTAGCACCATAAAATGAAATCAAGCACATTGAAAAATATTTCCTAAAAATAACACTTAATATTCTGTTGAAAACATTATGATACACCAATAAACTGGAAAAGTTTTGCAAAAATTAAAAACATTTTATATGGTATTTGAAAAAATAGAGATACCAAAACAAGGAATAATCGCTATTTCCATTTACTTTTTATTCAAAAGATAATGATATTTATTACCCGCTCATAGATGTAAAAAATCTTCAGAAGCAATCTTTATGTAGACCAATACCCTTTTTGATTGATGAATATACATTTCCTAAAAGCTTCTTTTACAAAAAGAGAGACATTAAAACTAATTTCATACAAACTAGGTATTCAACATTTGCTTTTAAATTCGGTAAATGGCAAATTAGGCTTATGAAATAAGCTTAACAATTAGAATCGAGGAGATTTTTAAATGGCTTTTGAATTGCCCCCGTTGCCTTATGATTACGATGCCCTTTCGCCTTATATGTCACGCGAAACGCTTGAATATCATCATGATAAGCATCACCTTGCTTATCTTACCAACACCAATAATTTTGTGAAAGAGTTAGGCTTAGAAAATGAAAGCCTTGAAGATATTGTTAAAAAAAGTTTTGGAAAAAATATTGGTTTGTTTAATAATGCAGCGCAGTATTACAATCATAACCACTTTTGGCTTTGGATGAAAAAAAATGGTGGTGGCCAAAAACTTCCTGAAAAGTTAGCAAAAGCTATTGACGCTGATCTAGGTGGTTACGACAAATTCCGCGCTGATTTTATTGCTGCTGCTAGTGCCCAATTTGGTGCTGGATGGGCGTGGGTTGCTGTTAAAGATGGCAAGCTTGAAATTATGAAAACGCCTAATGGTGAAAATCCCTTAGTGCACAATGCTCGTCCTATTTTAGGTGTCGATGTGTGGGAACATTCCTATTACATTGATTATCGCAATGCTCGACCGAAGTACCTCGAATCCTTTGTAGACCATTTAATTAATTGGGACTATGTTTTGGAACTTTATGAAGAATGTGAATTTTAAACTGTCTCAATAATTTTTTAGTGTATGAAAGTCTCTATAATTCAATAAATTATCGGAGACTTTCATACAGAAGTATTATGGATTAGCAAAAATCTTTTCCTGCTATCTTTAGAATATATGCATAGATATAGGCAACTTCTTCTAGCTTTGAAAAACGTCCAGCTGCACCAGCGTGCCCTGAATCCATATTAATACGTAATAAAATTGCATTATCGTCTGTTTTTAGGTCTCGTAATTTTGCCACCCATTTTGCAGGCTCCCAGTAAGTTACACGAGGATCTGTTAATCCTGCCATCACAAGTATAGGGGGATAGTTTTGAGCTTTGACATTATCGTAAGGGGAATAGGAAGCAATAAGCTTATAATCTTCTTCTGATTCAAGAGGATTCCCCCATTCGGCCCATTCTGGAGGAGTGAGTGGCAATGAAGCATCTAACATTGTCGCTAAGACATCAACAAAAGGCACATTTGCTACGATCCCAGCAAAATCCTGTGGAGCTATATTGGCAATGGCTCCCATCAACATCCCCCCTGCTGAACCACCATGAGCAATCAGCCGGTCGTGAGAAGTAAATTTATTGTTTACAAGATAACGCCCACAAGCAATAAAATCTGTAAATGTATTGTGCTTAAAGAGATGCTTTCCTTTCTCATACCATTCTACTCCCTTTTCTTTTCCTCCGCGAATATGAGCAATGGCATAAATAAAACCTCTGTTCACTAGAGAAAGTACATTACTATTGAAACTGGCAGGAATAGAAATCCCATAAGCACCATAACCGTAAAGCAGACAAGGCGCACCACCATCAAGGGGAGTGTTTTTGTGGTAAAAAAGTGAAATAGGAATCTTCTCACCATCGTCTGCTATTGCTGTAATACGTCGTGTTACATATGCATCTTTATTATGCCCAGAGGGAATTATTTGCGTTTTTAAAAGCATTCGTTTACAATTTTTCATCTCATAATCAAACACTTGATCAGGTGTTGTCATAGACGAATAGGAAAAACGAATAGTTGGACTGTTATATTCTGCAACTCCTTGCAGACCTAAAGAATAAGCCTCTTCAGTAAAAGCGATGGAATTAACTTGTTTAGTGGTACGTTCCATTACTTTTATACGTGGAAGCCCCTCAAAACGTTCGATCCAGACAAGAAAATCTTGATAAGCATCATGGGATAATATTAGGCACCCAAGCTGATGTGGGATAAACTCAGACCAATTTTCTGATTGTGGAGATGTATATGGCGCTACCATAATTTTGAAATCTTTTGCATTATCTAAATTGGTTAGAATATAAAAGACATCACCACCCTCTGTAAGTAAATATTCAATACCTTTTTGTCGTTTCCGTACACATTGGGGAACAGTAAAAGGCGCCTCAGCAGGAATTAACCAGATCTCGGATGTTTCATGATCATGAATATTAATATAAATAACATCATTAAGCTTAGAACCGCTTACATCTAAGAAAAAACCTGGATTGTCTTCACGAAAAATAAGCTTATCTTGTGATTGATCTGTGTTTAATTGGTGATAATAGAGCTCTGAAGGTCGGTGGTTTTTATCCATCTTAGTATAGAAAAAACCTTCAGATCTAGCATCCCATACAATTTGACCAGATGTATCAGTAATTGTGTCCATACAGTCAGACAATGTCTCAAAATTACGAATTTTAGCTGTATAGAATTCTGATCCTTTGTCATCATAGGTCCATACCACATGTGTATGGTCAGGAGATTCTTGAACTGAACCAAATTTAAAATATTCTTTGCCTTCTGCCAAGACATCACCATTAAGGTACACGTTTTTTTCTCCGCCATTCCTTGGTGTCCGAAAATAATGTGGTTGTTGGCCTCCGGTAACATAAGAGAATCCGTAAGCAAAAGGGCCATGTTTTATAGGAACAGAACTATCATTCTCTTGGATCCTGTTTTTCATTTCGGTAAAAAGCAAATCTCGTAATGGTTTTGTATCAGCCATTTGAGCTGATTGATAAGCATTTTCTTTTTCAAGATAATGTCGAATATTGGGATCAAGACAGTTAGGATCTTTAAAAACATCTTGCCAGTTAGACGCACGTAGCCAATGATAGGGATCATCACGAAAAATACCATGATATATTTCCTTATGAGTGATTCTAGATGCTTTGGGAGGAATTGCAAAAGTGCGAGTCATACACAATCCTATATTAAAATATGTTAATAGCTTCGTTTATATGTTAGAATCACAATGATTGATGCAAGTGTAAAAACCTATAAGTTCTATTCACTTGCAAAAATAGCACCATGATAATTTTTAAAACTAATACCTTTCTGTTCATTACATATCACAGCTATTGTTTTCTAGGGATATAACACCACTTTTATAATGAAAGTGACTGGTAAAACAATTAAACTTTTAGAAAAAGAATTGATTTTTTTTGAAACAGTATAATCGCATAATTTTACAGAAAGGAATAAATATATCTAAAATATTATTATTACTGTATAAAAAATAAAAATGTCCTATCTCCTTTTAATGAATAGTTTTATATTATAAATAATACTATTATGTCATATTTATAATATATCATGTTTTTTATTATTAAATTTTATAAATATAAATAATAAAAACAAATTTAAAACTTATTAAACATAAACTTACTAAACTATAAGTATTCAAAACAAAATATAATAATTTATATATTATATTTTTATAATTAGTAATTTTATTTTTACGTTCTCAAAAAAAATAAATAAATTTTATCATATATTTTTTTATATTTGTGATGTATTATATATTATGTATGATATGTTATAGGGTAAAAATATATTTTAGCATGTAATAATTTCGTTTTTCTTATTGTATATTATGACAAAAAATAGGTATTTATTTGATTTTTTTGTGTTTTGGCAATTTTATAGAATAATTGAATTGACAAAAAAGATTTTTGTACAATATGAAACTCATGTGCATGAGATCTTTATATCATGAGTATATGCACTATATCTCGATTTTGAATTACTCAATTTTAAATTAAAGGAAACAAGAATGGAACATCGTGCAGTCTTAGAGACTGAAAGCAATTTAGTTATTACATTGGTTGCTGATATTGTTGCTGCCTACGTGAGTAATAATTCTATTCGACCGACTGAAGTGCCAAGTTTAATTGCTGATGTCCATGCTGCTTTTCGTAAAGCAGGGAATCTAGAGTTAACAGAAGTCGAAGTTGAAAAACAAAGGCCTGCCGTTAATCCGAAGCGTTCAGTATTTCCTGATTATCTCATTTGCCTTGAAGATGGAAAGAAGTTTAAATCTCTAAAGCGTCATCTCATGACACATTATGGAATGTTGCCAGAGGAATATCGTGAAAAATGGCAGTTAGATAGTTCTTACCCTATGGTGGCGCCTAATTATGCAAAAACACGATCGGCTTTGGCCAAAGAAATGGGGCTTGGACGCAAAAGCAAACGGAAAAAAACTAAATAATCTTATTTTGCGAAAAAATGGTTTCGTGCATAAAGTTGATTTTAGTATACATGTTTTGTGTGAAGCTTTTGTATATATAGCAATTTCTACCAAGGGGATTACATATAGCTTTCGTTACGAATCCGTTTAATCATTGATTTCAAACCATTTGATCGTTGTGGTGTAAGATTTTCATTTAAACCAAGTTTTTCAAAGAGCTCTTGAGCATCAGAATTGCGAATTTCAGAAGCTTTTTTGCCTGAATAAAAAGCAAGAAGTATGTAAATGAGTCCACGCACAATATGAGCATCGGAATCACCTTGAAACGTCAATATTGGATCTTTTGAGTTATTACGTGAAGATAGAAGCCACACTTGGCTAACACAACCAGGAACTTTGTGAGCATCGTTTCGAGCGCTTTCTGGAAAAGGTGGCAATTCATAGCCAAGCTCGATGACATAACGATAACGATCTTCCCAATTATCCAAAAGCGAAAAGTTCTCTATAATATTACCGATTGTTTCCGCCATTATTTTAGTCCTGTTTCGTTTGAATAATCATTCTTGAATACACTTATAAAAAATAAATATTTATTCTTCCTAACATAAATAACACGAAGAACGTTAAAAATCCTTATTTCAAGATAACATTGCATGGTTTTGTAAGAACTCTTGTATTTCGATTTTGTAAGAAACATTAGGGGAAGTCTCTGATATCATTTTTGTTTCCTAATATGTTCCCTAAATATTCATAAGCAGCTCTTGCACCGTAATATGCGCGCTCACCAAGTGAACTTAAAAAGGATTTTCCTACTTTGCAGGTTTTTATATTACGGTCACAAAATGCGCCTAAGTCATTTAAGGCTTCCTTAAAAGCAACAATCACATCGCTCGTTGTTGTCTCATTATTTTGGGGGCTAGAAGAATGGTTACTGCTTGGATCTGCTACAAAAAATGAAATAATGACAAAAATAAAAAATAAAAAAAATGATAATTTGATTAAAAAACGTATCATGGACAATCAATGTACCGCAGTGGTAAATACAATAAAAGAAGCATTTTATACACTGTTGCTTTATAAACAATTTATAAAATGTGCTTTTTATAAAATTGAGTATTCATGTATTGGATCTATATCATTGGCTTTTTTATAAATATGGCACAATTCCGCTGTATAAAATGGGATACATTGTCTATTCAGTAAAAAATTAACATCAAAATTATACACTTACAAGCTGGTCATGTTAATGAACATACTATGATAAAAAATGAGAGAGATAATCGTGTTGTGTACATAATTATTTTAAATAATAGTCCACCATCTTAGCTTAGTTGAAAAAGCTAAAAAGAGTAAACTCTGTTATTCTGACTCTAGTGTCGATAAAATATTTATATTATCTATAAAATTTTTACTGGAATGTTATGAAAATAGTCAACCTGTCAATAAAAACATCAAAAAATAACTGCATCTCTTATGATTACATCTCAAGCCAGTTTTTTCTATAACATTGTAAACATCAATTTAATTAATACTTATGAAAATTATTTAATAGAAGGAATTTATACCAAAATATAATAATATTAAGAGATAATTATTATTACCAAACCGTTTATGGATAAGTAACCATCTATATGTAAATTATAAAGAATAGATAATGATTGTCATCTTTTTAGCGTTATAGGCAAATATTTTCAATTTTATTTTAAATAATAGGCAAACATATGCCCCAAAATGAAGAATAACGTGGCATTATTGTTTAGATAATTATATGTGATAATGCAGTTTGCAAATACCAAAATGATCTTGAATGCTAATCATTTGGTGCTCTCTTTATACACATTAAAGATTTGTATAAAATAAAATGAATAAACGTTGATAAGAACTCTTGTTGATTTATCAACTTATAAATTGATATAATGAAGCCGCTCATTTTAGGAGTTTGAAAGGAAAAATCAATAATGTCAATGCACTTCTCTCTGGCTGGAAGTAAAAACTGATTCATATTCGTTTCCTAATTTATATTTGTTTCTTTGTAAAAAATAAACGCAACTGAAAATAAAAGTAATGGCAACAAAACGAAAGACCTACCGAAAAAAAACTGTAAAACACCGTAAATACTATAGTAGTATTGTTATAACACTTCTTCTTATAATTTTTCATTTTATTTTTTGGAGTGCAAAAACTCTTTATTTCTATACACGAAAAAATACTTTATTTTTTGTTGGATCTTTTCTTTTTAGCATTAGTTTTTTATTTATTTCATTTAATGCTTTATTTTCGCAAATGACAACGCATCAAAATATTTTAACTCAAATGAAATTTTCCTCTGTTCAAAGTATAGGTAAGAGCTCTACTTTATCGGAAAAAGAAGAAAAATCACAAGAACTCTCCCGTGTAACTTCTGTACATTCTCAAAGTCATAAGCACACAAATTCACCTTTACCCTCTCAATCAGCAAGCATGCTGGAAAAGCAAAAAGAACTAGCAAAATTAGGACTTTATGATGGACCATTAGATGGACTGGAAGGACCTAAAACACGCCGAGCCATCACTTTATGGAAACAGCAAACTGCTCAGAGAATGCAAAAGAATGTTCTATCTAATCCCGCAGCAGATGAAATCGCGATATTAATTAAGCAAAGCGAAATAGAAACAAACAATACAAAAAATATGACACACTTAAAAGAAGCTATTTTAGAGCCTTCTGTTGAAGATATTATACAAGTGCAAAAAGCTTTACATATTTTTGGGAATGAGGAGGTTATTGTCACAGGAATAGAAGATCAAAAGACGATAGAAGCCTTAAAACAGTTTCAAAAAATATTTGATCTTCCTGTAACAGGTAAAATTAATCACACAATTTTAATGAAAATGCGTGAAATTGGTTTATTAAATTGAAGCTAATCATAATAATCTCTTAATTTATAATGATAATTCATCTTTCGTTTGTTTAATGCTCCCCTCAAACATTCCTTCATCTCAAGCCCTCTTATTTTCAATCAATCAGAATGGTTTTCTTACACATTACATATTGAGCCGTATAATTTTCTTCAAAAAAACCACAACCGATTGCAGAAAAAAGAATATTGCAAAATAGCAAACGCGCTTGTTCTAGCATTTTTATTGCCTCTGATGATAAAAGGACACGAAATTTTTGTAGTATCATGTAAACCTTTCATATTATCGAACCACGAATTGTCCATATATTATCGTCAATTTGATCTTTATAAATATGATGCAAAGAATTTGTGCAAACACCTGTAAGGATAAATAGACGTAAAGCTAATTGTGTTATGGTTGTTGTTTTGCAAAGTGTCTGATAAAAACCGGCACTTCTCTCTAATCTATTGCTGGAAAGTTATGTGTTTTATGACATTGTCTTCTTAAGAGAGCGTGTGCGTTTAGTATTGCCTATAAATCAACATCCAAACTTACCGCAGCAGTATGTTTGAAAAAAATGTTAAGACAGTTTAGTACTTCTCTCAGCTGTTATAGCTTTTATATGCCAAATGGAGGCAAGAATATTACGCATCTCTGTTTGTATAATCTCTTAAAACAGGAAAACAGCCTAATTTGGGAAAAATATGAAAAGTTAAGGTAAAAACCAGTTTTCATCTTTGTCATTTCCTTTTAATTCAGCTTTACGCCTTTCAAAGACATCTAAAGCAATATCTTTAAAATAACGGAAATTACCTATTGCCTCATGCTCTTACTTTATCACATGTCTTTTTGGTCTCACTCCCCCTCACCTAAAACAAAATGTCCCAAACGGAATATACTTGGATTGCCATTCACGGGCTTTCTTAAAAAACATCTCTAAAGCACCTAAAACCACTTCGCAACAACGCCCATGAATAATAATAGTAGTCCCACTGCACGCGCCGCGCATCATCTTTACGCTTTTTGTCAAGAAGCAAGCCGGCACCATTACACACTGTACCTACCTTCAATTTGTGACAGCTCTTGACACTTGAGACGTTTCATAAGAGGCATATCCTTGCTTTATTTTTTTATCTACAGACGCTCATCCCGCCTGTAACATACAAAAAACATGGTTTTGATTGATTCATTATAAAAGAAGTCGAAATAAGAAGATCTTATGATATTTACAGCTTTCATTCAATATGAGAAATAAAAAATTATCTTTATAAATCAATAGATTGTGTAACTTTGATATTCCTTTATAAATGTAAAGATGGGAGTGCATAATGGAGTTTATAAATTTTGGGAAGATTTTTATAAACTTACGGGGAGTTTTACATAATCCCCATTCCACGAATATCAATGTAAAATGGGGCATCCATTGAGAAATGTCTATCTCAAACAGCATGATGCGCAAAAAAAAATGCATTTGTTTGGAGCATTCTATTTTGCGTGAGGAGCTCATTCCCCTATAAAAAAGCAAACGCGTAAATTGACTGCACAATAACACGTTTCTCTCTATCAAGAGGTTCGCCAATAAAAAGTGCATTAATAATACATCTTTGTCTATCCTGTGCTTTATATTTTCTTTCATAAACCTCTAAAAAAAACACTTTCTCGCGTAACACAACTTATCGTGCATTTTAGAAGCATTTTTATTCCCTTTATTAAAGAAAATAAAAGAATATATAAAAATTTATTTCAGTAATAACGATACAACAAAAAATATTAACCCATTACATCCTTTTTGCTATTGCGGCCTGAGCTGCTGCTAAACGAGCAATTGGCACTCGAAAAGGAGAACACGAAACATAATCCAGGTTATTTTCTTCGCATAAAGCAATAGAGGCAGGATCGCCTCCATGTTCACCGCAAATTCCCAATTTTATTTTTGCACGCTTTGAGCGTCCACGCTGTGCAGCAATGGTAATAAGTTCCCCTACTCCATCACGGTCAATAGACACAAAAGGATCTTGCTCTAAAAGACCTTTTTGAAAATAGGTTGCCAAAAAAGGAGCTGCATCATCACGGGAAATCCCAAAAGTAGTTTGTGTCAAATCGTTTGTTCCAAATGAAAAAAATTCAGCAGTTTCAGCAATTTCATCTGCTCGAAGCGCCGCTCTTGGAAGTTCAATCATCGTCCCAACCATATATTGAATAGTGCTTCCCTTTTCTTTCATCACTTCCTCAGCAACCTGATCAATACGCGCTTTCACAAAATCGAGTTCAGATTTTAGTGCAACCAGTGGCACCATAATTTCAAGCATAACAGGAGATCCAGATTTTTGGGCAGCTTCTGCTGCTGCTTCAAAAATCGCCCGCGCTTGCATTTCTGCAATTTCAGGATAAGTAATAGCTAAACGGCATCCTCGTAATCCAAGCATAGGATTAAATTCGTGCAACTGCTGAGTGCGTTCAGCAAGCACTTCAGCAGAAACACCCATAGCTGTTGCAACATCAAGAATTTCTGCTTTCGTTTTAGGCAAAAATTCATGTAACGGTGGATCTAGCAAGCGGATAGTAACAGGTAAACCACACATAATTTCAAATAATTCACTAAAATCTGAACGCTGCATTGGCAACAGCTTATCTAGTGCTTTACGACGACCACTTTCATCATGACTTAAAATCATTTCACGCATGGCAACGATACGTTCATCAGAAAAAAACATGTGCTCCGTACGGCAAAGACCTATACCTTCAGCCCCAAAAGAGCGCCCCATACGGGCATCAGATGGTGTATCAGCATTAGCGCGAACTCTTATACGTCGCATCCCATCAGCCCATTCCATTAATTTTGCAAAGTCTCCGCAAAGCTGAGGCTGCAACATTGCAACTTTCCCTTTGAAAATTTCTCCACTTCCACCATCAATTGTGATAACATCACCTTTTTTTAAGCTTTCTCCTGAGGCAAACAACGTATTTGTGTTATAATCAATCCGCACACTGCCAGCACCAGAAATACATGGTTTTCCCATCCCCCGCGCAACAACAGCAGCGTGACTTGTCATACCGCCACGCGTTGTTAAAATTCCTTCTGCAGCATGCATACCATGAATATCTTCTGGGCTTGTTTCTACACGGACCAAAATAACTTTGCGACCTTCCGCCGACACAGTTTCTGCCTCTTCTGAAGTAAAAACAATTTCACCAGTTGCGGCTCCAGGAGAAGCAGGTAAACCACGTCCTATAACAAAACGTTCTGCTTTAGGATCAAGTGTTGGATGCAAAAGTTGGTCCAGCGACTTTGCATCAATACGCATCACAGCCTCTTCACGGTTTATTAACCCCTCCTCAACCATTTCAATTGCCGTCTTGAGAGCCGCACGAGCCGTGCGTTTTCCTGAACGAGTCTGAAGCATCCATAATTTACCTTTTTCAATGGTAAATTCGAGATCTTGCATATCCCGATAATGCTGCTCAAGCTTCTGCGCAATCTGACATAATTTCAAAAAAGCCTCAGGCATAATTTTTTCTAACGACGGTCTATTTGAACCAGCAACAATACGCGCACTTTCTGTAATATTTTGAGGCGTTCGAATGCCCGCCACAACATCTTCCCCTTGCGCATTAACTAAAAATTCACCATAAAGTTCTTTTTTCCCTGTCGATGGATTGCGTGTAAAAGCAACACCTGTTGCCGAATCTTCTCCCATGTTACCAAAAACCATAGCTTGCACATTAACTGCCGTTCCCCAACTTTCAGGAATGCTATGTAAACGGCGATAAGTAACTGCACGTGCTGTCATCCAACTTGAAAAAACGGCTCCAATTGCCCCCCATAACTGTTGTTCAGGATCTTGTGGAAAAGGGGTTCCTAATTTTTCTTCAACATAGGCTTTATAAGAAATAATAACATTCTTCCAATCATCTGCTGTCATTTCTGTATCAATAGTGTAACCATTGCATGCTTTTACTTCATCAAGAATCTCTTCAAAATACGAATGGTCTAGCCCCAAAACAACGTTAGAATACATTTGGATAAAACGCCGATAACTATCATAAGCAAAACGTTCATTATTGGCTTGTAAAGCAATTGCTTTTACAGTTTTATCATTCATGCCAAGGTTCAGCACTGTATCCATCATCCCTGGCATAGAAGCCCTAGCCCCTGAACGAACAGACAGCAAAAGTGGTCTTTGTTCATTCCCAAATTCACGTCCTGTTTGTTCAGCAACGTATCTTAGTGCTTGCTTAACAGATTCCTGTAGCTCTTCTGGATATGATTTGTCATGGGCATAATAAAAATTACAAACTTCTGTTGTCAGCGTAAATCCGGGTGGTACGGGCAAACCAAGATTACTCATTTCTGCCAAATTAGCCCCTTTACCTCCGAGAAGGTTACGCTCACTTGCACTTCCTTCTGCCTTTCCATCTCCAAAACTATAAACCCATTTTTTCACTGTACAAATCCTCCCATATCAGCTTCAAAACATCATTCAACCCAGGCTCACTTAAAAGCAATGATTTGATTCAAAATTGGCTCAACGATATCGCTTCATAAATGCATAATATTAATCCTTCCAAAAGAGATAATGACCAAAAGTATCACTATCCATCTTCTGGAAGATTAAGATTCAGTTTTTTAGAAAACTATCAATCACCGAAAAAAATTCTTCTACTTTCATGGCACCTTCATATTTACTACCATTAATAAAGAAAGTAGGTGTTGCTGTGACACCAAGCTCTTTACCGCGTTCAAAAGATGCATTTACTTCATCTAAAATGGACTGATTTTTCAAACACGCAGTAAAACTTTCATCTGTAAAACCAGCCATTAAGCCAATTTTCTTCAATGGTGTTAGAGCATTTTTTCCGAAAGCCCATTCATTTTGTTTTTGAAATAAAACTTCTATCAAAGGAAAATAGCGATCTTCCGGTGCACACCGTGCCAACATAAAACCTGCTGTTGCCCGAGGATCAAAAGCATATTCTCGGAAAATAAGTTTTACTTTTCCTGTTTTGATATATTTTTTACGAATTTGGGGAAGTATATCATTATAAAAATGCGCACAATGGGTACATGTCAACGAAGCATACTCAACAATGACGACTGGTGCATCCGCCTCTCCCTCAAAGCGATCCTTTACTTTACCCGATTGGAGAAGCTCTGCCATATCAACAGTTGCCACTGATTTGGGATCACGCGCTAAAGCAACTGTTACACTGTTTTGTACAATCGTTATGAAGAGAAAAATTATCCCGAAAGATAAAAAAGAACGATATTTTACCATAAATAATACTTTTCTGTTGTTATTAACGAATAGGAATCCAATGCTTTCTCATATATTAAAGAAAAATATATAAAATATCTTTCTATTTATTATTTTTTTCCAAAAAAATGCAACAGCCAAGTTGATAAAGTGCTTGGTGCAAACTTTTATCTTCAATTCCTTCAAGCATTTTTTCCACGCATTTTTTGTCTTGTTCACTCAAAGGCGGTTTTAGAGGCAAGTGATTCATAAAAACCGACATACTCCTTTGCTCAATCTTGATGCGATCAATAGCAATATAGCCAAAAAATCCGTTAATTCTATGAAGTAATTCCTCTGTTTCATGCATCAATTTTAACGCAGCAAATCCTTCACATGCGACAACAAGTGTTGCTGGCTGAAAAACTTCATCTTGATCTGCACGACGTTTCCAAATAATTTTAAGCGGCATTGTATGTTCACTGATATCATAGCCCGCAATCTGTGGCCAATGTTCTATAAGCGCTACATTAAGCCCTGTCCGTTTGCGTAAAACTGGATCAAGTATTTTGTATACCGCCTCAGAAAGAGAATAAAAGATACGTTTTTTAAGTTGTTTTCTCATTTTTAGATCATTGTTCAACCGCTTACTAAATTAAAATCATTTGTTTCATCTAAAAATTGTTGCCTCCTCAATTTATGAAATATCAACAAAATAAAAAGCCTTTTCTCACCAGAGCCTTGACAATAAAAGAGCAAAAAACATGAATTACAAAATAAATAATTTTTTCTTTTGCATTTTATATCTCCCTATGCTTGAAAGCAATCATGTATGAAATTTCTTCGCACCTCCTTGCTTGGTACGATCAAAATCACAGACATCTTCCATGGCGGATTACCCCCGAAAAGCAAAAACAAGGTATCCGTCCTGATCCTTATCAAGTTTGGCTTTCTGAAATCATGCTTCAACAAACAACCGTTGAAACAGTTAAGCCTTATTTTAAAAAGTTTCTAAAACTATGGCCTGATCTTTCCTCTTTAGCAAAAGCCTCCCAAGATGATATCATGAAAGCATGGGCTGGACTTGGTTATTATTCACGCGCACGTAATCTTAAAAAATGTGCGCGACAGCTTGTTGAAAACTACGCGGGACAATTTCCACAATCTGTAAAAGAATTGCGAACTCTAGCCGGTATTGGAGATTATACTGCCGCAGCCATTGCTGCGATTGCTTTTAACCACCCTGTAGCAGTGGTTGATGGTAATGTCGAACGTGTGGTAGCGCGACTTTTTGCTATCACTTCAATATTGCAAAAAGCAAAAGTTGAAATTAAAGAAAAAACACAAAAAATTACTGCTTTAAATCGTCCTGGTGACTTTGCTCAAGCAATGATGGATTTGGGAGCAACAATTTGTACTCCACGCAAACCATCTTGTTATACCTGCCCTCTTCAATGTTTATGCAAAGCAGAAAAGATGCAACAACCGGAGTCTTTTCCAGTTAAAGCCCCTAAAAAAGAACGCCCTTCAAAAACAGGTATTGCTTTTGTGGTCCTTAATAAAAAGAAACAAATTTATTTGGAAAAACGACAGACGCAAAAGCTCCTTGGTGGAATGACCCAAATTCCTAACAATATTGGCATAAACAACGAAAATGGGCTACAAAACGCACCCTTTACTGCCAATTGGCAATTCAAAGGACAAATTACGCATGTTTTTACTCACTTTTCTCTAAAACTTGATGTTTACTATACCGAAGATGTTCATGAAATGAATTGTGAAAATGGTTGGTGGTGTAACATTCAACATCTTGCCGAAGAAGCATTACCTACTGTTATGAAAAAAGCCATTTCCGTAGCACTTCCCAATTCTTTTAGATTTAAATAACCTTCCCTATTCATAAAAATGTTTTCTAATGGAGACTTTTGTATCTCTAGCGATCATTTATTAATCTGTAAAAGAAAAATTTTAAAAAATGAAATAACCAATTTTTTCTACAGACAAAAATTAAGGAGCGATAGAAACGCTTAGAAGCTTTAGATTTAAATTTCAGGATCTATCCTTTTTTCGCTTATGACGGAGCAAGTTAGCACCATCGTTATATTTACCAGCCCCCTCAACATCCCTTGGTACGTGAAACGGATTATAAGAGGTACTTTTAGTTCTTTCGTTAACAATTTTTATTCACACGCCAACCCCGTTTATGACATGCAAGAAAGTAATTTTCATCGATTCAATATGGAACAAATTTGAAATAAGAAAACTTGACGATATTCCGAGGGCAATTCGATATGAGTTGCGCTAAATTATCTTTATAATCAATATATTATATGCACTTTACAGATGTACGTATTCAAAAAAGCACTTAATTTTGAACTTCTGAATGAACCTTTTAATTCTGATATTTCATTTTTATAAGCTTATATTGAAATTTTACTGTTTTGGAACTAAAATGAGAACATAGATTGAAAATTTCTCATTTTAATTTCTTCTAAAAGAAGCATAAAATACTCGCTTGTCGCTTACAAGCGAGATTTAGTGTGTCAATAAAAAACATCTAAGAAAGGCTAAAACACCCTCACGTCCATCTCAATCAAGATCAGGTATATTGGTGGTCAATAGAATGAAGCGATCAGCTTAGTTCATAAAACACCCGTTTTTAACATTTGTGAACGTATGATCATTCTTAAATGATCTATGGACTTCAACCGTCCATTTTCCTCATAATACCAAAAGGTCCAACCATTACAACTCTGCGAATCTTGAGCCTTTCTTCCCATTGCGTGAATTGAGCCCGCTTCACCACCATGCATAATCGTACCATCAGCTCTTACAATAGCAGATACTTGCTTCTTACGATCATACAGAACTTCTCCAGGATAGAGTAAACCTGCTTCAAGCAAACTGTTGAATGCTACGCGCGGTTCTGCTTTTTTTCTATCCAAAATCGCTAGTTCTGGTTGCGCTAAAGGTTGAACCGCCGCAATTCTCTCACATGCTGCATCGATGTAATCTTGCTCGCGTTCAATCCCAACAAAATCACGCCCTAAAAGCTTGGCAACAGCACCTGTTGTTCCCGAACCAAAAAACGGATCGAGAATAACATCACCAGGTTTACTAGAAGCCATAATAATACGCGCTAATAACGCTTGCGGTTTTTGTGTTGGATGTAATTTACGCCCCGAATCATCCTTTAAACGTTCAGCTCCAGTGCAGAGAGGGAAAAGCCAATCTGAACGCATTTGTAGATCTTCATTTGCCGCTTTTAAGGCATCATAATTAAATGTGTACTTTTTATCTTTTTGATCTCGCACGGCCCAAATAAGCGTCTCATGAGCATTTTGAAAACGGCGCCCTCGAAAATTAGGCATCGGATTATTCTTGCGCCAAATAATATCATTAAGCATCCAAAAACCTAAATCTTGTAATGCCGTCCCAACCCGAAAAATATTATGGTAAGATCCGATAACCCAAAGTGTTCCGTTGGGTTTTAATACACGACGACAAGCAAGCAACCATGCACGAGTAAAAGCATCATAAGCAGCAAAACTCTCAAACTGATCCCATGCATCATCAACCGCATCAACAAGCGAATGATCTGGACGGTATAAAGCTCCATCCAATTGCAAATTATAGGGTGGATCCGCAAAAATCATATCAACAGAATGTTTTGGAAGTTTTTCTAAAACGGAAACACAATCTCCTTTAAAAATTTTATTGCGCCATGGCATTTGTGAGGGAGTACGAAGGAAATCTTTTTGAAGCTGAATAACTGTCATGAAAAACCCAACAAAATTAACTGAATTTGCCCTATAATCAACCAAAATAGTTTATAGGCCCGCATTACCCATCTATATTTACAAAATAGCGTAAACGTATCGTTAAAGTTCTACAAAATTGATGATTGTTTTTGTTTTTTTAGTAAAAAAAAACTTTCATATGAATGAAACCTTAATTTTTTTTCAATGTACTGTTCCCATATCTTTTATTTCGTAAAAGAATTAAGAATCATTTTCAAAGCGTATTTTTATGAAATAAGATCTTCTCAATATCGTTTTCATGAAAGTTGTCCATCTCGTAACATGTAAAGGAATATCTTATGCCTCAGATAGATCTTATTATTTTTGATTGTGACGGAGTTCTCGTCGACTCTGAATATCTTGCAGCAAAAATTGGATCTCAATTGCTCAAACAAACAGGATATGAAATATCACCCGAAGAATTGAGTGAGCGTTTTGCAGGGCTTATCTTTCGCGATATTCTTAAACACGTTGAACAGGAAACAGAAAAACCTATTTCTGCTCATCTCATAGATCAAATGACTAATATTTTTCGTACACAAATAAAAACTAAATTACGGGCTATTGATGATGTAAGAGAAGCTGTAGAAATTATCCAAACACGCTATCCCTACTGTATCTGCTCTAATGCAAAAAGCGTAGATATAAAAGAGATGCTCATCACGGTTGATCTCTATGACCTTTTTGAAGGTAAAATATTTTCAGCACCTGAAGTTGGAACAAAAAGAACGAAACCGGCCCCTGATGTTTTCCTTTTTGCCGCACAACAATTACAGGCAGAGCCCCAAAACACTATCGTTATAGAAGATTCACTTCATGGTGTACACGCAGCCATAGCAGCAGGCATGCGTGTCATCGGCTTTACGGGAGGATCACATAGCTATCTTGGCCACTCTAATGCACTTGCAGAAGCTGGTGCAGAAACAGTTATTGCAAAACATGCTCATTTAGGAGAAGTCTTAGAAGCAATGGCAGTATGGCGAGATCTATTATAAAAAATCTCTTGAATATATCAATTTGTAAACTCTTGTAAGAAGCATTTTTATTCAAATGTCCTGCTCTTCTCGCTGCTCCTTTTATAATAACTTCAATAAATGCGTAATTCACGACACGGGTGAATTGCATCTCAATGTGAAGGAAAAATATAGCGCCTCATTGAAATCATAAGTCTGTTAACCATTGCACGTGCTTTAAAAAAAGCCAAAAACAGGGGTGCCAACTCATGAAAATTAAACCCTGCTTATCTATCTCAACTCCGATATCCCACTCCCAACCTCAGCAGCTCATCCTGATAAATTATTATATTTGTCAAAAAAGGAATATTACGATGCCTTGCTCGATAAGATGTGAGAATTGCTAGCCTCTTTCATCTGATCAAAAAAATCACATACTATGGTAAAATTGTAAGGGATGTGCCTATTGATCATGGAAAAAATATTAAAATTCGCGGAATCTATGGAACACAAGACTTTATTGAAAATGACAAATGCGTCCTTGTTGAGTTACAAAGGCTTATATTTACTCAATCCAAATCTCATAAACTTGTTGAAGGCTTATTTACTTTGCTGCTTAAATAGTATTTTAACAGCATCAATTGGTACAACCTCCCTAAGATTACAAAAAACAAAAAGAATACACTCTTATGAAGATGTGCATTTTATAAAAAATATTTCATACCAAGTAATTTACAGACAATATATTGATTTATAATCATAATTTATCATGATTCAAATTAAGCAAAAAAACCGAATATTGTAAGATTCTCTCATTTCAAACCTAGATATGCTGAATTAAATAAATAAAGAAATAAAAATGCCTTTTAATGAATCATCTCAAAAGGCAAAAATTGTAGCAACATTAGGAGCGAGAAAAGTGTATGGCAATGCCATCTTTCTTCTTTATAAACGTCAAAAATTCTGATGCCCTAAGAATTTTATATTATGGGGGCTTTATCATCATATCTATCATTGCAAAATAGGCTTGAGTACCTTGAGAACGGTTTCTTTAAAAAAGCACATAAATATGAAACATATAATCATGTTAAACAAGCGACAGCGATACCAATAGTTGCTTAAAATTTTCCGAAAGCACTTAATAGCCTTTTTAAATAAGCAATGAAATCAGATCTTTTCAAAAGTAATCCACTTTCTAAAAATAAAAGCGGCTTTTCAGTTTGGAAAGAAGAAAGTGTTGAAAATATTATCTAATGCTGATCTTTCGGCACTCATAAATATGTCTAAATTATATTCTTCTATACACTGCCTTGCATCATAGTAATATGCTGTTCACATTGGCAATAAAAAGATAATATCATTTATCTCTATCCAATTCGAGCTCTACTTTACACTATGAGAAAATTGTACATTTTTTAGTATCTATAACATATTATTATCTATAAGATAAATGTATATATTTAATAGTAAAGTAAGAATTATTATTCTGCTATCACGATGCAATTAAATAACCATTGAATAATAATTTAATAATATCTATAGAACACACATTCTACAATAATGACTATCTATAATAAATACTATAAATAATAAAATTTTAGCGTGTCCATTCATATTTTAATTGTTAATAATATTTTTATAACCACATCATAATTTTCATTTTTTCTATTATACTATCGATAATAAATAATTTTTTATATATTTAATATGTAAAAATTTTGATCAATTTTATTATCTATAAATGTATTTAAAAAATATATTAATGTCATTTTATAAAAATTATACGATAACCATATGTTATTTTATATATAACACATAATAAAATATTGTATAAAGTTTTTAAAAAATATAATTTGTAATTATGACTGTTACTTTTTTACAATAACGTTTATAAAAAATTATAGTTATATTTTTATATGTATTTTTATTATTGACTAAAAATACATATTGAACTATATGGCTTGTATATAGTGTGATATACATAAACATTATGTATATTTCTTACATATATAACTTAAAAATATTTGAGGTAAAGTTATGGTAAAAATATTTAAAAATTATATTTTAAGCATTTTTATAGTGAGCACTTTTTTTATTTCACAAACTGTAAATGTTAATGCAAACTATTTGAAAAACGATACTCCAAAAGAGGAATTTTCTGTTTTCCCAATGGAACAAGTAAAATATGCGAAATCCGATGTAGTTTCTACGACTGCTTTCTATGCTCCGTCTGTAAATTATCAAACAGAACATGGAACAATAGGTGAAGGAAAATTTGAAAAGGTCGTTGAGCCTATGACTATAGGAATGGGGCTATTGTTTACTGGACATGTAATGAGCTTTATAGGATCGATAATAAGTTGGATAAAGGACATAGTATTGATGTTCAAATAATTCAACCTCGTCTAGAACTCTATAATAATAGCTTTATTATGTGGCTATAATTCATTGTAAATAATTACATAATGAAGCTCATTATGCTACAAAATATAAATGTTGTAGATTACATCCAAATATCCAAAGTATAAATTAAGTATAAATTTACGCATATATATTGAATAGTATAAATATTTGAGGTAAATTATGATTAAATTATTTAAAAATCATATATTAAGTATTTTCATTATTTCTGCCTTTTCTCTTTCTCAGGTTGTAAATGTGCATGCAAACTCTTTACAAAATAGTACTCATCGTGAGAATATTTTTGTTTCTGCAATAGAACAGAAAAGAAAGGATGCAGTCCATACCGTTTCTCTCTATAGACCTAGTCTAAATCGTGGAGTGGGTAATGAAGCTACTATTGAAGGAAAATTTGAAAAGGTTGTTGAACCTCTTACACTCGGGGCTTTTGGTATGGGGATGGCACTTGGATATGCATCAAGTACGATAGGCATGTTTTTAGGATGGATAATAAGTAAAATAATATTGTATTTTAAATCTCGTTAAAATTGAAATTTCATCAGAATAAGACCTTCTCATATGAAATATAAACTATGAACATATTCCGTGTTTATCCATTGTTGATGACAAAAACTAATGAATTATCACACTAAGAGTGAAAAAAGCTTTAAATGCTTCTGTTTCTCTCAATGTGCACTAATTCTGCCGATGCATCTATTCAATTCAGATTAAAATAAAAGTATTGGTGGTAAACTATGATTAAAGTATTGAAAACTTACGTATTAAATATTTTTATAGCAGTTGCTTTTCTGCTTTCACAAGTTATAAATGTTCATGCCAATCATTTGAAAAATGATACTCAATGGGAAACTGTCTCTTTAATAGAACAAGGAAAGAAAAAAGCTATCGATATAGCTGCTCTTTATGTCCCAAGTTTCACTCATAAAGCAAAAAGTGAATCTGCCTTTGAAGGAAAATTTGAGAAAGTGTTTGAACCAATTACGCTAGGAGTTTTTTCTACAGTAGGAGCTTTGGGTTTTGGATTCTTGACTGGATCTGTTATGGCCATATTTAGCGGGATAATCGGATGGGCAATAGGAAAAATTAAAGGCAAATAATTCAAAGATACTTAGTTATTTTTTTCTATTTAAAATGAAAATACTTTACAGCCTGCTTCCCATCATTTAGCAGGCTGTTGTATGTTTTCTATGGATAAACTTTAGGTTACCATACTGTATAGCACAAATATAATATCTATTATTACACAAAGTGATAAATTAAGCTAAAAAAGATTATTCAAAGTATAGATTTGCGCACGAAATGCCATAAAATTACCTTATAAATCTTCCAATGTGAGTTCTGAGATGTATCATTTTAACATTCAGTTTAGCAGATTTAATTGTTACAAAGTATTAAGAGCATAAAATAACTATGAATGATTGAGTTTTATACAAAAGTTCTTCAATAAATACCATTCTATCTATTTAATTTTATTATTTAAGAAGGTGTACAAGTGAAGATACGTTGTAAAATTTAAGTGAATGAATAATAGAGAAAAAAATTTTGACTGTAACAGATTTTCTGTGAACATTTGGCGTTTATATCTCAAAAATAAAAATGCTTAAGGCTATTTCCTTTCATTATTGAATTAAAAAGAAGAAAAGAAGCTCTATCCATTTAATAATTTAAATATTATGAAAAACGTGAAATAAATAACTTCATCAATTTGCCAGAAATAAAAAAAGGATAAGACTTATGGAATATATCAGCACGAGAGGTGAAGCTCCTGCTTTAAGCTTTACGGAAACAATCATGACAGGGTTGGCAAGTGATGGGGGACTTTATTTGCCAGATAAATTTCCTCAGCTATCATTTGATGCGTTACGAGCACTTCGTGGTCAGTCCTATACAACAATTGCTAAAACTATTCTGTGGCCCTTTGTGAATAACGAAATCGAATATACAGCTTTTGAAAATATGATCGCTGAATCTTATGCAACCTTTCACCATCCAGCAATCTGTCCGTTACGACAAACTGGAGCAGATGAATTTATCCTTGAACTCTTTCATGGTCCT
The DNA here is from genome assembly GCF_042196125.1 of Bartonella sp. AP280QHHD. Classification (NCBI taxonomy): domain Bacteria; kingdom Pseudomonadati; phylum Pseudomonadota; class Alphaproteobacteria; order Hyphomicrobiales; family Bartonellaceae; genus Bartonella; species Bartonella sp. AP280QHHD. The sequence continues at coordinate 113,083 of NZ_JBHIPQ010000031.1, read as the reverse complement.
ACTTTAGCTTTTAAAGATGTAGCAATGCAGTTTCTTTCTCGACTGATGGATTATGTTTTGACTGAAAAAAATAGATGTGCAACGATTATTGCTGCAACATCAGGTGATACAGGAGGAGCTGCAATACAGGCTTTTGCTGGAAAAGAACACTCAGATATTTTTATTTTATTTCCTAAAGGACGTGTATCGCCTGTTCAACAACGGCAAATGACAACCAATCATTGTTCCAATGTTCATGCCATTGCCATTGAAGGAAATTTTGATGATTGCCAAGCTCTTGTCAAAGCAATGTTTAATGACCACAATTTTCGTAAAAAAAGAGCACTTTCAGGTGTTAATTCTATAAATTGGGCGCGTATCATGGCGCAAATTGTTTACTATTTTTCATCTGCACTTTCTTTAGGAGCACCTGATAGAGCTGTTTCATTTACTGTTCCTACTGGAAATTTTGGTGATATTTTTGCAGGTTATGTCGCAGCCCGTATGGGATTACCCATTGCTCAACTGGTCATCGCAACGAATGATAACGACATCCTTGTACGTACATTGACCAGTGGTACTTACAAAACACAACCAATAGTCCATACAACATCACCTTCTATGGATATTCAGGTCTCTTCTAATTTTGAACGTTTGCTCTTTGAAAGTGGCAATCGTGATCCAATGTGGATTCGCAATGCAATGGAAAACTTGAAAAAAACGGGTCTCTTTACTCTTGATGAAAAGCAACTCAAAAATATTCGTTCCCTATTTTCCGCTGGAAAAAGCAACATGGCTGCAACAGCTCAAACAATTGATAGTGTCTATAAGGAAAGTGGCTATCTTGTTGATCCACATACAGCGGTCGCTCTTCAAGTAGCGCGTGAAAACAAAAAACCGCATATTCCAATGATCGTTCTTGCCACGGCTCATCCAGCTAAATTTCCTGATACTATTAAAAGTGCTTGTGGCCTTCATGCTCCATGGCCATCTCATCTCAATGATGTAATGAAACACGAAGAACATTTTATAAATCTTGCTAATGATGAAAAAATAGTAAAAGATTATATTTCTTTAAAATCGCGTGCATCTTATTAAAGTTAGCTGCATTAATTTAAATCAAGAATATTCTGATACCCTTACAATGAGGTATTTAGCTTATTTAATGGAGTTGTAAATACATGGATGTAGATATATGTCGCCTTAGTAATGGTTTGACTATCGCCACACATACAATGCAACAAATTGATAGTGTTGCCCTCGGAATATGGGTTAAAGTGGGCTCACGCAATGAAACCTCCACACAGCATGGTATTGCTCATCTTCTTGAGCATATGGCTTTTAAAGGAACCGAAAACCGTACTGCTTTTCAAATTGCAACCGATATTGAAGATGTTGGCGGTGAAATCAATGCTACAACCAGTATTGAAACAACAGCTTACTTTGCACGTGTTCTTAAAAGCGATATCCCACTTGCTATAGATATTTTAGCCGATATTTTAATGCATTCAAAATTTGACGACGATGAACTAGAACGAGAAAAACAAGTAATCTTTCAGGAAATTGGTGCTGCCCATGACACTCCTGATGACATTGTTTTTGATCACTTTACAGAAACAGCCTTTCGTCATCAATCCCTTGGACGCTCTATTTTAGGAACAGCTAAAACTATTCAATCATTTACATCTACTGATCTCCATGATTTCATCAATAAACAATATAGTGCAGATCGTATGATTGTCGTTGCTGCAGGAGCTGTAAAGCACGAAAGTTTCTTGCGAGAAGTTGAAAGTCGTCTTGGTACTTTTCGCTCCCATTCAACCGCACCTCTTACTAATCTTGCAAATTATGTCGGTGGCGACTTTCGTGAATATCGCGATTTAATGGATACACAAGTTGTTCTAGGGTTTGAAGGACGTGCTTATCACGCGCGTGATTTTTATGCAGCCCAAATTCTTTCTATCATTCTTGGTGGTGGTATGTCTTCACGTCTTTTTCAAGAGGTAAGAGAGAAACGTGGATTATGCTATTCTATTTATGCTTTTCATTGGGGATTTTCAGATACTGGGCTTTTTGGTGTTCACGCAGCTACCGGACAAGAAGGGCTCAAAGAACTTATTCCTGTGATTCTTGATGAACTTTCCAAGGTCAGCAAAAATATTCACGCCAACGAACTGCAACGAGCACAAACGCAATATCGTGCAAATCTGACAATGTCACAGGAAAATCCCTCTAGTCAAGCACATCTCATTGCTCGCCAAATACTCCTTTATGGTCGACCAATTCCAATATCGGAAACAATTGAACGCCTCAATCTCATCACTCCTAAAAGATTAACTGATTTAGCACATCGTCTTTTTACAAACTCCACTCCAACACTAACTGCTGTCGGACCTGTAGGACCCCTCATAAATTTTGATGATTTAACGTCAACTCTTTCATACAAGCTAAAGTAAAAACTTCTTTTCAAAGCAGCATCACAATAACATCACATATTTTATCATAAAATTTACCACAAAAGCTCTCCTCATTAAATAAGTTTTGGAAATATTGGGCAAATAGGCGTACAAAACTACCCAATTCATACTTCATGTGATAAAGATTCTAATAAGTGAAGGTATATCCGTGAAATCTGGAAATTCATGGTTTAACTTTGCCCTTTTAAAATATAAAACTTCATTCGCTTCAGGTTCCATTGAAGCAAATGGGTGTGTGGTCTATTTGTATATAAAATCACATAACTTAAGAAAAAGTGATAACAATTTATTATGTAAATAAATTATAAAAGGTGGACGTTTTTTCTCAAAAGTCGAAATGAAAATTAAACATCCTAAAATATTGAGAGTGGGACATTGTGAAGAGTTTGCGTAAAATAATTGACATCATTTTCATTGTAGTCGTTAGTTCTTTTGTCCATCTTACATCAGCACAAGCAATTGAACCAGTTAAAATTTCTTCTCAAGATGCTGCTCTTGATCTCTCAAAAGCAATTGAAATTCACCATACAAACAACTCTATTTTTCAAACAAGTACAGCACCAGGACCAGATGGTATTGTATGGCGTATTGAAGTGCAGGCAAAAAATGAAAAATTTTCCGGAAATTGGGCAGTTTTTTCTCTTGCAAATCCAACAGATGAACAAGTTGATCGTCTCATCGTTGCCCCCCATTACCGCATGGCACATTCTGGATTTTTTTGGCCAGACCTTGGATCATCAAGGATTCAATCCATAACGCCAAGCGAAGGTTTTTCCCTCGATCGTCAACTTAGTGCAAACTCTGATATCTTTCGTATTACCCTTAACCCTGGTGCTGTTATTACATTTGTGGCCGAACTTAACTCTGCAAATCTACCGCAAATCTATTTATGGCAACCTGAAGCTTATAAAGATGCAATTAATTCTTATACGCTTTATCATGGTATTCTTCTTGGGATATCAGGTCTCTTAGCGCTTTTGTTAACTGTTCTCTTCGTCGTCCGTGGAACAGGGCTGTTTCCTGCAACAGCGGCAGTTGCTTGGGCAGTGCTTTTTTATATTGGTATTGACTTCAACTTTTTAAATAAATTCTTTGCAGTTACACTCACAACCCAACCAATCTGGCGTGCTGGTACAGAAGTAGCACTTACTGCTACACTCTTCATTTTTCTTTTTACCTATCTCAGCCTTAACCGCTGGCATTATCATTTTAGTTACGGTGCTATCGCTTGGACCATTGCGTTTTGCAGTCTAGGAGCCTTTGCTATTTATGATCCCATCAGAGCAGCTGGAATTGCGCGTTTGTCTTTTGGCCTTACCGCTGTGCTTGGTATAATATTAATCATCTATTTCTCAATCAGAAGCTATGACCGCGCCATTATGCTTATTCCAACATGGTTGCTCATTAGCTTTTGGTGTGTTGGAGCCTATGCCTGCATAGCTGGACATTTAAACAATGATATTATCCAGCCAGCATTAGCGGGAGGATTAGTGCTCATTGTTCTTCTCATAAGCTTTACTGTCCTGCAACAAACTTTTTCTAATGACGCTTTCCATGAAGGAATATTTTCCGACCTTGAACAACAAGTACTCGCAGCAAAGGGAGCTGGAAATATTATTTGGGATTGGAATATTGAGCGTGATCGTATTGTTGTACATCCAAACATGGCAACCCTTTTTGGTACTGAAATTCATAACCTCAATGGACCTATGCGCAACTGGATTTCAGCCTTGCACCATGATGATCGTGAACGCTTTCAAGCCGTATTGGATATCATTCTTAAAAATAAAAAAGGGCGCATTGATCAAATTTTTCGGCTTTCTTCCGGTGGTGGTTATTATCATTGGTTTTCTCTTCGTGCACGTCCGGCTATGCAAAAAGATGGAAAAATCACACGTGTCATTGGAACCATTGTCAATATTACTAACCATAAAAAATCCGAAGAACGCTTATTGCATGATGCAATCCACGACAGCTTAACTGGACTTCCTAACCAACAAATTTTCTTTGATAGACTACAAAATTATACCTCTTTAGCGAAAGCAAATATCAAAATTAGACCAACTGTCTTTATGATTGATTTTGACAATTTTCGCCAAATTAATCGCAAATTAGGCATAGCAGTTGGGGATACTGTACTGCTTATAATCGCACGTCGTTTAAATCGTCTCATTAACTTTCAAGACACCTTATCGCGTCTTTCAGCAGACCGCTTTGCAATTATTTTACTCAGTGAAACCGAACCACAAAAAATTGCAGCATTTGCAGATCATTTGCACAAAACAATTTCAGCACCTATTTCACTTTCAGAAAATAAAATAATCCTTTCAACCTCTATCGGATTGGTTACATGGAGTGAAAGCCGGTCGACGGCTAAAGATATTTTTAATGATAGTGAGTTAGCGATGATTCGCGCAAAACAAATGGGTGGGAACCATATTGAACCTTTTCGTCCTAATTTTCGCACTTTGGGTCTCGAACATAATACTCTGGAGAAAGATGTCCATTATGCCATAAAACGTAATGAGATGAAAATCCTCTACCATCCTATTCTTAATTTATCAGACGGACATATTATTGGTTTTGAAACAATTGTAGAATGGCATCATCCCACTTATGGAAATTTAAATGTCTCTGATTTCATAAAAATCGTAGAAAATGAACAAATTGTTATGGATTTGTCACAATTTATCATCGATAATGCCATTATTGATCTTATAAATGTACAAGAAAAGTTTTCCCAACAATCTTTCTTTATTTCAATTAATTTACCAAGCGCAGAAATGATTCATCCTCGTTTTATCAGTCAATTGCGTGCCGCTTTGCTTCGCCATCCGCTCCACAAAGGGCGTCTGATGATTGAAATATCTGAATTTGTCTTAAGAAATAATCCTGAACAATCAGCGCACTTTCTTGAACAAATTAAAACACTTGGAATGAATCTCGCACTCGATAATTTTGGAACAGGTTATTCGTCTCTGACCTATCTCGTACGTTATCCATTTGATATGGTTAAACTTGATCGTTCACTTATCTCAATCGACTCTCTTAAGAAGAAAATTGTTCTAAAGTCTATCATTAATATGGCAACAGATCTTAATTTGCAAATTATCGCAGAAGGTGTTGAAAATGAAAAAGAAGCAATCTTCCTCCGTCAAGAAGGCTGTAAATATGTTCAAAGTACACTTGTGACGAAACCGATTGCCATAGAAGAATTAATTACGCTCGTTCAGAGCCATTTCCCTTATAAAATAAAAACATAAGGGATAAAATAACGTGTAAAGTTAAAAAGCTTAGAAAAAACTCTACGCGTGTCCCATTTCAGAAGCAAGATAAGTTGGATCGATACCCATGCGTGTTAAACTTTTATCATACTTGCAGCTTAAATCGCTTTCAAAAAGAAAACTAGGTGATGTAGAACTGATTAGCCAACCATTTGTAGAAATTTCTGCCTCAAGTTGCCCCGCTTTCCATCCAGCATAGCCTAATGCGACCAGTGCATGTTGCGGACCTTGTTCGCAACTGATCGCTTTTAATATATCAATTGTCGCAGTAAAACAGATCTTATCCGCAATAAAAACAGTTTCTTCACAAGCATAATCATCTGAATGAAGGACAAAACCACGCGAAGGATCAACAGGACCACCATAGCGAACTGGAAACTGTTTTATTGGTTCAGAAAGACTTTTTTTTTGGCCACTGTCTATGATTCCTAAGTGAAGCAAAAGCTCTGGAAAATCAATGTGATGCAATTGATTGAGAATGATGCCCATCGCACCGGCATCAGAATGCGCACAAATATAAATAACAGAACGAATAAAGCGTTTGTCATTCATCCCAGGCATTGCTATGAGTAATTGTCCACCTAAAAAGCCATTACACCGCTTCATTAATCTGTTATTCTCCATAATTGACATGATAAAAATTTGTTCATTTAGCACACTAGGAAAATAAAACTCCAATGAAAAAAAGTTATATATTTACAAATTTACAAAATATCGCAACTTTCTTTTATAAAAAGCTTTTAGTTACTTTAAGCTTAACATTCATAGTTTTAGAATTACTTAACATTCCTGTAAATGCTCAAACAGAACAAAAACTCCAGCTTTTCGCAACATCTTGGTATGAATCAGATGGTGGTCGTATCCGATTAGCGATCACTGAACCTTCTCTTTCTGGAATAAGAGAAGGCATTATTGAAATTGAGCTTAAACCAGGATGGAAAACTTACTGGCGTAATCCAGGTAATTCTGGCATGGCACCATTTTTTAATTTCAACCAACAGATTTCTTATGAAATCTTTTATCCTACTCCACAGCTTTTTGAAACAGAAAATGATTGGTCATTAGGTTATAAAGATAAAGTAATATTGCCCTTCAATCTTTCTGGTTCAAGCAAAAATTTAAGTGGTGCTTTCACTCTTGGATTATGTCACAAAATCTGTCTTCCATTTACTGTTAACTTTGATTTTTCGCCATCTGCTCTTAAAAATAAACAGCTTCCTGCTTCCTTCTTAAAAAAGGCGCAAAATTCTTTGCCCCGCATGACGCAGAATGCACTAAAAATAAGTGCTGAAAAAAATAATAGTACCCTTCTTATAAAAATACAAAATAACAACAAAACCACTCCTTCCTCTCTCTTTTTAGATGGAGGAGAAATGCAAATTGGAGCAGCAAGAAAAGTCAGTGATAACGCAGAATATACACTCTTCAGTGCTCCACTCTATTTCACACCAGAAGAAATAAACCAAAAAATTTTTTATACAGTTGCTTTTAAAGATCACGCCTTAAGTGGAACATTCATATTCCATACGCAGCCAACCCCTCTTGCGTCTCCGTGATAAAAGAAAAAGCTCTCAAAAAGCAATTATGCTGGAAAACGTCCATTTTCACGATATTGAGTAATTGCTTTGCGAGCAAGGGCATCTGCGCGTTCATTTTCTGGATGTCCCGCATGCCCTTTTACCCAGTGCCATCTAACTGTATGACAAGAACTAGCATCCTCAAGAGCTTGCCATAGCTCCATATTTTTAACAGGATTTTTTGATGCAGTGCGCCAATTATTCTTTTTCCAATCTTCAATCCACTTAGATATACCGTTACGTACATAAACTGAGTCTGTATAAAGATCGACCAAACAGGGCTCTTTAAGCGCCTTTAATGCACAAATTGCCGCCATGAGTTCCATTTGATTGTTTGTCGTATGGATCTTACCGCCATAAAGCTCCCGTTCATGACCATTCCAGCGTAAAATTGCTCCCCATCCTCCAACTCCAGGATTCCCTGAGCAAGCACCATCTGTATAAATTTCAACGACTTTTTGTTGAGTTGCCATAAAATTTAAAAACCTAATTCACTTAGCGAATTTACATTACTGAAAAAACAAAGCTTGTGCCAATACTCCCATGGATCTTTCTTAATAACAAAGCTATTAGGCGGTGTATTAAACCAATCATATAGACGTGTGAGTAAGAAACGTAGAGATGCACCACGAGCTAATAAGACCATCTTGTCCAATTCTAAAGGGATCAATGGTCTTATTTTTTGATAATTTTCCAATAACTTACGTGCTTTGGTAAGATTATAGGAATGATCAGGCTCAAAGCACCAAGCATTTAAACAGATCGCTAAATCATAAGCAAAAAAGTCATTACAAGCAAAATAGAAATCTATCATCCCAGAAAGACGATGATTCACAAAAAAAACGTTATCATTAAATAAATCTGCATGAATAATGCCTATTGGTAAATTACATGGCCAATTTTCCTGTAAAAAAGCCAATTCCAACTCAATTTTTTGTCCAAATTCTTTTAACAATGCATCTTCTTTGGTTTGACAACGTTGCCACAATACCTTCCAATCCATAACAGAAAGAGTATTTTTACGACTGAGTGTAAAATCCTGTCCTGCTAAATGTAATTGTGCTAACCCCGTCCCCACTTCGCCACAATGATCTATATTGGGCTGGCGGATCCACTCTCCTTCCAGAAAAGTAATAATAGCAGCAGGACGTCCTGCTAGTTCACAGATCATCATTCCATCATTTTGAATAACAGGTTGAGGACAAGGAATTCCACGCTGTCCTAAATGCTGCATCAAGCGACAAAAAAAAGGTAAATCATCTTTTGAAATACGCTTTTCATAAAGTGTTAAAATAAATCGCCCTTGTGTTGTCTCTAACATAAAATTAGAATTTTCAATCCCCTCTTCTATACCTTGATAAGACAAAAGTGATCCTATTGCATAACGTGTTAAAAACACTTTTAAATCATTTGGGTGAATATCTGTATAAACGGCCATTATTCTGCTTTCGTTGTAGACATGTCTGTATTCTGATTTTCATTTTTTGCATTATTTGCTTGACCATTAACGAAAGCCATATCTTGAGACGTTAAAATGACGTCGCGTAATTCGCGACTCACTAAAAATTTTTCCGTTTCTACCACTGTTTCAGCTAATTCTATTGTGACATCATAACGCTCACGAAATGCTGAAATAATTTCATCAATAATAATTTCAGGAGCCGAAGCCCCTGCTGAAAGACTGACTATAGAAAGAGATTTTAGGTTTTCAAAATTAATTTCATCAGCGCGCTGAACTAAAATAGCTTGCCGCGCACCAGACTTTTCGGCAACCTCTACTAAACGTCGTGAATTAGAAGAGTTTGGTGCTCCAACAATCAAAAACAAATCACTCCCCTTTGCCGCTGCTTTAACCGCATCTTGTCGATTCGTTGTAGCATAGCAAATTGATTCAGCCGCTGGTGCTGCTAATGTAGGAAAACGTTGTTGTAATATATCGATAATTCCTGCAGTATCTTCAACAGAAAGCGTTGTTTGTGTAACAAATCCTAATTTATCTGGATCATTGGGTTGATAATGCAAAGCATCTTCTATCGTTTCAATAAGCGTCACAACCCCTTCTTCAAGCTGTCCCATTGTCCCTATCACCTCAGGATGACCAGCATGACCAATCAATATAACATGACGACCATGACGTTGATGTCGTATCGCTTGTTTATGAACTTTCGAGACCAACGGACATGTTGCGTCGAGATAAAACAAATTATAGTATCGTGCTTCTTCTGAAACAGATTTTGGTACACCATGAGCAGAAAAAACAACTGGTTGATTGCGATGTTCTTCTGGAATCTCATTAAGTTCTTCGACAAAAACAGCACCCCGTTGCTGTAATCCCTCAACTACGTAGCGGTTGTGTACAATTTCATGACGAACATATACTGGAACACCATATTTTTTTAATGCAAGCAGAACAATCTGGATAGCACGATCAACCCCTGCACAAAATCCACGTGGACCACAAAGACGTATCGTTAAAGGGGGAAGTCCAGACATAAATCATCCTTAATCTCTATAGTTTTAGCTATATATTCAAACAACCTATTATTATACATGAATAAGCAATGTAAAAAAACGTGCAATATCATCTTTTGCATAAGAACACACTCTATCGTGTTTTCTTACAGCATTTTCTTGAAGAAAAGCTCTTTTAAAATTTGCTCTTTCATTTTACGCAACTAAAGAGCGATAAAATACCAAACAAGAGATTCAATCAAAAGAATTCCAAAGATAGCTGCCAAATAAAGTAACGAAAAGAAAAACGTTTTTTTGGCCATCAAAATAGTTTCATTATGTGTATCAGCTTTCCATAAACGATAGGCAAAATAAATAAAGATAATGCTTAAAATTGTTGAAAAAATACCATAAAAAATTCCGCCAAGACCAGTAAAGCAAGGAGCAGCAGCACACAATGCCATCAAAACAGTATAAAATAAAATCTGTTTTTTTGTTGAATGTTCACCTCGTACATTAGGCATCATAGGGATACCTGCAGCCTCATAATCAAGAGATGAAAATAAAGAAAGAGCCCAAAAGTGAGGGGGGGTCCACATAAAAATGATTAAAAATAATAAAAAGCTATCAATACTCACTGTCCCTGTTGTCACGGCCCATCCAATCATTGGTGGAAAAGCCCCAGAAGCACCACCAATAACAATATTTTGTGGTGTGATACGCTTTAACCAAATTGTATAGATAACGACATAAAAGAAAATCGTAAACGCAAGAAAAAATGCCGCAAACCAATTAATGAAGCTCCCCATAACCAATACCGAGAGCATAGAAAGAACCATGCCAAAAATAAATGCCTTTTGGGAGCTGATTTTACCCATGGGAATAGGACGCTTTTTAGTCCGTTCCATCACAGCATCAATGTCAGCATCATACCACATGTTCAGTGCTCCCGCACCACCGCCACCAGCAGCAATACATAAAATTGCTAAAAAACCATACCACGGATTGATAGGAACAGGCGATACAAGCAAACCAACCAGAGCCGTAAAGACCACAAGAGACATAACACGTGGCTTTAATAATGTGATGTAATCACCAATACCGGATTTTGGTGGCGTTGATTTACCATTCACAACCGATAACTCTTCTGAAACTGACATTCCACTCAAAGCCCTTTTCCATTTCTGTCATTCACAAATCCAATATTATCTGACAAATATTATCTAGCGTATGGAAATGACCCATTAAGACCAATCGTATTTTTGAGAAAATATGAAATATCTCTTTCGCACGTATCCCCTAAAAGTAAATGGAAATATTGGCAATAAAAATACATTTTTTCAATCAACGTTCTCTCCACATTACAAATGTATCATAAAAATATATCATATGAATTAATATATTTGGGTAAATACTGATTTTGTGTTATGGTTTTTTATGGGGAATTCATTTTTTTATGTAAATCTATGCATGGTTGTGGGTGTTGAGTCGGATAGGATTTTCTGTGATACTTTATAAATTACTCAAAAAAACTTTTTTTATTGGTGCTGTTCTTTACACGCTTTATAGTAGTTTTATCAGTCATGCATTTGCACAAACACCCTATGCACAAGATGTCCCTGCTCCGCAAACCTATGGTGCATGGACAAAAGTGTGTTCTCTACCACCAGGTACACCTAACATACAGTGTGAAGTTGTACAAAACGTTCACACACAAGGGCGTCAAGATATTACCTTGCGCGTTACATTTTATAAACTTCCTCAAAAGCAAGGTGCTTTGATGCGTGTTTTTGTTCCGATTCGCGTTGAATTACGTCCTGGCGTTGGAATTAAAATTGACGATAAAAATATGGGCAGAATGGAATATCGTCGTTGTCTTGGTGATAATTGTGTTGCTGAAGCCTTTCTTAAAGAAGACATATTGCAGCTCTTTTTAAAAGGAAAAATGGCAACCTATTTTATCTTTACAACTCCGGAACAAGGGATTGGAGGTTTTGTTGACCTTCATGGTCTTGGCGACGCCTATGCAACCTTACCGACATGAATGAAATCAATACATTTTAAACAATCAAAATCTCATCGTATATTTTGAAAGATTCTTAAAATTAGATTGATAAAAATCTTCTGAGCCCCCATAAAAATAGGATAATTCTTATGAAATCGCTGATTGATCATTTTGATATTGCTTCCTCTAAAGTGCAATCACTTATACAGGAAACACTTCATCATGCTGATGATGGTGAGCTTTACCTTGAGTACACAGAAAGCGAAGCTCTTTTATTTGATAATGGACAGCTTAAAAACGGCTCATTTCATCAAGATATGGGATTTGGACTACGCGTTGTTGCTGGAGAGGCTACTGGATATGCTCACTCTAGTGAGTTATCAGCTGCTGCACTCAAACGTGCCAGTGAAGCTGCTAAAGCTGTTACCTATAATAATCATGCAGGGACTTATAGCATAGCACCTCAACAAACAAACAAAAGGCTTTATCAACCGCATAATCCCCTTGATGCTCCATCATTTGAAGAAAAAAGTGCTCTTTTGCAAAAAATTGATGCCTATTTACGTGCTAAAAATGATAAATTGCATCAGGTGACTGTTTCTCTTTCCGGCTCGCTACAACATGTTGAAATTTTACGTGCAGATGGTTATTTGGTTCGTGATATTCGTCCCCTTGTGCGACTTTCTATATCTGTGGTCGCAGCTGAAGGCAATCGTCGTGAAAATGGTTTTTATGGATGTGGAGGGAGACAAGCATTTAACCAATTTATTCATGAAGACAATTGGAAAAAAGCCGCGGATGAAGCCTTACGTATGGCTTTAACAAATTTAGAAGCAGAAGCAGCACCTGCTGGATCTTTTGATGTTGTCTTAGCTAACGGATGGCCTGGTGTTATGCTCCATGAAGCCGTAGGTCATGGTTTAGAAGGTGACTTTAACCGTAAAAAAACATCGGCTTTTGCTGGACTTTTAGGACAACAAGTTGCAGCAAAAGGTGTTACAGTTGTTGATGATGGAACAATTCCACAATGCCGTGGCTCTCTCACTGTCGATGATGAGGGGACCCCTTCAGGATATAACGTTCTCATTGAAGATGGAAAACTCGTTGGTTTTATGCAAGACAGACTTAATGCACGGCTTATGGGAGGTAAATCAACTGGAAATGGACGGCGTGAATCTTATGCTTATGCACCAATGCCACGAATGACCAATACAATCATGCTAGGAGGAGATAAAACACCTGAAGAAATCCTTTCTTCACTTAAAAGTGGTATCTATGCTGTTTCATTTGGTGGAGGACAAGTTGATATTACTTCCGGAAAATTCGTCTTTGAATGTACTGAAGCATACCGAGTAGAAAATGGCAAAATTTGTGCACCAATCAAAGGTGCAACTCTTATTGGAAATGGACCGGATGCTATGAAACGTATCACAATGATTGGTAATGATAGTAAACTAGATAATGGTATTGGTATGTGCGGAAAAGCAGGGCAAAATGTCCCTGTTGGTGTTGGTCAACCTCATCTTCGAATCAATAATATGACAATCGGTGGAACTGCGCTTATAGAGGAATAAGCTTGCTCATTCCTTCCCAGTATTGCCTCCTTCTCGTCTATTATGACCATTTTGTGAGGGGGAGATTACAATGAATTGATTTATAAAGATAATCTAGCGTTATTCATATTGTATTAGAACCTTGAATACCGCAAGATTCTCTCATTTTAAATCTGTGTCTGTTGGATCAATCAAAATCATTCGTTTATACGTTACAGGCGGGGAGAGTTATATGGATAAAAACTGTACAAGAAAAGACTAAAGATTCCTCTTATGGGCCGTCTCAAGTACCAAGAGTTTTAAGAAACATTAGGGGATGGCAAATATAACGACGGCACAGGCTTATTCAGACACATCTTTTTCGTAAGATATTAGTCTTTTGTGTGTTTTTTTGTGTGGGGTAACTTGTCTTTTATATTTCATAATAAAAAAGCTTAAAAGAAAAAAGCACTTTCTACATTCAGTGCTCTTAGCTCAACGAGAAAAAGGTTATTATTATAGATAAATTTTGGAGAAATTTTATAATAATACACAGGTCAACTTTTAAAAAATCTTCATAGTATTAAAAAACTTTCAGGCTAAAGTTTCCAACCTTTCTTTTTTTTCTTTTTGCTCAAAACAGCAACAACTTCGACATGTGGTGACCATAAAAATTGATCAATCGGTATGATTTTTTCTACTGTATACCCCCCTGCAACAAGAAGAGATAAATCACGAGCAAATGTAGTAGGATTACAAGAAATTGCCACAACACGTGATACTGTTGTCTTCGCTAATTCACGTACTTGTTGCTCTGCACCAGCACGGGGAGGATCAAAAACAACACTCTCAAAACATTCAAGTTCCTTTACAGAAAGGGGATGTCGGAAAAGATCACGTTTTTCACAAGTGACCGTTTTTAAACCAGTCGCAAAACGTGCTGCTGTATTTAGATTTCTTAATGCATCTTCATTATTTTCTACTGCATGAACATTCATCTTTTTTGCCATACGCAAGGTAAATGTTCCTACCCCTGAAAACAAATCAACAGCATTCTTTGCTTTTTTTAAATGAGTCAAAATAATATTGCCCATTATATTTTCAGCTTCACAAGTTGCTTGCAGAAAACCACCAGAAGGAAATTCAACACGGACATCTCCAAAGTAAATCTCTGGTTTTTCTCGTTCAACCAAAACTTCACCGTCAACAGATAAACGTATAATCCCATATGAAAGAGCAGCACTGATCATTCTCTGACGAAGTGATTCATGGTGTATAATGCAACCGCTTAAAGCAACATCTAAACCATTTTCAACACATGTTATCGTAACATGAAACCGTTTGGCAGAGCTCTTTAGAAAAGCACAGAGCTCTCTGATATTATGCAACTGAGAAATAAGCTCTGGACGGCTTACTGGGCATTCCTCAAGAGCTACAATCTCATGAGAGAGATAACGGTTAAAACCAACTTTTTGCCCCTGTGGGGTCATGGATGCTGTTAGAGTAATCCGCCGTCGGCTATAAGGTTTACATTCTATTAAAGGCGCAACAACATTATTAAGTCCATACTTTTTAAGCGCCTCAACAACCAATTGTTGTTTCCATACGCGATAAGCATCCATATGCCAATGCTGAAGAGTACACCCTCCACATTCTCCAAAATGCTGACAAAGAGTATCAATGCGTTCTGATGATTTTTCTTTTAATGTTATATATGTTGCATATTTTCCATGAACAGTAATTTCAGCACACTCTCCTGGTAAAGTAAAAGGAACAGAAACGAAGCCGTGAGACGTCTTAGCAATACCATAACCATTTGCTCCGATATGATCGATTATGACATTGTCATTCACTCTTGTTTTTCTCCGAATAGTAAATATTCCACGTTGCCATCACCACCTGTAATAGGGGAAGAAATTAAACCTTTTGCACTCCACCCTGTTTGTGTATTTAACCAAACAAAAAGCGCCTCAGCAGTTTCTTTAGCACTTGATGGACTTAATATTCCTCCCTTACTAAAGTGTTTACGACCAACCTCAAACTGAGGCTTTACCAGTAAAACAGCTTGGGCACCCTTCTTGGCTAAAGACAACACGGGAGGCAACGCAAGTTTGAGCGAAATAAAGCTAACATCTGAAACGATAAGATCAATTTCTCGCCCACCTAAATGTTCCTGTTTAAAATCTCTGACATTCAAGCCTTCTAATAACGTTATAGCACTGTTGCCCAATAAACGTTTATCAAATTGATGATGCCCAACATCAACGGCAATGACATGATCTGCTCCACGCTCTAAGAGAACTTGCGTAAAACCACCTGTTGATGCACCAACATCAATGGCTGTCACTTTGTCCGTTACAATTGGAAATGCATCAAGTGCAGCAATCAATTTTAACGCTGCCCGAGAAACATAATTCTGCGCTGGATCACAAACGGTAATCTCTGCATCATCAAAAACGATTTGCCCAGCTTTAAAAACGATTTCTCCGTTAACTTTAACAGTTTGGCGCATAATTGCATCACGTGCGCGTGAACGTGTCGTAAAAAAGTTTTTTTCAACTAAAAAAATATCGAGTCTTTTTCTGGAAGCCATCTCATACTCGAATTTTCTATCCTGTTCGAATCTCGCGTCCCAAAACAGCAAAAACCGTGTTTAAAATACCCATAGCGTCAAGTCCGACACGTGAAAGAATTTTTTCTGGTGAACCATGATTCAAATATTCATCAGGAAATTTTAGTGTACGAACTTTCAAACCATGCTCTAAGAGCCCTTCTTGCGCTAAAAATTGTAATATGTGCGCTCCAAATCCACCGATTGCCCCTTCTTCAATTGTCACCAATACCTCATGCTCACGTGCCAAACGACGCATCAAATCTTTATCTAAAGGTTTTGCAAACCGTGCATCTGCAACCGTTGTAGACAATTCTTCAGCCTCCAACGCATCAGCAGCTTGCAACACTTCTGACATCCGCGTTCCAAAACAAACCAAAGCGATTCTATTTCCTTCACGCAGAACGCGCCCTTTTCCAATTTCTAATAACTCACCACGTTGCGGTAAATCTATACCAATCCCCTCACCACGCGGATAACGAAAAGAAATTGGTCCCTGATCATAAGCTGCAGCTGTACGCACCATATGCATCAGTTCAAGCTCATCAGAAGGTGCCATAACAACAAACTCAGGAAGAGTGGCCAAAAAAACAATATCAAAACTTCCAGCATGTGTTGCACCATCTGCCCCCACAAAACCTGCTCGGTCAATAGCAAAACGTACCGGTAATTTTTGAATTGATACATCATGAATAATTTGATCATAAGCACGCTGTAAAAAAGTAGAATAAATTGCAACAAAAGGCTTATACCCTTCACAAGCAAGTCCTGCCGCAAAAGTTACGGCATGTTGCTCAGCGATACCAACATCAAACATTTTTTCAGGAAATTTTTTCGCAAAAGAATCAAGGCCTGTCCCTGTTGGCATCGCTGCTGTTATGCCAACAATCTTATCATCATGGCGAGCTTCTTCTATTAAAGCTTTAGAAAATACCTTGGTATAGGGTAGAATATTACTTGATGCTTTTACCTGTTTTCCTGTCGTGACATCAAAACGATTAACACCATGATATTTATCAGACGAGGCCTCTGCAGGTGGATATCCCTTTCCCTTATGGGTTACAACATGCACCAAAACAGGACCATTAGGATATTCACGAACATTTTTAAAAACAGGCAATAAATGCCCCAAATTGTGCCCATCTATGGGTCCAACATAATAAAAGCCAAGCTCATCAAATAAAGTTCCCCCAACCAAAAGGCCACGCGCAAATTCCTCTGAACGACGAGCTTTATCCAAAAAAAACTTTGGCAATTTTTCGCTCAACATCTTTACGCGTTCACGCAAATGACGATAAGAAGGACGAGACACTAATCGTGCAAGATGTGCACTCATAGCACCTGTAGGTGGTGCTATAGACATATCGTTATCATTAAGAACAACAATCAAGCGTGCATTCAAAGCACCAGCGTTGTTCATGGCTTCATAAGCCATGCCCGCAGACATTGCACCATCACCAATGACAGTTATGATATTGCGTCTTGTCTCTGCTTTCAAAGCACTTGCCACTGCCATACCAAGCCCCGCTGAAATAGAAGTAGACGAATGCCCCGCTCCAAATGGATCATACACACTTTCTGAACGTTTTGTAAAACCAGATAATCCGCCCTCCTGACGTAATGTGCGAATTTTTTCTCTACGCCCCGTTAAAATCTTGTGTGGATAGGTTTGATGACCAACATCCCAAATAATCCTATCCTCTGGTGTATTAAAAATATAATGTAATGCAACAGTGAGCTCAACAACACCAAGTCCCGCCCCAAGATGACCACCTGTTACAGAAACCGCATCAATTGTTGCGGTCCGCAACTCATCAGCCAACTGTACCAAATCAGACTCAGGTAATGCCCGCAAATCTTGCGGAAAACAAACACGGTCAAGCAATGGTGTTAAGACCTGAGACAAAAAAAATCCTTCCTATTATCTTAACTCAAGAAAACACAATGATAAAAATATATCTTCTCTACTCTTTTATTTACAGTTTTGCATCTTTTTTACTGAAAATGCTCTTTTCTATTTGAGATGAGCTATAATTTCCTCATTTTTAACTTATTTTATAAAAAAGAAATCAATAAAACTTTCTGTTTATAAACTAAGGTTATTGCTTCTCTTAAGTCCCACAATAAATATCCAAAAAGATTTAAATTATTTAGCATCAAGTGGTTCCACTCCTTCTGGAAAACCTTCTTCTGAAAGCTGGATTTTTTCAACTTTAGCTTCAGCAACTCTTAAGAGTTTTTCACAATGCTTTTTAAGCGCTTCACCGCGTTCATAAATATCAATGGATTGTTCCAAAGGCACATCGCCACGTTCCAAATTTTCGACAATAACTTCAAGTTGCTTAAGCGCTTGCTCAAAGCTTAAGGTCGTAATATCCCCCTCTTGTATCTCTTTTTTCATATGAACCTCAAAAAATATCTGTTCTGGATATACGAACTCCAAAACCTTCCAAACCTACATAATGATGCTCTTTAGAAGCATAAACAATAACAGAGCCTATTCCTAAATATTTTAAAATTTGTGATCCTAAACCAATTTTGCGCCATTCTTCTTCGCGTGCAATCGCCTGCACATGGTTTTCTGAACTGTTTCTTGTCATGTTTTGAATACCAACAGTTGATTGTATAACAGATCCTTCACGCAAATAAATAAATACGCCACGTTTTTCTTTTTCCATCATACGCCGCATCATCACCATAATATCTGAAGTTTGACAAAAAACGTCACTTATAATGTTTTCATGATGTAAATGCACAGGAATATTCTCACCCTCACGGACATCACCAAAAACAATTGCAATATGCTGAACGACTTCCCAAGGGAGTTGATAACTTTGAACAATAGCGGGACCTACGAATGTTTCAATAGGCATTTCTCCAACATGCTTGATCAATATTTCCTTACGTTGGCGGTAAGCAATTAAATCTGCAACCGTTATAATATGCAACCGATGTTCTTGCGCAAATTTCATAATCTGATCGCCATGTTTAACGCTTCCATCATCATTAACTAACTCACCGATAACACCAACCGGCGGCAAATTAGCTAATTTACATAAATCAACAGCGGCCTCCGTGTGACCTGAACGCATGAGCACTCCCCCTTCATGCGCAATTAAAGGAAAAACATGCCCTGGACGAACAAAATCATCCGCACTTGCATTTGAATTCGCAAGATTACGTACAGCTAATGTACGGTCATGTGCTGAGATCCCTGTTGTTATGCCGTGTTTAAAATCAACAGTAACCGTAAATTGCGTCCCATGTGCAGAGTTATTATCTGGTACCATAGGAGAAAGATTAAACCGTTTTGCTTCTTTTTTTGGCATAGGTGTGCACACAATACCTGTTGTGTGACGAAGAATAAACGCCATCTTTTCTTCTGTACAATGCGCTGCAGCAACAGTTAAATCACCCTCATTTTCACGGTCATCATCATCTGTCACCACAACAATTTCACCGCGTTCAAAAGCTTTAAGTGCAGAAACAATTTTTTTTTCATCATACGCCATTGTTCACCTTTTCAATCACCCAACTTGACCGCGATGTCTTAGATAATGGTCAGCAATAGCACAAGCAACCATCGCTTCACCAACAGGAACGGCACGAATCCCAACACATGGATCATGACGTCCCTTTGTTATAACGTCTATATCATGACCATCAACATCAATGGAACGACGAGGTGTTAAAATTGATGAAGTAGGCTTTACAGCAAAACGCGCAACAATTGGCTGTCCACTCGATATTCCCCCTAAAATACCTCCCGCATGATTTGATAAAAAAAGCGGTTTTCCATCATTTCCCATTCGCATTTCATCCGCATTTTCTTCTCCCCTCAAGCGGGCTGCCGCAAAACCATCACCAATTTCCACACCTTTTACCGCATTAATCGACATAAGTAACGAGGCAATATCTTGATCAAGCTTTGCGTAAATAGGGGCTCCTAAACCTGCCGGAACATTTTCTGCAACGATCTCAACAACCGCACCAACAGATGTCCCCTCTTTACGGAGTTTACTGATATAGTCACTAAAAATTTGAACCATCTCTGCATCAGCTGTAAAAAAAGGATTATTATCGACCTCTGACCAATCCCAACGATCACGATTAATATTATGAGGACCAATTGCTATCACTGCTCCTCGTACAATCAAACCAGGAACGATTTTACGAGCAAATGCACCTGCTGCAACACGTGCTGCCGTCTCCCGTGCCGAAGCACGTCCCCCGCCTCGAAAATCACGAATGCCATATTTAATATCATAAGTATAATCCGCATGTCCTGGACGATACTGATGAGCAATTGCTCCATAATCTTGAGAGCGTTGATCTGTGTTTCGAATCAACAGAGAAATTGGTGTACCTGTTGTCACCAATGTCGTTCCATCGTCTTGAACAACAACTCCTGAAAGGACCTCTACTTCATCTGGTTCTCGGCGCTGCGTTGTGTATTTTGATTGTCCTGGCTTGCGTTTATCAAGATAAGCTTGAACTTCTGCAAGAGTAAAAATAATTCCAGGTGGACAACCATCAATGACACAACCAAGAGCAGCACCATGACTTTCACCCCATGTTGTTACACGAAACAAATGACCAAATGTATTATGCGACATGAAAAAAGATCCATTTCTCTGTCAAATATATACAACGATAACGTATGTTGTGTGCTATACACAAAACAGCTCTTTTCTCCCAAATACTCTTGGACACCTTAAATTTGGTCAAATTACTGCTGTCTAATAAAATCTTATAACCAAACTTTATTCTTTAACGACAGAAATGTCTGGTGCATCAACTGCTTTCATACCTATGATATTATAACCCGAATCGACATGATGGACTTCACCGGTAACAGAACGAGACAAATCTGAAAGAAAATAAAGCGCAGAATCACCAACCTCTTCAATTGTTACCGTACGACGTAATGGAGCATTATATTCATTCCATTTTAAAATATAACGAAAATCACCAATACCAGAAGCCGCTAACGTTTTAATTGGTCCAGCAGATATAGCATTAACACGAATATTTTGGGGACCTAAATCTACCGCTAAATATTTCACGCTCGCTTCAAGAGCGGCTTTGGCAACCCCCATTACATTATAATTGGGAACAACCTTTTCTGCACCATAATAGGTTAGTGTCAAGATTGAACCACCATCTGGCATCAATTTTTCTGCACGCTTCGTTAGAGCTGTTAGGGAATAAACGGAAATATTCATGGTCATCATAAAATTTGATTCGCTGATATCAATATAACGACCACTTAATTCATCTTTATCAGAAAAACCAATAGCATGAACTAAAAAATCAAGTTTTCCCCATTTCTTCTCTATTTCTCTAAAGACCGTATCAATAGAGACACTGTCAGAAACATCACAATGTCCACAAACAAATCCCTTTAATTCTTCAGCCAAAGGCTCGACACGCTTTTTCATTGCTTCACCCTGATAGGTAAAAGCAAGCTCTGCCCCTGCGCTACTTGCCGCTTTAGCGATTCCCCAAGCGATGGAGCGATTATTGGCCAACCCCAAAATTAAACCACGCTTACCGTACAATAAACCATTACCCTTAGCCATCAGCACTGCCCCATTGTTACTTAAAATTAGTATTATTCACCTGCCTATGACACAGGTCAACTTTTTCTTCAAGCAATTGGTTTAAAATCAAACAAAAACTACGCTTTTATATATAAAATTTTTAAAATTAATCTTGTTGCATTTGCAAAAACTGTTCTAGTGCGGCGGCATTTTCATCTCCCGGCAACATAATGCGAACATGCACATAAAGATCATCTCTTGTACCATTTTTTAAACGAAGCCCTTTCCCTTTCAACCGTAAAACGCGATCAGAACTTGACCACGCAGGAATCGTTAAAACCACACGCCCCTCCAACGTCTCAACTTCTTCTTTTGCTCCCAAAACAGCATGTTTAAGAGAAACTGGTAAATCAAGATGGAGTGCTCTTCCTTCAACCCGAAAACGAGGATGTTTTTGAATCTGAATGGTTATTAACGCATCTCCTGCTTGCCCGTGAGGTACCGCTTCTCCCTGACCTTTTAAACGAATAACCTGTCCGTCTTCAATATAATCTGGAAGTTTAATTTTTAACTTTTTCCCATTTGGAAAAACAGCCTCCACCTTTTCTGCGCCAACCATCTGCTCTAATGTTATGGCAAGATTAGCACGAACATGTGCTCCTTGTTGGGGACGGTTATAGTGTGTGGAATTCGAAAAGCTACCACCTCCTCCAAACAGATCCCGAAAAATATCACTCGTATCAAAACCTGCACCACCTGAAGAGGAAAAATCAAATCCCTTTGCTCCTCCTGAAAAGGGATTTTGTTTATTGCTAAAATTTTCACCAGCACCATAGGCTTGATAAAGCGGTTTTCCTTCCATATCAATTTCACCGCGGTCAAATTGTGCCTTTTTATCTTTATCACCTATAATTTCATAGGCTTGATTAATTTCAGCAAATTTCTCTTTAGCCTTTGTATCATCTTTATTATGGTCTGGATGATATTTCTTCGCTAATCTTCTAAATGCCGATTTAATCTCTTGCGATTTTGCGGTACGTGCCACACCCAAAATCGTGTAGGGATCACGCATATTGCCCTCTTTTCAATTTCTTCGTTTTCAAAATATCAACTGATACGTTGTTCAATATCCCTTATAGCTTCATCAGTCTATTCTAAAGAATAATTTCTTCTTTTCTCTTTATATGTCTATCAATAAACTAAAATACCAGATAAAATGAGATATTTATTTAATATAGCTCCTTGTAGTCTATGCTAAAGTAAAAAATAATTAAACTACCATAGAAATACACGATAGCATTGGCTTTTTGAAAATAAGAAAAAATGGTACTGTGACTTCTTGATGATAAAGTAAATGAGAAAATGCCTCACCCATGCTCACTGATATTTGGAGAAACTATGAGCAAAAAAATACCAACAGATGATCATTTTATGCAAATGCAAAAACCTTTTGAACTTTTCGCAAAGTGGCTTGAAGAGGCAACGATAAGTGAAATAAATGATCCGAATGCTATGGCATTAGCAACAGTTGACGAAACAGGACTCCCTAATGTTCGTATGGTTCTCCTCAAAGACTACAGTCCCCAAGGATTCGTCTTCTATACCAATTATGAAAGCTGTAAAGGACAAGAAATTTTAAAATCAATGAAAGCATCCTTAGGTTTTCATTGGAAATCACTCCGTCGTCAAGTCAGAATTAGAGGAATCGTTGAAAAAGTAAGTCAACAGGAAGCCGATGCCTATTTCCAATCGCGACCACGTGGTAGTCGAATTGGTGCATGGGCCTCTAAACAATCTCAACCTTTAGACAATCGTTTTGTGCTCGAAAAAGCAATTGCTCAATATACTGCGCGTTATGCTCTAGGCAATATTCCACGACCACCTTATTGGTCTGGGTTTCGTGTTAAACCCCTTTCTATAGAGTTCTGGTGCGATCGCCCATTTCGTTTACATGATCGTTTGCTTTTTACACGGGATTGTGTTGAACACAGCGATTGGAAAAGACAAAAACTTTATCCCTAATCCTTCAAACTTCATCGTTATGAAGATTTTTTCTTCGCAACAATTAAACAAATATTTTTTATTCGAAAAATTCTAAAAGAAGATGATTTATTTTATTTAAATAGAAGAATTTTATTTTCACTGTAAAGGTTAATTGGTGATATTTTCTACTGTATTGCTTAAAAATAGATTAGCAACAAGCTTATTAAAAAAAAACATACTGTATTCAGTAGAAACTATGATTTTAGCTAACTTATTTTTAGACCGCAGGATAAAATATCATCCATATACCCCCACATACTAAACCAGCAAAAATCACAAAACCAATAAGCGAATTAGATTTGAAAAGCCTGAGGCATTGTGAACTGTCATCTATATCAATGACTTTAATTTGAATAAACATATGGATACTTGCCACAAAAATCCCCAAAAAACTAAGAACAGGAACTCCAGCTAAATAAAATGCTAGACTAACGAACATCACAAAACCACCATACAAAAATACTAAAGCACGCTTGGTTGCTTTACCAAAAAGAAGAGCCGTAGAACGGACACCAACAGTAATGTCATCTTCTTTATCTTGATGTGCGTAGATTGTATCATATCCTATGGTCCACAAAATTGATCCCACATAAAGCAAGATTGGTGCCCAGCTTAAACTTCCAAAGACAACAGCCCACCCCATTAATGCCCCCCAATTAAATGCAACGCCTAAAAAAAACTGCGGCCAATATGTTACGCGTTTCATAAAAGGATAAAATGCAACAGCTATCAATGACGAAATACCTAGAAAAAAACTAAACCTATTAAATTGTGATAAAACGACTAAACCAACAAAACATTGCACAAGGATAAAAACTCTCGCTTGAAACCGACTCACATGACCTGTTGGCAATGGGCGAGAACGTGTCCTTTCTACCTGAGCATCAATTTTATGGTCAATAAGATCATTCCAAGTACATCCTGCCCCTCGCATAGCAATAGACCCCAGAAAAAAAAGAAAAAGATACCAAACCCAATGAAGAAACATTGATAAAAGAGTATCGTAATGCATGTTATAAGAGAAAAAAGCCATTGTTGTTGACCAAAAACAAGGCCACATCAACAATTGCCAACCGATAGGTCGATCCCAACGCGCCAATTGCGCATAAAACCATAAAGAACGGGGAAGGAAGCTGTAGACCCATTGTTTGGAAGATGCATCCATAACCCGTCCTTGGCTATCATAGGACTGAACATGCGCGATATTTTTATTTTTTTTCATCAAATGATTTACCTTTGGTCTTGCGATAGAGACATTTCATTCTTATGAGAAGGGGATGAGATTAATTATCTTTTATGAGAGGAGCAAGCAATGAATATTCTTCTTATTGGCTCAGGTGGACGAGAACATGCTTTAGCATGGAAAATAGCAGCATCACCACTGCTAACAAAGTTATATTGTGCTCCTGGAAATCCTGCAACAACAGAATTTGGTGAAAATATTAATTTAAACATTGATGACCATCCCCTTGTTATTGATTTTTGTAAGGCACATTCTATTGATCTTGTAATTGTAGGACCAGAAGCACCCTTGGTGGCGGGTATAACAGACTCTCTTAATAGCGCTAACATCTGTGTATTTGGTCCTACTCAAAAAGCTGCTCAACTAGAAGGTTCAAAAGCCTTTACAAAAGATTTATGTCGGAAGAATAACATTCCTACAGGAAGTTACCAATGCTTTAATGATGCCTCTAAAGCTAAAGCTTACATTCAGCAACAAGGTGTTCCCATTGTTATTAAAGCTGATGGCTTAGCAGCTGGCAAAGGTGTCGTGGTTGCAACAACTATGGAAGAAGCGTTTAACGCAGTTGATGCCTGCTTCAAAAGTACATTTGGAGATGCAGGAAACAAAATTGTTGTAGAATCTTTTCTTGAAGGTGAAGAAGCAAGCTTCTTCTGCCTTTGTGATGGTAAAGTTGCTCTTCCTTTTGGATCTGCTCAAGATCATAAACGTGTAGGTGATGGGGATACTGGAGCAAACACCGGTGGTATGGGTGCTTATTCACCAGCGCCCATCATGACCCAAGAAATAGTGAATCGTACTCTCAAAGAAATTGTTGAACCAGCTTTAAAAAGCATGAAAGAAATGGGCGCCCCCTTTAAAGGTATTCTCTTCGTCGGATTAATGATAACGCAAAAAGGACCCGAATTAATTGAATTTAACGTACGATTCGGTGATCCTGAATGTCAAGTTTTAATGATGCGCCTCAAAGATGATATTTTGCCAATTTTTCTTGCTGCATCTCAAGGAAAACTTGAAAATAAGCCTCTTCGGTGGTCTGAAAAAACAGCTCTCACCGTTGTTATGGCTGCTAGTGGTTATCCAGACTCTCCCCAAAAAGGTACTGTTATCCGTAACGTTGATCAAGTAAACACTCTTCCCGATGTGAAAGTTTTTCAAGCTGGTACAGTGTTGCGTGATGGAGAACTCATTGCAAATGGTGGACGTGTACTCAATATAACTGCAACAGGAAAAACGATTACGCATGCACAAAAACGTGCTTATGAAGCTGTTGATTGTATTGATTGGCCAGAAGGTTTTGTTCGTCGAGATATCGGATGGAGAGCCGTTGCGCGAGAAAATTAAATCCTTTGAATATTCTTTTTTTACGATTTTCTTATTTTATATAAGAGCATGATACAAAAATTTTCTCACTGTTTTACGTTGACCATAACTTTGAAAAAATAAGTGTGCTTTCCTTTGAACAATCAAATATTGTAAATAGGATATCTACTCATGATAAAATAGGAAAATTTTCTGAATCTGAAGATGTAATATAAAATAATCATTTTACTGTTGTCTTTACTTTAAACGCATTTTCTCATCATTTTTATAAACACTTTCTTTCTTATAAAATCCTGAGGAAAAACGTATATACTATCATTCCTTTTATTTATCGCGTTTTTAGTGAAATTCCGCTTTTACGAAAAATAAAATGCCCAAAAAAGATAGTTATGTTATTCACATACAAATTCTTAAACAATATCTCTCATGCTTATCATTCCCATTTTACGACACTACCTGCAAATAGTATAAATCCATTCTGCCAGCTTTCTGGAATAAAAATAAAAACCTATACCATCATTGTATTTTCCAATTCTCAATATTACGATAACCCTTTCTATCTAAATGATTTTGATTATAAAAGAGAGATGAAATAAGAATATTCTGCAATATTCAAAGCTTTCATTCAACATGGAGAAATGATTTATAAAAAAAAATTCAAAAACACTTCCAGTAATCTTCTGGTGTTTTTAATAATGTGGCAAAAACCCAAAATTATACCGCAAAAAAACAGTTTCTATTGTTATGAAAACCGTTTTTACCTCTCTGAAAAAAGCGTTTTATATCATCGATTCCTGCTGCCAATGTATGGTGTCAAAAAACTCTCATTTACAATCATTGACTTTCTCTTTGTTTTCAAGAACCAAAAGTCACACCAAATCCCGTCTGTAAAGGTCTGAATTCTCATTAAGCGGGTTCCTCTTGCTTCCCACTCATATGCTGCACTTACACAAAGACCTACAAGCAAACTTAAGAATATTCGCCATATCTTCTAACAACACTTCATGTGTGAAGTTTACATGCCTTATGTTACCTCCCCAAACAACGATGTTTTACAGCACAACAAGATAAATGCTGACGGTCGTACAAAAATGAATGCATGTTAATTTACTGGAGTGCAATTCGATTCGCAATCACCAAACGCAAGCCTAACGGATTGCTATAACGAAGTAAAAAATGCTTTTGTTTAGAATGTGCTGTTGTACCAAAAAATCGATGTAAATCAGAACGATCTTTTACAACCAGAATGCGATTATCTTCATTGATCATAAGCATGGGAAGGCCATAAGTATCCGCCCATAACCGCCAATCCAGAAGAACATTATTCAAATCTCTGGAAACCAAAAGCGGTATACAAGCTTCCTCATCGGCATGAAGTAATTCTAATGAAACAGCTCTTTCTCCTGAACGCGTTTTTACGGTACGTGCTGCAATTCCTTGAAAATGATAAGGGGGTATTAAATGCGATAAGCTTGAAGGCATATCCGTTTTAAAAGAAACACCACGCTCATTTAACGAACAAATAACCTGATTACCCGTTTTGGATGAAAAATATGTCGTCGTTTGTGGCAAATGGCACGGATCTAACCGAAATTCAAGCACCGCTTTTGCCTGATTAAAGCATTGATTAGCCATATACATTATCCCAATTTATCTTAAATAACATACACCCTTTAGCAGCTTTTTCTCACTGGATTATTAAAAGTTTGAATAAAAAACAACTGGTTTCTTTTTTGGTTATTAAAATCTAAACAAAAATGCATGATCACCATTCTTGAATTATAATACTTTTCCAGGATTCATTATCCCTAAAGGATCGAGTGTTTTTTTAATCCCTTGCATAATATCCAATGCGACAGGCGATTTAAAAGAACGAAGTTCTTCGCGCTTAAGCTGACCAATTCCATGCTCAGCAGAAAATGCACCTCTATAGTCCACCACTAAACTATGAATGCGATGATTCATTGTTGACCATAACTGCAAAAACACTGTCGTATCAGCTCCTACAGGTTGTGTAATATTATAATGTAAATTTCCATCGCCCATGTGTCCAAAACAAATCACCTGTGCTCCTGGAGCAATATCTTCAACAATGAGCGCTGCCTCAGCAATAAAATCAGGAATAGAAGCAAGTGGGATTGCAATATCATGCTTAATGGACCCTCCTGCTAACTTTTGTGCTGATGATATACTTTCTCGTAATTGCCAAAAAAAATCTTGCTGTTTTAAAGATTGCGCAACAACTGCATCTTCTATCACCGCGTTCTTTAAAGCTTCTTCTAAAATAGTACTCAATACCGATAACGCCTCATCATTGCCTTGCAACGATGAAATGTTCATTAATACATACCATTCATGTTTCCGCTGAAGAGGAGGCTTCTCACACATCTTATAATCTAAAGCCATTTGCAAACTGGGATTTCCCATGAGCTCAAAACCTGTCAACATCCCTCCTCCATATTCTTGAGCCAGAGATAAAAACTCTAAGGCCTTCGCCGGACTATATAATCCCACCAAAGCAACAGCTTTTCCTTTTATTTTTGGAAACATCTTCAAAACGGCTGCGGTTATAACTCCCAATGTGCCTTCTGCACCAATAAAAAGATCTTTTAAATCATAACCGCTATTGTCTTTTTTAACAAAACGCAAATCATCTAAAATACGCCCATCCGGTAAAACAACTTCTAAACCAAGACAAAGATCACGCATATTGCCATAAGCTAAAACAGCTGTCCCTCCAGCATTCGACGAAAGATTTCCTCCTACTTGGCAAGAACCTTCAGATGCCAAAGAAAGAGGGAAAAAACGACCTGATTCATCCACTTTTTTCTGTAAATCCTGTAAAATAACACCAGCCTCTACAACAACAAAATTTCCCTCAAGATTTATAGCTCTAATCTTATTTAATCGCTCCATGGATAAAAGAACGCTCCCTCCTCCTTCATCTGGTTGTTGTCCCCCCACAAGCCCTGTATTTCCACCCTGTGGCACAATCGGTGTGCGCGTTTTGCTCGCTAACTGCATAATCGATGAGACCTCTGCGCAAGAAGATGGACGTAAAAGTAAAGGTGTTTTTCCATGAAAAAGCCCACGCTCTTCAAGCAAATACGGTGCAATCAAAGCTTGATCTGTTATAGCATGCTTAGCACCAACAATTTCCCTAAACCCTTCAATTAATTCCTGCTCCATGTTCATTTCTCCTTTGGAGCCGCAGCCCGTATAAGACGATCATTGATAGCCTCTCCTAATCCGTATGATGGAATAGGTTCTACTGCGATACATCTCACTTTAAATGAATCTAATTCCTTCATATATTGAAATAAATGAGAGGCTGCCTCTTCCAACTTTCCATCTTCGCTAAGGTTTAAAATAGAAACGGCATTTTCAGCCCCCATAACACGCTTTGAACCAAATGCTAAAAGCGCTTCACCATTTTCCACCTTTTCTACATTCAAACGAACCGTAGCATTGGGAGCATAATGCGATTTTAACATCCCAGGAGCTTCAATCGCCGCCCTTTGATCTATCCGTTTTAAAGGCTTCCCCACAACCTCTTCAATTTTATCAGCCGCAAGCCCCCCTGGACGCAAAAGATAAATATTTTCACCACAAATTTTAATAATCGTTGATTCCAGCCCTATTTTAGCAGGTCCTCCGTCCAATATCAAAGGAACAGATTCCCCCAAAGATGCAAAAACAGCCTCAGCTGAAGTAGGGCTAAGACGCCCCGATTGATTCGCACTAGGAGCAGCAAGTGGACGGCCAAAATGTTGTACCACTTCCGCAAAACGACTGTCTGGAAAACGAACAGCCAAGGTATTCAAACCAGAGGTTGTTAAAGGATGGATATTATGCTGTTCCTTTAAAGGCAAAACCAATGTCAAAGGCCCTGGCCAAAATTCCTCTATTAATTGGCGTGAAAGAAAGTCAATTTTAACATAACGTTCCGCCATTTCGATGCCGCTAACATGCGCAATAAGAGGATTAATTTGTGGACGACCCTTTGTAGAGTAAATAGAAGAAATTGCCCTCCCATTGGTTGCATCGCCCGCTAATCCATAAACAGTTTCCGTTGGTAACGCTACTAACTTCCCTTGTTCAAGAAGCGCTATTGCCTCTCTTATCGAAGCACTATCGAGTGGTAGAATCGTCATGACACATCATTTCTATAACACTCTTTTAGTGGTGCAAAACTATAACGATGTAATCCTATAACTGGTCCATATTTATCAAGAGCTGTACGATGCGCTAGCGTTGCATAACCTACATGCTTCTCTAAACCATACCCTTTATAAACTTGTCCTGTACATTCCATCATCCGATCACGCGTTACTTTCGCAATAATAGATGCGGCTGCAATTGAAACTGAACGCTGATCGCCCTTAATCAATGCCATTGCAGGACAGGACAACTCAGAAGGAATATCACGCCCATCAACAAGGACATAGTGGGCTGGAATGGCTAATCCTATAATACAGCGACGCATTGCTTCTAACGTTGCTTTTCTAATATTAGATTGATCAATTGTACGAGCACAAAGACTGGCGACTGAAACCGCTAATGCACTTTGCAAAATTTCATGATAAAGTCTATTTCGTTGGAAAAAAGAAAGTTTTTTTGAATCATTTAACCCATTAGGAATACGATCTCTATCCAAGATAACGGCTGCTGTTACCACAGGTCCAGCGAGAGGCCCCCGTCCTACTTCATCAACACCTGCTATATGAAAAAAACCCTGTTTTTGCAAATCCAATTCGCACGAAAAATTTGGTTGAAGCGGCAAATTAAACATCTTTGATACATCACAAATACAACAAACATACATCTATTTCTGTAGCCTGATCATTTTTTGCAAGCATTACAGTTTTAAATGGCTCTTCAAACATTCCACGAATTCTTGCACAAAAAATAAAAAAACACATTTCTTTGGTTACCCTCTTTTATTATGTATAATAAAATCATGATAAAATAAAAGCTTTTATATTTATTTATCAAATATTTCCTAAAGTCATGATAGGTTTTACAAACCAATTTGGGTACATTGATTTGATAAAAAGAGCTGCTTGTTGCGCCGTTTGTTTATTTTTAAAAATGCCAAAGCAAGTTGCTCCCGTTCCAGACATACGGGAAAAAAGAGCCCCACATTCATCTAATATAGATAACACTTCAGCTAACTGAGGTGCTATTTTTAATGCAGGAGAAAAAAGATCATTACGCGTTTCTTGTAAAACTTCAACTAATGAATCAACACTCTTTAAAGCGTCTGTATTAATTTTTAAAGAAGGATTATGACGCTTCTCTAACGCTTTAAAAACAGCTTGTGTTGAAATCTCTTGTCCATGATTAACCAATACCATTGCTAATGAACAAGCTTCTTTTAGTCGTATCATCTCTTGACCAATTCCTTTAACCAAAAGCGGCTGCTGATACTCTAATGCACAAAGGCACATGGGAACATCAGCACCAAGAACTAAGCTCTTTTTTGCTAATTCTTCGTAAGAGCAATCAAGATTCCACTGCCGACGCAACATGCTGATAACCCCAGCTGCATCACCTGAGCCACCACCAATGCCTGAAGCAACAGGTAATGTTTTTACAAGCCGAAAAAAAGCAGGTTGAGCACATTCCGGAAAAGTCTTATGCATAAAGTCCCTTGCGCGAATAACCAAATTGTCTAAATGAGAAACAAGCCCTTTTGCAAACGACCCCGTCAAAACAAACTGATTATTTTCACAAGGTGCATAGTGTAGACAATCACCGCTAAGACTAAAATAAACCAAACTCTCTATTAAATGATACCCGTCAGCACGTTGCCCCACAACATGTAGAGCTAAATTCAATTTAATAGGTGTAAATAAATAGGAATATCTTTGGAACGAAGTTTGTACATTTGATATCATATGACGTAATATTCACTTACATAGGGTTCTTTTAAAAATTTCCCCCTTTTACCCATACTTTTAGCACGAGCCCTATAAACAGCTTGGAATATTCTTAATCGTTTTCTAAAAAACAATAAATATAAAGAGTTCTCATACAAAATAAACGACATGTTCTCATTCGTATCATTTCAAGCCTTTTTTCTTCTAGTATCTGTTTTTAGATAAAAATCTCTCTGGCTTGAATGATCCTTTCCATCACAAACCATAACGCTGCCAAAGAGCTCGCTCTTCTGCTGCCATCAATGCACTATCAACGACTGTATAAACCGTATGTGCCGTCACTCCTGAAGGCGTTTTAGGTCCTAAAAAACTTTTTGGAGGCATAATAAGTCGAAGTTTTGCATCATTACCAAAGCGCTCCTTAATAACAGAACGTACATCATTCAATCCATCAACCAGACCAAGCCCAACGCTTTGTTTTCCACTCCAAAACATTCCTGTAAAGAGATTCGAATCATCTGATAATTTTTCAGCACGCCGTTCTTTAACCAAATCGATAAAAGTTTGATGCACTTCAAGTTGGAGAGATTTCAAATGCTCAATATCCGCCTTTTTTTCTGGCTGAAATGGATCTAATGTAACTTTGTTCTTTCCTGCTGTGTATACACGCCGTTCGATACCAATTTTCTTCAAAAGTTCCGGAAAACCAAAGGAAGCTGAAACCACTCCAATGGAACCAACAATTGAAGAAGGATCTGCAAAAATTTCATCCCCTGCACAAGCAATCATATAACCACCAGATGCTGCAATATCTTCAATAAACACAAGAACCTTTTTATTTTTTTCTTCTGCCAAGTCACGAATGCGCTTGAAGATAAAACGCGATTGTACAGGTGAACCACCAGGAGAATTAATAATAAGTGCAACAACCGGTGACTTTTTGTGTGCGAAAGCCTTCTCTAAAAGATTTGCACACCTACTGAGGGAAAGGGTACGAGATATAGATGCTGATGAATCCATAATTGCTCCTTGAAGGCGCACCACAGGAATTTCAAGTTTATCGGAAGAAAAACGGCGTGGAATAAAACTTTTAATAAAATCCATCAAAACAAAATCTCCTTATAAATTAAGAACAATTAAATAGGCAAGGACAACAAAAAGGAAGAACGCGATACCATCCAAAAACGCCAATCAATCCCCACATTACAACCAGAAATATAATTTCATCCAAAGTCAAACCTCCCTAACAACAAAGTGTAGACTTTAAATAATAAACTAAAAAACACAAGATACTATTAGAAAAGTTCCCACAAGCTTATATATCCATTATTAATTGCATCAACTCGGGGTGAAAAAGTATGGTCATTACCTTCATGTATAACCAATGCCGGTAAAATAGATAAAGCTGCTCTGCTTCCTCGTTTTGCGTAAAATAAAAGACGAATTGCTGCTGTCTTTGCACGTGCATGCACAGGAACGATACAAATACCACCAAAGCGCCCTTCTAAAGCACGCAAAATATCTACTAGTGATTGTGGTCGTGCAATGAGCCCTAAGTATCCACCTGGCTTGACAATCGCTGCTGCACTCCGCAACCAATTATCAAACATCGCTTCAGGCATAACATGTGCTTCAGATTTTTGTTGATCAGGTGTCTTGCGATCAGTGGGATTATTAAAAGGTGGATTCATAATCGCAAAATCAAAGCTATTATCTATCAAACCTGCTTTTATACGGGCATTCCCTTTGAAGGTAACATCTGCTTCTAGCAAACAAATTCGGCTAGCAAATTGTTTATTTTGTTTTAGCATAAGCGTTTTTTGAGCATAAGATATCATAAAAGCCGAACGTTCAACTAAGGTAACATGAACTTTCAGACAACGCGAAGCAACAGCTAACCCTGCAGCTCCAGCACCAGCACCTAAATCAACAACCTTGCCCTTTAAATCACTTGGAACCAAACTAGCTAATAACATCGCATCCATTCCAGAACGATGACCATATTTATGGGGTTGAACCAAATAAAATTTCCCGCGGTGAAAACTGTCAATTGTTTCACCACTCTGATTCGCTGCTTTATCCATTTAAAAGCCTAATGCTCACCTTTATAAACTGCATTTTTGCCATTCAGCTGCTATTTTAAATTTTTTATTATTTTATAACAATAAGATTACACTCGCTAAAGAACATTTCTTGCCAATAACATTCCAAGCTAACACTTTTAAACGACATCAAAAGCTTGAGTCAAAACCAAACCCCCTTTATGCTAATGAATAAAGTAAATTTTATATATGTCCATTGCAATACTCTAGGAGTAAACACATTGAGTGCAGCTATCAAACCAAAACAAATAAGAAATAATCAAATTTCTCTTCAACCTCTTGTCAATCTTACTCAAAAAGATATGGATTGCGTAAATCAATTTATTCTCTCTATGGCAAAATCAGAGGTTGAGATGATCCCTGAAATTTCTAACCATCTTATTTCATCAGGTGGAAAGCGATTACGCCCAATGATTACGCTCGCTTCTGCTCATATGTTCGGTTATCAAAGTGACGGGCATATAAAACTCGCAACAGCTGTTGAATTTATGCATACAGCAACATTGCTACACGATGATGTGATTGACGAAAGTAATTTACGACGTGGAAAATCTACAGCACGGATGATTTGGGGGAATCAAGCAAGTGTACTTGTTGGTGATTTCCTATTGGGCCAGGCCTTTAAAATGATGGTCGATGTCGGTTCCATAGAAGCGCTCTCTGTCCTAGCCAACGCTGCTGCAATTATTGCTGAAGGAGAAGTTATGCAACTTTCTGCCGCAAAAAATATAAAAACCAGCCCTTCAGAATATCTCAAAATCATCGATGCAAAAACAGCAGCACTTTTTTCAGCAGCCGCTGAAGTAGGACCCATTATTGCTGGCTATGGAAATAAAGAGCGTTCTTCATTACGTGAATATGGAACATCCTTAGGTTTAGCTTTCCAATTAATTGATGATGCACTTGACTATAGCGGTAGTGCTCAAAACTTAGGAAAAAATATAGGGGATGATTTTAGAGAAGGAAAAATCACAATGCCTGTTATTCTCGCATATGAGCGTGGGAATATGGTAGAAAAAGATTTCTGGAAAAAAGCGCTTGAAGATGGCAATAATAATGATGAATCCTTCGCACACGCGCAACACTTAATGGAAAAGTATGATAGTATCACAGATACAATAGAACAAGCACGCATCTATGGAAAATATGCAATTGATGCTCTTGTTCCCATGAATGAAAATCTTGCTTATAATGCTCTCGTTGAGACTGTTGAATTTTGTATTGCGCGCGTAAACTGAATTCTTTGCAAGAATCGCAGTATTTCTCAACAAAGTAATGAGATATGATCTATAAACAACACCATCAATTGATTATCTTGAAAAGGATTAGCTCCATGTGCTCTGCAACGGTATCTCGACTTTTTGCCCTCTTTATCGTGGGTATCATGCTGATGCCATCCCTCACCTACAGTAAAATAAGTGCAGCAACTCATACAAGCTCATTTACAGGTGCTTATTTAGCTGGACGGGTTGCAAATCATGAAAATAAAACAGAACTTGCTATCAATTATTTTAAACAAGCACTGGTTTATCAACCTGATAACATTGAAACACAAAAAGAGCTCCTTGAAGCTATGCTCTCGGTCGGAAACTTTAAAGAAGCTGTCCAACAAGCCCAAAAACTCAAAGAGAACGATGTTATAACTCCCTTTGTTTCCTTAACTTTGTCAGTAGAAAGTCTCATCAAAAAAGATTATAAGAATGCCAAGGCTCTTCTGAAATTAAAGGAACTTCCTACGTCCAATAATCCAATACCTGAACTCATCGGCGCTTGGATTACATTTGGATCTGGACAAAAATCTCAGGCAATCGATGATCTTAAGAAACTCAAAGGTCCTGTCTGGTATGATCTTTTTATATCTTATCATCTAGCACTTATGAGCGACCTTGCAGAACGGCCAAAGGATGCAAAAAAATATTTCATTAAAGCACTGAGTAACAAACAGGGAACTCTTATCGCTCCTAATACTTATGAGCGTATTATCATAGCCTATGCCTCATTCCAATTGCGCCATAATATGCGCAACCAAGCTCTTCAAACAATCCAGCATGGCGAACAAATGTTGTCAGGTCGAGAAGTCCTTAAAAATTTTCAAGAAAAAATTGAAAAAAATTCTTTCTTAGAGAGAGTTATTAAAACACCTCAACAAGGAGCAGCCGAGGTATTATATAATTTTGGAACAGCCCTCAACTACAAAAACTCAGGGCGAATTGCACGTATTTTTAAGCAATTATCTTTCGCCTTATACCCTCAAAATGACGCAACACTGTTTCAGCTCGCACACATTTCTGCTAAATTGAACGATCCACATCAAGCAATTAAACTTTATCGCGCTTTATCCCCTAAATCTCCTTATTATAAAGATGGACAACTTCATCTTGCATTCCTTCTTGCCAATAACAACAATTACAAAGAAGCAATAAAATTACTCACATTGTTAAATAAAAAATTTCCCAATGATCGTAATATTTTGATAACGCTCGTTGCTTTTTATATGCAGGACAATAAATTTCTTGAGGCCATTAAAACTCTAGACTACGCTATTACAAAGATAAAAAACTTTCAGCAGGACGATTGGAAACTCTTTTATCAGCGTGGTATTGCTTTTGAACGTTTAAAGCAATGGCCAAAAGCAGAACTTGACTTGCGAAAATCACTTGAATTTTTCCCAAATCAACCGCAGGTTCTTAATTATTTAGCCTATTCCCTTGTGGAACGTGGTGAGAAGCTTGAAGAATCGCTCCGTATGCTACAAAAAGCCTCTGCTTTACAAGCTCACAACAGTCATATTCTCGATTCTTTAGGGTGGGCTTATTATAAACTAAAAGAATATAATAAAGCAGTGCAAATATTAGAAAATGCTGTCAGATTACAACCTGAGGACCCAACACTAAATGATCATTTAGGGGATGCCTATTGGAAAGTTGGGCGTAAACGTGAAGCAATCTTTCAATGGAACCACGCAATTGACGGAAAACCAGAAAATTCTGAACAAATTCAAGAAAAGTTGAAATTTGGTTTGCAATAAACGATGCTTAACCATAAACCACATGAAATAATAAATAGAGAAACTAAAATTACTTTGTTTTTTGTTTAGTTCAATATAAAGAGTATAAAGCGTGAAACTGCCTGAACATCTTAACCCCAAACGTTCTTTTCAGGGACTAATATTAACTTTGCAAAATTATTGGGCACACTATGGGTGTGCAATTTTGCAACCTTACGATATGGAAGTCGGAGCTGGGACTTTTCATCCAGCAACAACATTACGCTCTCTAGGACCACGCCCTTGGAAAGTTGCTTATGTCCAACCCTCTCGACGTCCAACAGATGGCCGATATGGTAAGAATCCAAATCGTTTACAACACTATTATCAATTCCAAGTGCTTCTCAAACCCTCTCCGCTCAATCTACAAGAACTTTATATAAAGTCGCTACAAGCTATCGGGCTTGATACAAAACTGCATGATATTCGCTTTGTTGAAGATGATTGGGAAAGTCCCACTCTTGGTGCTTGGGGGCTTGGATGGGAATGTTGGTGCGATGGAATGGAAGTCTCTCAATTTACTTATTTTCAACAAGTGTGCGGCATTGAATGCGCTCCAGTTTCAGGGGAACTCACATACGGTCTTGAGCGTCTAGCGATGTATATCCAAGGGGTTGATAACGTCTATGACCTTAACTTTAATGGTTTGGAGGGAGAAAACAAAATAAGTTATAGAGATATTTTTTTACAGGCAGAACAGGAATACTCATATTATAACTTCGAATTTGCTGATACAAAACTGCTCCATCAGCACTTTATCGATGCAGAACGCGAATGCAGCGCACTTCTTGATGCTGGAAAACCAAATAAAGAAAATGTATTCCATCGCTGTGTTTTTCCTGCCTATGATCAATGTATTAAAGCGAGCCATATCTTTAATCTTTTGCAAGCACGTGGCGTTATTTCTGTAACCGAACGACAAAATTACATTCTTCGCGTTCGTAATCTCGCGCGCCGTTGTGGGGAAGCCTTTTTACTCACAGAAGCTGGACAAATATATACTGGAGAAGCCTAATGTCTGATCTTCTTCTTGAACTTTTCAGTGAAGAAATCCCCGCACGTATGCAACGAAAAGCTGCTGCTGATCTTAAGAAATCTGTTACAGATCAACTTGTAAATGCTGGATTGATCTATGAAGCTGCTCGTGAATATTGGACACCTCGTCGGCTAACATTGGACATACGCGGACTTTCCACACGCTCCAAAGATGTCCATGAAGAACGCAAAGGTCCCAGTATAAAATCACCACAGCATGTAATTGATGGTTTTCTACGTGCAACAGGATTAAATGATGTTTCTGAAGCGCATATTGGACATGATGATAAAAAAGGTCATTTTTATATTGCTAAAATTGTTAAAAAAGGTCGAGCTGCAGAAGAAATTATTGCCGATATTTTACCGGATATTATCCGCAACTTTCCGTGGCCGAAATCTATGCGTTGGGGAAAAGATTCAGCACAAAGTGGTACTTTGAAGTGGATTAGACCTTTACAAAACATTCTTTGCATCTTCGGACCAGAAATTGGTGAAACACATGTTATTCCGTTTACAATTGGTTCTCTTAAAAGCAATAATTTAACTTATGGTCATCGTTTCTTAAGTGATGGAGAGCCATTTCAAGTGCGCCGCTTTGATGACTATGTTACTCAACTTGAAACCCATAAAGTCATTCTGGATGCCGAAAGACGAAAGAATATTATTTTAGCTGATGCCCAAAATCTCTGCTTTGCAAACGGTTTAGAACTGGTTCAAGATAATCCCCTCCTAGAAGAAGTTGCTGGTCTTGTTGAATGGCCTGTTATCCTGATGGGTGATTTTGACAAATCATTCCTTGATATTCCTCCAGAAATTATTCGCTTGACCATTCGAGCCAATCAAAAATGTTTTGTCACCCGCAAACAAGGAGAAAAAGTAAAACTTTCTCATCATTTTATTCTCGTTTCTAATATTCTTGCAAATGATGAAGGCAAAGAAATTTCGAAAGGAAATAGTAAGGTTGTCCGTGCCCGTCTTTCTGATGCACTTCATTTTTGGCAAACCGATCAGCATGATTTGCCTGATCTTCAACAATTGGAATCTTCTATAAAAAAATTTGAGCTTGATATAAAAAAACCTCTCGATCAAAGAATGGCGCGACTTGATCATTTGAATGTAACCTTTCATGCTAAATTAGGTACACAAGGTAAAAGAGTAGAACGCATTGCTACACTCGCACAAGAAATTGCCCCTTTGATACAAACAGATCCTCTTTTAGCAAAACGTGCAGCCATCCTTGCAAAAGCTGATTTGCAAACAGAAATTGTCGGAGAATTTCCTGAACTACAAGGTGTTATGGGGCAAAAATACGCCCTTCTTCAAGGGGAAGATCCTCGCGTAGCTGTAGCAATCGAAGACCATTATAAACCTCAAGGACCAACAGATCGTCTTCCACAAGAACCACTAGCTATAACCGTTATGCTCGCCGACAAAATTGACATGCTCGTTGGCTTTTGGCTCATTAATGAAAAACCAACGGGCTCAAAAGATCCCTATGCGTTAAGACGAGCAGCATTGGGAATTATTAGGCTTGTACTTTCGCGAGATTGGAAAATCAATCTTATGCCGCTGTTCCAGTTAGCAACGAATCTTTTCTTACAACAAAAAAATAAATATGAAATCTCTCAAAGAGAAAATTCACAATTGCAGAATCTGCTTCCAGAAAAAACAGAATATATTTTATCAGATCTGTTATTCTTTTTTCATGACCGTTTGAAAATCTATCTAAAAGAGGAAGGCGCTCGTTACGATGCCCTTGAAGCCGTTTTAAATAAAGATTCTGATGATTTTTTATTGGTTGCACGTCGTGTCGAATCGCTTATCGCTTTCATCAATACCCACGATGGAATGAACTTTGTAGCCTCTGTAAAACGTACTGCCAATATTCTTGAAAATGAATTTCAAAAAAGCACAACAATAGCGAATGAAATTAATCCTGAGCTCTTTGTCGAGAAAGAAGAAAAGCAGCTCTATCATGCAATCTGTGAAGTAGAAAGAAAGGTTCTTGCTCCCATCAATGCAACAAATTTATCATTTGCACTCAGTGTGCTAGCGCCACTTGGAAAATTGATTGATATATTTTTTGAAAAAGTATTGGTGAATGATAAAAAAACTGATGTTCGTGCTAACCGTCTTGCTCTTCTCAAACGCACTCACATTGTTACACAATCGGTTGCAGACTTCTCAAAACTTGTCATTTAAAATCAAAATACCCTATTAACTGATAAAAACAATGAAGATAATTTTTTCTTTTTTATGACTTTTATTAATTAATATTGAGAAAATTATGCAACCAAAGAGACTGTTCTTTATCTCTCAAATATCATTAATTAAGATATGTTTTCATTTTGATAAATGATTCTTTCTCAAGAGACTCTTTGATAAGTTCATCTGCCTTGTTAGAATCTATTTTCCTTGCAATAAGGGTACCTGCTGTAGAAATTGCCAAATCAATCGCCGATGAAGAAACCATGCGTATTGCATCCGCTTCTGCTTGGGCAATTTTTTGTTCTGCCAATTTATTGCGGTTTTTTACATATTCTTCTGCTTTTGCACGGGCCTCAGCAATAACGGATTCAACTTCATGCTTTGCTGCTGCAATAATTTCTTGCGCATCTTTTTCTGCTTCTGCATGTTTGCGTTGATATTCAGCCAATATTTCCTGTGCCTCTTCACGAAGACGCAGAGCCTCATCCAGTTCATCTTTGATACGTTTCGCGCGCGCATCAAGATGGTGTATAACCCTCTGTGGAATTTGGAAATAGACTAAAAGAGCCAAAAAAAGAACTAACCCAACAAATGCCCAAAAAGTATCAGTCATCTTTGTCTTCCTCAATAATCCGCAGTTTTAACAACTGAACGAACAGCCTCTTTGCTGATATCAACGTCAATCAATTTTTTCACAATTTCAAGAGCTACTTCTTCAGCGATAGAACCAACATTTTGCATCGCTTTATCCCGAATTTTTGCTATCTGTTTTTCAGAATCTGCGAGTTTTTTCTCTAGACTCTCTTCAATTTCTTTCCGTTCAAGCTCTGCCTTTTCTTTTAATTCTTTACTAGCTACCTGCGCTATAGCCTGCGCGTTCAAACGCGCTTCTGCTAATTTCCGCTCATAAGTTTCAACAACAATGTCTGCTTCTTGCTTCATGCGCATTGCCTGATCTAAATCAGATGCGATTCGATCTCGCCGTGTTTCAATAACACCGCCAATACGTGGTACAATTACACGGGAGATAAAAAGATAAAACAGTCCGAAAGAAATTGCCAACCAGAAAAAATGCGAACCAAAATGCACAAAATCAAAAGGCGGAAACACACGATTTGCATGCTCTGCTACCTTTTTAATATGTTCTATCGACGTTTCAGTGTTCTGTGCATAAGCGCTTGAAACAAACATCTTCTTTCATCCTTTAAATAGCTTATTAAAGCCCTCTATAACCGATGATAACTGACAAACATCTCTCTGGCATCTCTCTAGTTAAGAGCCTAAAAGGGTAAATCTTTCCTCATGCAAGAACAGATATACCCTTTTGATAATGATTAAACCCCAAAAAGAAGTAATAAAGCAATGAGCAATGAAAAAATTCCCAAAGCTTCTGTTACAGCAAAACCAAAGACGAGACGTCCAAACTGACTATCTGCTGCTGATGGATTTCGTAATGCACCAGAAAGATAGCTACCAAAAATATTACCAAGTCCTAAAGCTGTTCCAGCCATACCAAAGCAAGCAAGACCAGCGCCAATATATTTTGCTGCAAGCACCATTTCCATGTTATTCTCCTTTAAAGCGAAATTGCATTATTCGACGGAAAACCGCCAGTTCTATTAATGTCCTGGATGAATTGCATCATTAAGATACATACAAGTTAAAACCGTAAAGACGTAAGCCTGAAGAAATGCGACCAAAAACTCAAGAGCAGTAATTGCTACAGTCATAATAAGCGGTAAAATCGAACCACCCACACCTACAATTCCTACCCCAATCATTGAAACAACAAACCCAGAAAACACTTTAAGCGTAATATGACCAGCAAGCATATTCGCAAAAAGACGAAGAGAAAGACTAATTGGACGGGAGAGAAAAGAAATAACCTCAATCATTGTCACCAGAGGTAAAACCACAACAGGAACTCCACTGGGAACGAACAGTTTCAAAAAACTGACCCCATGCTTATAAAAGCCATAACCAATCACCGTCAAAATTACCACTATTGCTAACGAAAACGTGATCA
The DNA here is from genome assembly GCF_042196125.1 of Bartonella sp. AP280QHHD. Lineage (NCBI taxonomy): Bacteria > Pseudomonadati > Pseudomonadota > Alphaproteobacteria > Hyphomicrobiales > Bartonellaceae > Bartonella > Bartonella sp. AP280QHHD. The sequence continues at coordinate 70,716 of NZ_JBHIPQ010000031.1, read as the reverse complement.
TGATTTGAGACGTAACCGTATAAAAATAAGGAAAGAGACCAATAAAGTTAGCAACCAAAATAAAAGTAAACAGAGAAAAAACTAAAGGAAAAAACTGCATTCCCTGCACACCAGATGATTCCCGCAGAGTCGATGCTACAAATTCATATGCCATTTCCGAAAGAGACTGCATCCGCGTTGGAACCAATCCACGACTCGATGATGAAATAAAGAGAAAAATAGAAGTTACAACAACCGTGAGAACTGTAAACAATGATACATTTGTAAACGATAAATCCATATTTCCTATGGAAATCTTAATCAGCCTTAAAACCTCAAACTGATGAATAGGATCTGGAGCGTGCGCTGTCACTTCAACCTCATTTATCGGACCTCTCATTGGCCCCTTTATTTTGTTTATCTTGGCGCAATACGCCTTTTTTTCCTAATTGACTGGAGGAAACATACCCCACAGACCGAAGAATACTCAATACACCAGCAGCAAATCCAAAGAAGAGAAAAAATACCAATCCCCAAGGCCATGAACCTGCTAACTTATCAAACCCCAACCCCAAAACAATACCAACTATAATACTTGCCAGAAACTCACTGGAAAGCTTAATTGCACCTGCCATCCTTCCTTGTGATTTTTCCCGCTTATTCCTATGCTCCCGCTTCTTTAATGCTTGCTTGCGCACTAAAGCTACGCTTAAGTTCCTACTACGACATTCCAAATCCTCTGAATGAAGACACTCTCCTTGCTTTTCCTCTTCAGCCTCCTTACGGCTCATAACGGGTTTCTCGCCCATCGCCATCATTGGCTCCTTAATTAAAAAGCAACGTAAGAATACATTTCATAAAACCGTGTGCATCATATTGTTCCCGAATTTATTCGTCAAGATACTAAAAGAAATCTATCACAAGTTATCGTATAAATTTTATTGCAGAAATAACGTATTTTTCAATTTACATGCTTTCTTAAAAAGATATTCCAAGCACCTAAACCGATTTCACGACAGCACCCGTGAATGTATAACGAAAAGTTCACGTGAATAATATAAAACTCATAGAACAACCATTTTTACACTTAACAAAAGGTGTAAACCAATACCATCTTATTTTCCGACTCCCAATGTTATATCAGTCCTAGTTTTGAAAGAGAACATAGAAAGCTAAAAACAGTATGAGAGCGTTGGTTTTCTCCTTTTATTCGAATAAACTTGCACTTTTTATTTTATGAAAATGAAATAATCAATGGTTTCTATATGATCCTATTCGCAAAGTATTTTATATACGCCATTACAGGCCTCATCACGAAATGAGCTTGAGGGTATTAAGAGAAGGTCCTTTAAATACAAGATATTAATAAATCCAAAATTTCAAATAGATTAAGCCAATAGAACACAATAAAATTTAAATACGATTACCATACTACTTTATACAATTTTAATCCACTTTTATGAATTTCGCTCTTTACAATTGAATATCCGTAGATTCAGCAAATATTTTTGCTTTTTATTCAGACAAACTATCGTAAGCAAAAGCGCTTATTCATAAGCTTTATTTTTATGAAACGATAATCTAATGCTGCTTTTCAAACAAGCATCATAATTACATTCCCCTACCCTCATATTGCATCTATTCTTGCACTTTAATGACCCATTAAGAGGATTATGTACTCTTTCTTAAATACTCCCTATTAAACTCTTCTCATGACATGCAAATAAATGATCTTTATCAAGATGAGAGAACTCTATTCAATAGCGCTCATGATAAATGATTATCAATAAAATTAAAACTTTAGCAAATAAAACTTTTTCTTTTATGAAAAGAACGATCATTTAAAAAACTTATTTTTAAGATTCTTAAGTATAGATTTCATTCACTTAAAAAATTAAAGAGTTATCATTTCTTCTTGGAACGTGTCGCAAAAGGATTATCAGAGGCTCGTAATGATATGCGAACGGGTATACCAGACATATCAAATGTTTCACGTAACCCATTGACAAGATAACGCAAATACGACTGAGGCATACTTTTGGGGCGCGAGCAGGAAATCATAAATCCAGGAGGACGTGTCTTAACCTGTGTGATGTATTTAACCTTAAGTCGACGTCCAGAAACCGCAGGAGGTGGATGATGTGCCACAACAGTTCCAAGCCATTGGTTCAATTTAGCCGTCGAAATGCGACGATTCCATACACGGTGCATCATCATGACATTTTCCATCAGTTTATCAATCCCTTGACCATATTGTCCTGATAAAGGAACAGCTCTCAAACCACGAACTTGAGGAAGAAATCGCGCACATTTTTCATGCAAATCAATCAATGTGGTCTGACTGTTTTCAATAAGGTCCCACTTATTGAAAGCAATAACTGGAACACGCCCTTCACGAATCACAAGATCAGCAATTTGTAAATCCTGCTTTTCAAAAGGTATCGTTGCATCAAAAACAATGACCACCACTTCTGCAAAACGAATAGCACGCAAAGTATCTGCAACAGATAGTTTTTCTAATTTTTCTTGAATTCTCGACTTTCGACGTAAACCTGCAGTATCAAAAAGTTTAATATGACGACCACGCCATTCCCAATCTACAGAAATAGAATCACGCGTGAGTCCTGCTTCTGGTCCTGTTAACAATCGCTCTTGTTTCAACATACTATTGATAAGAGTGGATTTTCCTGTATTGGGACGCCCCGCAATTGCAATCCTAATGGGCTTACTTTCATCGTAAATAAGCTCTTCTTCTTCCAAATCCTTTACATCATCACCAACAGATGCAGGTTGTATCATTCTATCTTCTTCTTTGTTGTTGCCAAAAACATGCTCTGACCCAACAGCATCTATAATTGCATCACGCAGATCACTAAGTCCCAAACCATGTTCAGCCGATATTGGGCATGGCTCTCCCAAACCTAATGACCACGCCTCATACTCTCCTCCTGTTGCCGCTCTTGACTCAGACTTATTGGCAACAAGCACAATTGGCTTTCCTGATTTGCGAACCAATGAAGAAAAATTTAAATCACTTGGTGTTATTCCGCTCTTTGCATCAAATACAAATAAAATAAGATCCGCTTCATCAATTGCAACTTTTGTATGAGAACGCATACGCCCCTCAAGTGTATGATCACCTGCTTCTTCCAGCCCAGCCGTATCAATCACATCAAAACGTAGATCTTGAAGTTTTGCCGCATGAATACGCCGATCACGTGTTACACCAGGCTTATCATCAACCAAAGCCAATTTTTGCCCAACCAAACGATTAAATAGTGTTGACTTCCCAACATTGGGACGACCAACGATAGCAATGGTAAGGCTCATCGATTTATTCCTTATTTGCCTTGCCCTCAGCTTGTATAAGCTCAAGCATCATTCGAGCCCGATCTGTTATTTTTAAACCCAAAGAACCTTCTTCAGAAATTTTCTTAAAATAATAAACCGCCTCATCCATTTTATCCGCCTTATAAGCAGCTAAGCCTAAAGCTTCTCTTGCAGACATACGCATAGGATCGGTATCACTTGCCATATCTTTGATGCGCTTTTCAACATCAGCTAATGTCCCTGTATCAACCAGAATATAAGCCGCCCGAATTTTTGCAACTTTCTGCAAAATCTGCGGTGCTTTCTCATCCGCTGCAACAGAATCAAAGATCTCCACTGACTTAATAATATCACCTTTCTCCATGAGTAAAGAAGCCTCACGTAAACGAGCAAGAAAAGGATACCCCCCAAAATGAGAGGTTTTAACAGTTTCTAATTGCTTTATCGCTTTATCAAAATCACGTGTATCCGCAAGATCAAGACTCTTTACAAATGCATCACCAATATAACCAGCTTTCTTTATTTGTGTATGATGATAAACTTGATAAGCAACTATCATGAATATAAAAAGAACAGCCGCTCCAATAATTGAAAAACCATACCGTCTCCAAAAAGCAAGCGCCTTTTCCTGACGAAATTCTGCATTCACTTCAGCAATAAAACTATCATACGACATATATCATACCTTGAAAAAAGTTACTTCACCTGTGCTTTTACGCATAAATGGATAAAGATGGTAGCCCTAATTAACTAAAAATCTTTAAATTGCTCGTTTATTTATTTTAAATCAACATGTAGCCAATTCAATCAGATTTTTGCAACAGTCTTAATCGAAAATGATGTAAGCACCCTGTTTGTTCACATTACAGCTTTTACATATTATGAAAAATTCACTGCCTTAATATTTATCATGATTGCCTATCATCTCAAGCGAACTTTCTCTCCATTATATAGAGGAATAATCTTTTAAAGTCTTCAACCGCAATCGTTGGTTGTATTGGATTATACAATTATAATAGAAAAACCAATTCTTGAAAAAACTTGAATAAACAGTAAATTTCCATGAATATCTACTAAAACCAAATAGATAAATTTTTATCTGTATCAAAAATACCGAAGCGCCATGATTACAGTGTGGTATAATTCCAAATCTTCAGTTAAAGCTCTTTATATAAAGTATATCCCTTCAACTTATCTTCATACGATTAACAACCTTTTATAATTGATTCTTAAAGTTTCTAAAAATATCCTATTGTAAAGGCCAAACCCACATAAGCATTGGAACAGCAATAATAACGATCAACACCGCCAATGGAGCACCTAAACGTGGATAATCACTAAAACGATATCCTCCTGGCGCCATCACGAGCATATTACTTTGATGTCCAATAGGTGTAAGAAACTCACAGCCCGCACCAATTGCAACAGCCATCAAAAAAGCTTCAGGCTTATAATGAAGGGAATGAGCAAAACTTGACGCAATTGGTGCTACCATCATCACTGTTGCTGCATTATTCAAAAATGGCGTAACCAACATAGCTGTCACCAACATAAGCGCTAAAGCACCGGATGGCGGGAAAAATATTGCCAATTGGCTCAGCCATTGACCAATGAGATCCGTACATCCTGTTTTCTCTAACGCTTCACTCACTGGAATAAGAGCCGCTAATAGCACTAATATTGAGCCATCTAATGCCTGATACAGATCACGCGCGGGCAAAACACGAAAGATCACCATTGCAGCAGCAGCAGAAAAGAAAGAAAAAGCAACTGGAACAATATGAAAAGCTGTAAAAATAATTGCTATAAATAAAACAGCTAAAGAGATGAAACCATGTCGTAAATTTCCAAACACAATATTTCGTTTTGCTAGGGGCAAGCATTTCAATTCTCTTAATAAATTTGGAATAACTGCATCCTGTCCTTGCAAAACAATCACATCTCCAAGATGGAAAATAATATCATCAAGTCTTCCCCGCACCCTTTCATGTTGACGACTTAACGCAAGCAAATTTACATTATAGCGATCAAATAAGGAAAACTCTTTCGCACTAATACCGATAAGAGGTGAATTATGGGTAATGACTGCTTCAATAATATCAATATCACTGTCCTTATCACCTGCAACAATAGTTCGCCCCTTAGAAAACTCTAAACGAGCAGAATTCATCACGCTATCTAACCCTGTATGTGATCCTTCCAGCAAAATAATATCATTTTCAGACAAAACAAAATCTGGTAATGGTGAAATAGATACTTTGTTTCTGATGATTTGAATCACCATAACATCACCACTTGATGGCTTAACCAAATCAACAATATTTTTTCCCACAATCGGTGAATTTATTGGAATATGTACTTCTGCAACATAATTACGAATATCAATGGCATCATCAAATGATACACCTGAACGCACACGCACAGGCAAAAGCCAATAAAAAAGAACCAAATATACAACACCAGCCGTCGCAACAACCGCACCAACTGGTGTAAAATCAAACATAGTAAAAGGTGTTCCTGCTAAACGTTCTTGCATCGCTGAAATAACAACATTGGGAGATGTTCCTATCTGTGTCATAAGCCCCCCCAACAAAGAACCAAAGGCCATGGGCATCAAAAAGACAGAAGGAGAAACCTGAGAACGACGTGCAAACTGAAAAGCTATCGGAAGCATAATCGCCAAAGCACCAATGTTTTTAACAAACATTGATAATACGACAACAGAAAGAACCAAAAACGCTAATTGAAGACGCACCGATTTCACGTCTGGCCATATCCGTTGAATAATAAATTCCATTATACCAGAGCGAGATACAGCCGTACTGACAACAAACACACTCCCCACGATAATAACGATATCATTACTAAAACCGCTAAAAGCTTCCTTCGGACTGACAAGACCAAGGGCACAAGCTATTAATAAAGTACAAATAGCAACAAGATCATAACGAAATCGATCCCAAATAAAAACAACCATCATGAGACCAATGATCGAAAAAGCCATTATTTGATTTTCTGTCATAACACTTACCTCTCCCCATTAAATTATAATGAACAAGAACATATTTTTTATGTTTTAAATATTCCTATAAACAGCAGCAAGATAAAAGCAGACATCGAAATATTTTAGGATAATTTTAAAGTGATAAAAAATTATGATGCGCATAAACTTGCCTCTCCTTATTATGCGTGCTTTTCTATAAAGTGCTGAACCCAAAGAAAATTGATAAAAGTTGATAAAGCTATATTGCAAAAAAGATGAGAATAACTCTAATATAGAGAGTAGATAATTGTTGAAACTGGTACACGCTATATTTAAACCTTTGTCGTTGCTTAAAAGAATTTATCTTCACTCTCAATTCAAAGAGTGATAAAAATGAAAGAAGAAAGAATGGTCAATCTTAATAGTGGGTATCAAAGTAACCTCAGATATTGGCTCACTTGCATTATTGGATTTGTTGCTATCTTGGCAATTATAATTGTTGGTGGATTTTATATTGCAAAACCCTATCTTGACGGTTTTGTAAGAAAAGAAATAGCCCGTCATTCCATAAAAGCCGAAACATCTGAAGTAAGCATTCTAGGTAAAATCAATTTGAAGAATGTGACAATACCTGTTCCAGCTGGTACATCACTTAAAATTGGTGCCATTTCTGCCCGTCCTCCTCTTTCCTTTATTCCCGGAACTTTTACATTTTATAATGTTGATTTAAAGCATAATAATATTCATGTGCAAATTCCCCAAATTTCTCTTCGGAGTGTATCCCTAAAAGAAAAAGATAGAACGATAACATCACGTCTTTTACAATCAATGATGCGTATTGAGCTTTCCTCAATTATTGCTCCCAATATACAACTTTCTATAGAAAATAAAAATAACCAAACAGAAACGGTTGAGATCAAGAATTTCCAGCTTTCTGATTTTAGAAATAACCATATCCGTTCAGTTAGTATCAAAAATATGGATCTTAAAACGGTCGTAGCAAATGGTGCCAAACAGATGCAACTTATGGCTAAAAGTAATACAATAAAAGCCCATGATATCGACATCAACTATGCCTACTCTATCATTTTTGGAAAAAACAATGCTCTCAATCAAGGTAAAACCGTTACTGGCCCCATTTCTTTGAATAATATAAGTGTCGATATTTTTGAAGAAGCAGAAAAAAACAGCTCTTTCTTCCTTGGGCAGTTTAAAACATCTGGTTTAAAGATGAAACCGCTTGAGCAAACTCCTGAAAAATTAATCAAAGCTTATCTTAATGCAAGAAAAGAGAATAATAAAATCGCTGAAAAAGTAGCACAAAATGGTCTTCTTCTAAACATACTGCTCGCCATTACCTCAGCGGATGCCAAAGTTGATAATATCACCGTTGATATACCGCAGTTGAAAGCAACGCTCGAATCATTCCAATTCAAACCAAGTTTGTGGAAACAACCTATCCCTAAAAAGCTTTTTCTTTCTCTCAATAACCTTTCCGTTTTACCTAAAAAAATGAATGAAAAAGACTTAGAGTTCTTCAAAAATCTGAACTTTGAGCGCTTTAATGTTTCAGGAAAAATTGATATTTCTTACGATGAAAAAAAACGTATGCTCTTTCTTGATACAATGTCTTTCAATATGAAAAACGTTGGATCTGGGAACATCTCGGCTAAGGTTATTGATGTTGATGAAAAGCTTTTTTCTGGTCAGAAAAATATAATGATTGCTGCGTCTCAAGACCTTGGCATCAATGAAATTGATATACAATATACGGATGCAGGTTTCATTGATAAGCTTTTTTCTTATCTTGCGCAAAATCTTAATGACAGCCAACATGATCTAAAAAAGGAACTTTATGACGATTTCTATCTAATGATGACGCAGACCCCAAAAATTCTGCTAAAAAATCATGACGAAGCAGAAAAAATTTCAAAATCCTTAGGAGAATTTGCTAAAAATCCACAAACATTGATCGTTAAAATTAAAGCAAAAGATAATAAAGGTCTCGCAATAGTTGATCTCGAATCTGCTCTACAAAATGATCTATCTAAGGCTTTAAGCAAAGTACATCTCACTATTAAAAATGAAGCGTCGCGTTAAACATTTTGTGCTTTAAACATGATGATCTTGTCTATAAATTAAGAACTTTATTCCTCTTTTTTCTTTTGTATGATACAGAAGGTATCATACAAAGTCATTTATACAGAGAGTATAGAATCTAAAATTGACGATGCTTGGAGTTGTTCATGTCTGATTTATCTTCAAATCGCCTGCCTAATCGCGCTTCTCGTGTCACTAATCAAGCGCTTTCTGCTATCGAGCGTTTTCTCCATATTGAAGCTCTTAGTGGTGTTGTTCTTTTATTAGCTGCTGCTTCTGCACTTATTTTTGCCAATTCTAAATATGCTGCTTTCTATGAATCTTTTTGGCATACACCTCTTGGCTTTAATTTGGGTCATTTCACTCTTTCATGGGATTTACATTTCTGGGTTAATGATGCCCTTATGACTATTTTCTTTCTCGTCGCAGGAATGGAAATTCGACGCGAAATTCATGAAGGGGCTCTTGCCGATTTTAAACAAGCAATCTTACCAATTGTTGCTGCAATAGGGGGCGTTTGTGTTCCTGCAATTATTTACTTTATCTTCAATTTTAACGAGGGACATATCCGCGGTTGGGCTGTGCCAACAGCAACAGATATTGCCTTTGCTCTAGGTATTCTTGCTCTTCTAGGGAAAAAAATTCCCTCTAATCTTCATATTATTCTTCTATCATTAGCAATTATTGACGATATTATCGCTGTTCTTATTATTGCTTTTTTCTACTCAACAAACATTGATCCTAGCGGTTTAATGATTGCAGGAGCGGGTATTGCTTTGGTACTATTTTTTCAGTGGATCGGGCTTGCATCAGCATGGCTTTACATTTTACCTGGTGCAATCATTTGGTGGGGTTTAATGGTAACAGGCGTTCACCCATCGCTTGCTGGCGTAATCTTAGGGATGATGACTCCCGTTCTTCCTACCCGTACTCTTGTAGCGCCACTCACCATGCTCAGTAACGCTATGCAAATTCTTCAAGAAAAAAATACAAAAACAGATCTGCATCATATTTCAACAGCATTGAAAAAGATGCGCAAAGGACAACGGGCCATGATTGCCCCAGTAACACGTGTTCAAAAAGCATTGCATCCATGGGTTGCATACGGTATCATGCCAGTTTTTGCCTTCGCAAATGCAGGAGTAAGTTTTGCAAACTTTGATCTTTCTTCTGACAAATCATTCTTGATTGTTCTGGGTGTTGTCATTGGTCTTTTCATCGGTAAGCCTCTTGGTATTATCACTGCCAGTTATATAGCTGTAAAATCAGGACTATGCCGCCTACCCCCTCATATGACTTGGACAGGTGTTTTACTCATTGGTTTTTTAGCAGGAATTGGCTTTACAATGTCTATTTTTGTTTCAATGCTCGCTTTTAAAGATATTATTCTGCTTGATGCGGCAAAAATTGGGGTCCTTTGTGGCTCAGGTTTATCTGCCCTTATCGGTCTGGGATATGGATTTATTTATATTAAGCGCAATAAAGGAATTTCTCATAGTTCCTAACAAACTAACTGAAAATACATTTTTATGCAGAACTTTTAAAAAGCGATTTCGCTCATTTGTTGGGTTCGGACGATATTTAATGTAAAAGCTGTTGTCTCGCCTCATCTTTACACTTATGAAGGAGAAAACTAACATCATCATACTATTTACGAGCCTCTAATGTTACAACACCTTTGACTCTTAAAAAGACTTATAAGAGATATTTTTATTCCTTTCTTCAATATTCTTTTACTCATGCACCAGCTCCACTCATGATATGCACAGAAATGATTTTAATTGTTTCAATATAAAAGGCTTCGTGGTTTCAGAAAAGCTGCCTTTCGTCAGGACTATTATTCACTATAAAAAAATTAATTATTATGAATCAATATCTTATGTTTAATCATACGAAACAGATAAGAATAAGCAAAATTCAATAATCAGTTAAGTAATTCCATGGTTTATTTTTTTCCAATAAACTACCCTCCTCGTTACTGATTTTATTGCGGTATTCTAAATAACTTTAATTTTTATCTTCTTAAAAGCACATTATTTTTGGATAAAAAATATTTGATTTATCATTATAAATCTTGAATGGAGTCTAGATATCGTATGATTTCCTCATTTCAAATCTGTACATGATGAATCAATCAAGACTATTCTCTTACACGTCACAAGCCGAGGAGAAGTATGGATTATTTGAAGAAAGAAATAAGAATGCTTCATCATATCCATATAAGCGCTGTTCAACAGGAAAACTAAAAATTAAATGATGACGACCAGCTGACACCTTTGATCTAAGTAAAGGAGATGGTGGTCCCCAATAAACTTTACGTTAGCCATCCACAGGCGCCATAATGTGGGGGGGGGGCGCCTTGGGGAGAGAGATATTTCTTCAAAACAAGCGCGTAAATTGGCACTATAATAGCGTTTTGTTTTACGTGAAAGGCATATAGATTTAAATAACGCAAATAAACAAAAACGTGAACCAATGTGTAATATCCATTATTTAAAAGATATTGCTGTCAATACCTTTGAAAATTGTAAAGCAGAATTAAAAGGAAGTTGTAAAATGGAAGTTGGTTTTCACTTTTATGGCTTCATCTCACCCAATTAGGTTTTATCTCCATTTCAGAAATTACCCCACCAGGTATACGCAACATCCTTATTCCTATCTGGCATACAAAAACAGGAGTTGCTCGTAGGCCCCTTATCCGTCTCAATATACCATCAAATATGCATCTGCACTGACATTAGATATTGATACAGGTAACAAAAAACAAAAGATTTATTTGGAATAACAACGTCATAACATCACTACTAGATTGACAATGGAGTGGAAAAATATTCCCGTTTTTTATCATCGACACATCGCTTGTCTCACTCCATGAAAGAATTAAACTTGAAACATGCTTCCACAGGGAGCACTCTAGTTTACGTAATTAACTCGCGGGAAAAAAGAAAATCCTAGTCATTTAGACTATTCTAAAACATATGATTGGTGGAAAAATAGAGCATATATATCGTTGTTCTCCCCTTTTTCCGCTCTTATTTGATATTTATTTTCTTTTTGTTTAAAGAGCACGCTCTATATTTCTTGATATCATAAAATACTCTTCATAGATAATTTAAAAAGCAATATTTCCGAGACTTTCAAATTGTACAACGCCACATAAAATACAAGAAGGGTAAAATAATATGGCTATATTTCTCACAAGAAGAGTTTTGCTTACAAAGACCACCATTTGCAAAATATGTAAACATGATAAGAAACTAGCACAATATACTGCAAAAACGAAAGAATGTATTTCATGTGTGATTGGCAGTATGACACAGAAAATACCTATAATAGAGTAGTTAAGGGAAGAAAGTTAACCTAAAGAACATATGGAGGTATCAAAAACTTTGAAAATCTTAATCATAATTCAAAAAAGAGAAATAGACATGAAAAAAATTTAAGTAATAAAATCATAAAAGAAACACACTGTAACATTATCATTATTTTATGAAAAGTACTTCTGAAGAAGCTATAAACGCATAAGACATGGTAATTTTATAACTTATAGTGCAACATAAATATTATCTATAGAGATATATTTTTTATTGCCTCGTAATACGGAAAAAATTAAATTTTCAAGATATACATAAAGTCATAAACAATCATTTGATGACAAACTAAACATCTCTAGAAAATACATCATCAATTCTATTTTGGTAATTCCGTCACTAATCCAATGAGCTCCCATTTCTCTAAGATTTATAATATTAAATCTGTATTCACGAGGCTGTCCCTCATGTAACATGCATTCTTTGAATAAACGCAGTGCATTGTTCCTTAGTTCTATTAAGGCTTATCGTAAAGTCTTCTCCATCTCACTCTATAGGCTCTAAAACGTTTATAGACGGCATATTTTATATCCCTTCTTAAACAGTTTTTTACCCAAACATCTTTCTCTTGTAATGTATAAGTGACCATTTTAAATTCATCATGAACAAGTTTAAAATGAGAGAGTCCTGCTGTATTAAATATTCCATTTAAGTTAAAATATAAATATCCTTAACAAAAATTATTAATATATATTAAAGCTTTACGTTATTGAAACTCTGTTGAAACTAAAAAATACTTATCCCTTATCAAGTGCATAAACAGCATGTAATGTTCTAACCGCAAGTTCAGTGTAAGCACTATCAATCAAAATAGAAATTTTAATTTCTGAGGTCGTAATTGCTTGAATGTTAATACCCTTTTCAGCCAAAGCCTTAAATGCTGTAGCGGCAACACCTGCATGGCTACGCATTCCAATACCAATCACAGATACCTTGGCGAGATCGCTTTCAAACTGGAGAACATCAAATCCAATTTCTTTGCGATTCTTTTCAAGAAGTGTAACGGCTTTTTCTACATCTGATGATGGTACAGTAAAAGTCATATCAGTTTTTGAGCCATCTTCAGAAATATTTTGCACAATCATATCAACATTAATGCTTTCTTCAGCCAAGGGACCAAAAATTGCTGCCGAAATCCCTGGACGATCGGCAAGCCGACGAAGGGAAATTTGTGCTTCATCCTTAGCAAAAGCAATACCAGTAACATTTTGTTGTTCCACAATTTCATCCTCATCGCAAATAAGTGTTCCAGAAGAACTCATTGGATCCTCCATGCCTAACGCATCAGGATCCTCAAAACTTGAACGCACAAAGGTACGAACCTTATGAACCATTGCCAATTCAACAGAACGAACCTGTAAAACCTTTGCACCAAGAGAAGCCATTTCTAGCATTTCTTCAAAAGCTACTTTTGGTAAACGACGCGCTTTCGGCTCTATACGTGGATCCGTTGTATAAACACCATCCACATCCGTATAAATATCACAGCGATCAGCTTGTACAGCAGCGGCTATAGCAACAGCACTTGTATCTGATCCCCCACGCCCTAAGGTAGAAATCCGGTTATCCGGAGATAACCCCTGAAAACCAGCAATAACGGCAACCTGACCTTCCTGAAAACACTCGATTAAAAAAGATCCATCAATATTAGTAATACGTGCACGGCCATGCGCATTGTCTGTATGAATAGGAATTTGCCAACCAAGCCATGAACGTGCATTCACCCCCATTTCTTGAAGTGTCAAAGCCAACAAACCTGACGTAACCTGTTCACCAGAAGCAACCACAACATCATATTCACGAGCATCTCTATGCATAGAGGAAGCACCACTTGTCCACTGAACAAGTTCATTCGTTTTACCAGCCATCGCAGATACGACAACGGCAACCTCATTGCCTGCATCAACCTCTCTTTTGACATGCCTTGCAACATTATGAATACATTCAATGTTTGCTACAGACGTTCCACCAAATTTCATGACAATGCGCGCCATTAATAACACTCTTACCTTTACATCTCTTATCTCAAACAGTAATGAGAATTAGATGCTGTATCAACTAACCATTTTCTCGACATAGCGAATATCTATCATTTGTGCAAGTTTCATTATGATTATATTAATTTCTCTTGACTTTGTATAAAATCTACTTGACCTGATCATTAAAAATAAAGGAAGGCAACATGATCGATGAAACACAAACAACTATTGATCAAAGTGAAATTGATCATTTTTCACGTATTGCTACAGAATGGTGGAATCCACAAGGAAAATTTCGACCTCTTCACCAATTTAACCCAACACGCCTTGCTTACATCAGAGAAAAAATCTGTTTAGAGTTTAATCGTGACCCTTCTTCACTTACGCCCTTTCACAATTTGAAAATTCTTGATATTGGCTGTGGAGGAGGCTTGTTATCTGAACCAATGGCACGTCTTGGTGCTATAGTTGTAGGCGTTGATGCTGCACAAACAAATATTGAAGTCGCAAAAACCCATGCAGCTCAAAATGATCTTTCCATTGATTACCGCACGACGACAGCAGAAGTACTTGCCAATGAAGGAGAAAAATTTGATATCATCCTTAATATGGAAGTTGTTGAACATGTCGCTGACGTTAATCTCTTCATAGAAGCTACAGCAAAAATGCTGAAACCACAAGGGGTGATGTTTGTCTCAACACTCAACCGCACATGGAAAGCATGGGGGCTTGCTATTGTAGGCGCTGAATATATTCTACGTTGGCTTCCTAAAGGAACCCATGATTATAAAAAATTCCTAAAACCTCTAGAACTTAAAAATTTCTTATCAAAAAACGCTCTGACTGTCATTGATGAGATAGGTATTACTTATAACCCATTAAACGACAGCTGGAATCGCTCAAAAGACATGGGCGTTAACTATCTCCTTCTTGCAAAACGGTCTTAAGAATATGTAATTTACAAATATCATATGCCTTGTAATAAAGAATTGAGCTTTCCCTCAGCCTCTAAAGCATAAAGATCATCACAACCGCCAACGTGATAATCACCTATGAAAATTTGTGGAAATGTATTACGTCCATTTGCACGCTGTACCATTTCTTGGCGAAGGGATGTGGAAGCATCAATATCTGTATACTTTACGCCTTTTTTATTAAGCAAATCACGTGCTTTTGTACAATAAGGACAGTTAGGGCGTGTATAAATTATTACCTCTTTCATAGTATTATCCTCCAATATTTTTTAATAATATTCATTTTAAATTCCTCTTAAGAAGAGGGAAAAATAGAATCTTCTTTGAGAACACGCGAAAATGTTAGCACATCAACCTGTCGTGCACCTGCATCTTTTAATGCAGCAGCTGCTGCTGTAACTGTTGCACCCGTTGTAAATACATCATCAATCAGCAAAACAGAACATCCTTTGAGATATTTTTTAACTTTATGCGAAACCTTAAAAGCATTTTTTACGTTAAGTTTTCTCTCTCTCGAAGAAAGACTAACCTGCGGACGGGTATGCCGACAACGAACAAGCCAACTCGGTTTTAAAAGCTTTTTTTGTGATGCTGCAATGTAACGTGCAAGCTCAGCAGATTGATTATAACGCCTCTCCCAAAAACGACGAAAATGCAATGGAATGGGAATAATAACATCACAATCATCAATAACCTCGCGTCCAGCAAACATCATCCAATTGGCCATAAATGATGCCAATTCTATATGATCACCATATTTTAAGCGCGTTACTAAAGTTCGTGCAAGCCCTTTATGAACAATGACTGAGCGAACACGTGAAAAAGGATGGGAATTACGGAGTGCTTCACCACTAAGAAAACCATCCCCCATATCACAAACAAAAGGAGTCCCCATAACAGGACAATAAGGTTTTGTGATAAATTGAAGATCTTTCCAACATTCGGAGCAAATCGTACCATAAGTAAAAACATTTTGCTTACATCCAGGACAAATTGGTGGATAAAGCATCGTTTTCAAGCGTTCAACGAACTTACTTAGTATATCTCCGCTATTTAACGCCGCTTCTCGAAAATACAACATTATAAATTTAGGCTTTTACAAGTTTCCCTCAGAACAAAAGTTCCTTTGTATTTCCTCAATTTATAATTTTAATTCCTTTAAAAACTCTTACCTTCTATAAATTTATTTTCTTTCATATTATAAACTTGACAGAGCTTGCACAAATAATGAACCTTTTTAAAATATATTCTTTCATAGATCGAAAGTGTTCTACAATATGTCGCATCCTTTAATTTTTGATCATAACCGCATTGAACAATTCCGAAAACGTGCCTTTCAAAAAGCAAAAAAAGGATGTGACTTTTTACTCTCTCACATGGCAGAAGATCTCTATAAACGCCTTAGCACTGTTGATCGCCTCTTTACATTAGCTCTCGATTTACACAGCCATACAGACCTTGCTGCGCAAGCTTTAATGAAATCTGGAAAAGTTTGTTCCATAGAACGCATTGAGACCGATACGCTTTATCAAAGCCATGATAAAAAATTTCATTTACGTCATCGAGAATTTCTTGATTTACCTCAAAGTTACTGTGACCTTATTGTTTCACTTCTTTCATTACAATTGACCAATGATACCCCTGGTGTTCTAAGCCAGATAAAAAATACTCTTAAACCAGATGGCTTATTTCTTGCTGTTATGGCAGGAGCTGGTACATTAAGAGAATTGCGCGAAAGCCTGCTGCAAGCTGAAAGTGAAATTTATGATGGAGCAAGCCCTAGAATCTACCCTTTTGCCGACATTCGTGATGCAGGCGCTCTTTTACAGCGTATTGGCTTTGCCCTGCCTGTAGCAGACGTTGAAGATATCACAATACGTTATAATACAATGTTTGACCTTATGCACGATCTTAAAGCTATGGGAATGCAAAATGCACTCATCAATCGTTCACGACGCCCTGTATCCAAACGTTTTTTTCTCCGCGCAGCTGAAATCTATGCACAACGATTTAGTGATCCTGATGGACGTATTCGTGCACATTTTTCTTTCATCTGGCTCTCTGGTTGGGCTCCTCATCCCAATCAACAAAAACCGCTACAACCTGGTTCAGCGCAAATATCTCTTACAGATGTTTTACAGCCCCAAAAAATATAATCTAAAATTATTTTTTAAAAATACTTTTATCTGTTGTCCGTAATATTTGACTGGTGACCGTTCCAGCTATCATTGAATCGCTCACGTTTAGAGCAGTCCGTCCCATATCAATTAGCGGTTCAATAGAGATAAGTACAGCAACCAAAGTAACAGGAAGCCCCATAATTGGTAACACAATCAATGCAGCGAAAATAGCACCTCCCCCCACACCAGCAACACCAATAGAACTCAACGTTACAACACCAATAAGCGTAGCAATCCAAGTAGGATCAAGAGGATTAATACCCATAGAGGGTGCAATCATGGTCGCAAGCATCGCTGGATAAAGACCAGCACAACCATTTTGTCCAATTGTTGCCCCAAAAGAAGCTGCAAAACTCGCAATGGATTGTGGTACACCTATCCACTGTGTTTGCGCTTCAATATTCAAAGGAATACTTGCAGCACTTGAACGACTGCTAAAAGCAAATGTTAAAACTGGTAAAACCTTTTTGAAAAAACGAAAGGGATTAATCCCAGAAATACCAAGCAATACACCATGAATTCCAAAAATTAAAATAATACCGACATAAGAGGCAATGATAAAAACCAGTAAATTTAAAATATCTGTAATACGCGATATTGCTCCTACTTTCGTCATAAGTGCAAAAATACCATAAGGCGTCAAAGCAATCACAATACGGACTAACCGCATAATCCAAGCTTGTGCCACTTGAATAAATAAAAGCGCTTTTTCTCCTTTTTCTGGCTCATCTTTCTTTAAAAGAAGAACCGATGCACCTAAAAATGACGCAAAAATCACAACACTAATAATTGACGTACGTTTAGCTCCACTCAACTCAGCAAATGGATTTTTAGGAATCATAGACAAAATCATCTTTGGTATATTCATATCTCCAAGTTTAGAAATATGACCTTCAAGAAGAGCAGAAACATTTTGCCCTTCATGCACCAAACCATCGGTTGTTAATCCAAAAAAATTAACCACAAGCACACCAACCAATGCTGAAAGAGCCGTTGTAAAAAGCAATATTGAAATTGTTATTATACTCATCTTTCCAACAGCATAAACAGAATGTAAATGAGCAACTGCTGAAACGATAGAGATAAAAACCAATGGCATAACAATCATTTGCAACAATAAAATATAGCCCTCACCGACAATGTTAAACCATTCAACGGATTTCAATAAAGTGCTTTCACCCTCTCCATAAATAAACTGCAAAACACTTCCAAAAATCAAGCCAAGGATAAGCCATAGCATAACACGTAGTGAAAGACTCCATTGCATTTTCTTACTTTGAAAAACCAACAATAAAAAAATAACAAATAGAAATAAATTGACGAAAAAATTAAGTGTCATTGTCTATGCTCACTATTATTATGGTTGACATAAATAATCTGCATAATTCAAAATCAATGCATGATATTTAAAATTAACCTATAAAGCTTACAAGGCTTTTACAAAATCATTATTTTTTTAATTTATAGATTAAAAGAGAATTTTTTATCTACTAATAACTGTTTAAAGAAAATAAATAAAATTATTTTCTTATTCTTTAAATTTATGCTCTTATAAAATAGTTAAATAAGAAAAATATAAACAACATTCATTGCATCTTAATATTGAATAATTCCAGCATATCTTATCCTATAAATCTCCTTACCTCTCTCTTTTTCTATTTGAACTGAAGCGAGCTTTCCAAGCAAGGATGAATTAACAATCGAACATTCATGATTTTTCTAGAAAATACACCAACAAGCTACTTCTGCTCATTTTATGGACTGCACTCTCAATAGCTTTGATCAGCACTTCAAATATAATTATTTTATTGAAAATACTTTTTATACATTCTTTCTTTGCTCTCAATGAAAGCTTTTTTATTTTTCAAAACTCTTTTTATAGTCATAAAAAGGCTTTGAAATACAACATGTTGATTTATAATCATAATTTACTGTTTTGCATATTAAATGAGAGTCCCGAATAACGTAAGATTCTCTCATTTCAAACCTGTTTATCTTGAATCAATCAAAATCATTTGCTTGCACGTCACAAGCAGGGCTGGCGTATGAGTAAAAATGTATAAGAAAGGAGTAGAAAGACCTCTTATGAAACATCTTAATGCAAGAGTTGCCGTAACATTGGAGGGCGGAGCTTGAGCAGAAAATATAAATAATATGATTGCTTTTTATAATAGCGCAGTAAAACGTTTTAACGATACCTATTCATATGCTGATCGAACAACACGTGCATGTGCTATAGATAATTTTGTCACTTTAGATATAAAAAAGATAAGTTGGAGTTATAATGTTACGCAAGAACTAATAAGAGGAAAGGTTTTTGAATTTGAAGAGGCATGCCTCACTCAGAGTTCATATCATCCTTTTACGCAACAGTGGTTTTATTATAATCGGAATCTCAACGATGGAATTTACCAAATGCCTCGTATAGTCCTGATAGGACAAAAAGTTGAAAATAGGATGATACAAATTACAGGCATAGGAGCACGAAGCGTTTTTTCTGTATTGATAGCTAAGAATTTGCCTAATCTAGATGCAATAGATACAGGTCAATGCTTTCCACGGTATCTTTATAAAAACGTTGAATCTCTGTAACTGTTCATGATGAAAAACAATCCCATTTGTTTGCAAATTCAATAAAGGAAAGAAAAACATCTGGTTTACAGAGGCGTGATGCCATTACGGATGAAGGACGAGCACATTTTAAAGCTGCTTATCCTAGTGGAGCATAACAAAGACGATTACAAATTTCTAGATAATGAAAACAATGGAAAAGACTGAGGATATATGATTACAATGAGAGGCTTTAAGCCTACAAATATTATAAATTTTATGAATAGTACAGTTTAAAGCATTAAAAGCAGTCTTACAGTAGATTTACAATGTATGGGGATAATTAATTGCCTATAATAAGTTGCGCTCATACTGATAAAGATTATTCTGCTATAGAAATGTTGTGCTTTTTTGAATTTTTGTGTGTATTCAAACACTCATTCGTTACAAGCTCAATCTCTTTATCTCGTGCCTCTTTATCAAGAATAATAGTATTTTAATATAATACCCCTTTGCATACAAATAGTTATTTCTTATCTATGAATAGCTTATAATTTCATATAACTCTATGAAGATAATATTTTTTATTTATCAATATTTAATGATGTAATTAACACATTCATTATATATAATAATCTTTATTTCTATCTATTTACATAATATATTTTTTTTTTATAAAAATAAAATTGAGTTATACATACATAGATCTATCGGTATTTTTTCTACTGTCTTTTTAGCGCACTGAAAGATTGATATCATAATTTTTGTATAATAAAATGCTCTTTCATATAAGCATCGTATATTGAATTATAATAATTGACTATTAACCGCAAATTATATTTTTTATCCCTTTTAAAAGTAAAAAATATAATTTTCAGACCTATTCATAAGTAGGCTTAGCCAAGTGAATAAAAAATGTTTGATAATAAGCTTTATCTCTTATGAACTATCTTTTGTACAAAGGGACAACATTATGATTACAGAAATATCGTGATATTATTGGGTATAAAAATCACACTGCCCAAGAGATTTTTGTATTGTATCCTTTCCGTTATGAGAAATGTTAAAAGCAAGGTAGGATATGCTCTCTAGAGAAATGAGTGAATGAACCACCACGGTGATATGCATTTTTAAAAAAGTAGGAAGTATCTTTGCTTCAAATTTAATAGGCACATTCTAAAAATAAAGGTTCTACCGACTCATTCCAAATAGAATAGTAATGGGACAAAAATTTTTCAGCATCTGTTTGTCCCATTGCAACAACCTCTTCTAGAGGATTAAGAAAATTTGTTTCATCAAAACCATTCGTATCATACTGTTTGCGATTTTTTAAGCCTTTGCGAGCAATAGCGAGAGCTTGACGTGCTAACTCTAAAAGAATAGTTTGACGAAAAGGAGTTCTTAACCCTTCTTTAGGAACGCGTTGGCGCAACTCTAAAACTTCTTCAAAACACCAATCTTTTGTCAAAGCCTCTGCCTCATTAAGTGCTTCCCTATCATAAAGAAGCCCAACCCAAAAAGCCGACAACGCACAAATGCGCTTCCAAGAACCACAATCAGCTCCCCTCATTTCTAAAAATCTTTTTAAGCGGACTTCAGGAAATAACGTTGATAAGTGATTAATCCAATCTCCCATGTTTGGAATTGAATTTGCAACTTGTCCTTTTAATGCTCCATTCATAAACTGACGAAACGTTATGTGTGTACAATCATAATAACGACCATCCCGCACAACAAAATACATTGGAACATCAAGGGCCCATTCAACATAATCAGCAAAACCAAAACGCTCAGAAAATACAAAGGGCAGAACGCCTGTCCTCTGATTATCCGTATTACGCCAAATTTCAGAACGCCACGATAAAAAGCCATTTGGGCGCCCTTCTGTAAAGGGCGAACTTGCAAATAATGCCGTTGCAATGGACTGTAACTTCATGGATACTTGCATTTTTCGCCGCATATCACTTTCAGATGAAAAATCAAGATTAACCTGAACTGTTGATGTGCGATACATCATATTAAGACCATTATACCCCACTTTAGGCATATAATCAGTCATAATCTGATAACGTGATTTAGGCATTCGCGGCGTTTCAGCTAAAGTCCACTTTGGACTAGCTCCAAGACCTAAAAAACCTATACCTAATGGTTCTGCAATTTTTTTGAGAAGAGTTAAATGCTCCATCAACTCGTAATATGTATGGCTTACTGATTTTAATGGTGCACCAGATAATTCAAATTGTCCCCCAGGTTCCAAAGAAATGGCTCCCTGATCAACTGATCCTACGAGCCCAATAATATTCTCTTCATCTAAAATAGGTTTCCATCCTAAGGCGCTTTGCATCCTCTCTAAAAGCGCTCGGATTCCCCTCTCTCCTTCATAAGGAACAGGGTGAAAACCATCTCTATAAAACGGAAATTTTTCATGTTCTGTACCAATGCGCCAATCATCTTCTGCTTTATACCCCCCTTGGAAATAGCTAACCAAAGAATCTAAGTTATAAATTTCACTTTCATCAGTTATATCAAGCGCCATAACTTACCGTATCCTATAATTGGTATCATCATCTTAAATAAATTGTTTAGAATGATTTTACAGATTTCTCAATCCATTGCCCAATCCCCCACGGTAGCATTAAGAAGAGCCAAAGCAGCAACAGCGGCAGTATCAGCGCGTAAAATACGCGGACCTAGTGATATTGGAAACACAAAAGGATGTTTTTTTAAAAAGCTCCGCTCTTCTTCACTAAAGCCACCTTCCGGTCCAATAAGAATACCAGGTGTTGTAACGTCACGCTTTTTAAAAGAAGGTAATGGATTATGCAATTTATGCTCTTCATCACAAAAGAATAAAGGCTGTGTCTCATCCCACTGTGCTAAAAGTTCTGCTAATGATAGAGCCGATACGCATTTAGGAAGAGATAAAATTCCACACTGTTCAGAAGCTTCAATAACATTGGCTTCCATACGCGCCATATTGATACGCGTAGCCTGCGTATGATGCGTTATAACAGGCTGCAAAATCGATACCCCCATTTCAACAGCTTTCTGCACCATATAATCCAACCGCGCATTTTTGAGTGGAGCAAAGCAATAAATAAGATTGGAATGCGTCGTTTGTAATCTTTCTTGATGGATAAGCTGAACCACAACAAATTTTTTCTTAACAGTGATGAGTTTAGCAAGCCACTCACCATCCTGTCCATTAAAAAGTAAAATTTCTGCTCCTTCTTTCATACGCAAAACATGCATAAGATAAGAAGCTTGTGCCCCCTCTATCTTTATTTCTTCATTCAAAGCCAATGTCTGTCGGATAAATAATCTTTTAAGTTTATAATTTATGCGCATAAAAATTTTGCCAATGCTCACTATCGTCATCGAGAAAATGAAGAAAAATATATAGCAAAAAGAAAAAATTATATCTATAGAACTATAATATATTAAAGAATTATAGAGTTTTTTTAGCTTTATGAGATAATAATAGGAACTTATAGATCCTTAAGTGATTCTGCTTTCATAAAAGTTTAAATAATGCACCATTCATCTTTGCATTCAGTCATTGATGCATCCGTGGAGGAAAAATATGTCTGCTAAAAAAGCTACAATTATTACGATTACAACCCTCTTAGCCTTTATTTTGATTACAGTGGGAATTGGTTCTGTTGGAGCCGACGGGAAGCATACAATTACCAAAGATGGCTATGGTATTTCTTCTGCGATTCAATAAGCACTGGCCAACATCCTCCTTAAAATTTTAATGTTTTTTAGCAATTTTTATAAGATTAGCACCGATATTATGAATCTCTTGTATTTGAAAGATTCCATAAGAAGGTTTTTTATTCCTCTCTTCAGTCATTTATCTATACCAACCTCACTTATTATGACGGTGAGGATGGTTTTTACTGCTTCACGACGAACGGATTTAAAATGAGAGAATCTTCCGATAATGGGAGCTCTGATTTAAATTTAAAAGACAATTTTAAGTTGCAAAAAGACGAATTACCATTATAGGATAGAATATTATACAGATGAAAAACGATACTCAATCTGCGTTAATATCTTTTGTAACCCAAAAATCGCCATGATTTTGTCCTTTAGAGCTTAGAGAAAATGTAAAAGGCCATGCAAGGCTATTAGCAAGACATTGGACATCTTTACATAAAGTTTCTGATCTATAGTTTTTGCGTAGTTGTGCCTGTAATATCAGTTCATTTTCCTTCCCTTGCGCAATAGCAGTTGCAATGATTCCTTGAATGGATAAGCTCAAGTCTGCTGTACGCATTAATGACTCTGTTACCTTCATCATACCTTCTGAAAAGCTTGTCTGAATATCCCAGTGATCAAATGTTGTTGAAAAAGTATCATTATTCATTAAAAGAAATTGTTGTTTATTTGAAAGTCTTGTTTGTAATTCATTCAGATCATACCCTAATAGCCGACCAGAAGACATCTTCAGTGTTAACTCACCCTGCATTTTCGTAAAAATTTCTGGCCAAGAATCAGCAAGTGTTCGTACCGTTGCAGTAAAATTCGTTTTGCTTTGTATAAATGGAATAAATCCCAAGATTTCTAAAGTCTCCTGCATATCAATAGAAGCACCTGAAATATTTCCTCCAATACGCACTTTCTGTCCAGCTGAAGTAACTTCAATATTACTTTGCACAGATCCACCAAAAATATTCGCATGTCCAAGATCAAAAATACCATGACCATCTCTTATTTGTATTGCAGCAGCTAAATTTGTGAGTGAAATATTTCCTATTTTAGCTTGTGGCGCAGAAAGTCGTATATCCACGCCAATACAATCAAAAGTTCTCATGTCAAAGCAGGCATTTTTCTTTTTACCTGAAAAAAACATTGAACCCAAGAGGCTAAGGTCTAGATTATCAAAGGCTAAAGAGCCCATGACATTTGGTACATAATCTTGAAAATCGAGTTTTAAAGCTCCTCGCGCATTGGCTTTCCCCATCGTAAATGTAACATTGTTCATTTGGATATGCATTGGCTGCGCTAAAAAATGAGATTCCCATACAATGGGTATTTTTAATTTATGTCCCCAAAACTGATTTCCACCAACCCAAGACAATGTCTGATTCCATCCAGGAGAACGCATTGACACTTTTCCGTCAAAAATATAATATTCAGATAATCGAGCCTTTCCTGTAAAAGTTATTCCCCCACGTACAGAATTGAGACTTGCCCTAATATGACTTTTGCCTCCAGCAAGAAGCAGTAATGCTTGAGAAGCATCAAGTGATAATTTTGTAAACTCTCCGCGCCAACGCGCATCTGCACGTAACCGTACTTCCTGAGTTGATTCCGGCCAATCTAAAGTTGCATTTAATCCTGTTATTTTTTCTGCTACTCCTGAAAAACTATCGTGATACACAAGAACACCATTTTTAATGACAATCCGTCCAAAAGGTTGTTTTAAAAGGTGCTCTATCTCTGGATGCTCAGGATTATGTTTTAATATTTCACGCGTATTACGTATTGCCACCCCTAATGCACCTTGTGAGCGAGAAAACCGATCAAAAAAATCTGCTATTGTTTTAACAGGCTTTTCCATAACAAATTGAGGACGCATAATCCGCGTCTCTGAAAAAGAAATATGTCCCCAAAGAAGATCGACGACAGAAAGATCAACTTCTATTGATTCAGCTTCCATTAATGGCGCAACATCATCCATTTTTGATGTTAAAGTAACGCCAGAAAGAAATGCTTTAGGATAAGGAAAAAGATGTAACCGCGGTGGATCACGCAATTGCACATTGTAACCCGTCCACGCACTTAAATCCTGCGCTAAACGAATACGAATCGCATCTGTAGAAATAAGATAAGGTAAAACGAGAATCCCCACTCCAAATAAAAAGATAATTGTAATAAAAACTCCGCTCAAAAATTTTATTATTCTGATGCGCACATTATCCCTCTATACTTATCCCCCTATAACAGATTAAAAACAAACTTAAATGATCATAAAAAGTTTTTATAATCCTATAATTCACTATATCCACTTTGTATCTTCATTATTTTTGTTCTTTATCCAAAATTTATTCAAACAGCAATGTTGCTGCTTCTTTATAAAGCAATTATTTAAAAGTCTTCAAAACTATAAATCCACAACATTATAAAACCATTCTTACTGTTCTCATATGAATATTGCTATAAAACTCTATCGTATTATTAGAAAATGCTTTACAAAAAAAACAAACAGCCTTACCGAAAGGATCTCTGAATGAATAATATTATCGACGGAAAAAAACTTGCTGAAGAGATTATTGTGAAAGTTAAGGCCGAAACAGCAAAGCTCCGCCATCACTATAATATACAACCTAGTATCGCTGTTATTATCGTTGGAGATGATCCTGCAAGTCAAGTATATGTCACCTCAAAAAATAAAAAAGCCGAAGAATGTGGGTTTCTTTCAATCAAACATGTCGTTTCCAAAGAAACGCAAGAAAAAGAACTCCTTCAACTTATTGCAACATTAAATTCTGATCCCAAAATTCATGGTATTTTGGTACAGCTGCCTCTCCCTGCTCATATGAATACAAATCGCATAACACAAGCCGTTGCTTTCCAAAAAGATGTTGATGGTTTTCATTATATTAATGTAGGAAAACTCGCGGCAAATGCACTTGAAGATGCAATTATTCCCTGCACTCCAGCTGGTGCCATGATGATGATTGAACAACACTGTGGACGAGATTTATCTGGACTTGATGCTGTCGTTGTTGGACGCTCTAATATTGTTGGAAAACCTATGGCTGCCCTTTTAACAGCAGCCAATGCCACTGTGACAATTGCCCATAGTCGTACCCGTGACCTTGATGATGTGTGTCGAAGCGCTGATATTCTAGTAGCAGCTGTAGGCCGCCCACAAATGATTAAAAAAGACTGGATAAAAGATGGTGCAATTGTTATTGATGTCGGTATTAACCGCGTTGCTGCACCAGAAAAAGGTATAGGGAAAACACGTCTTGTTGGTGATGTCGATTTTGAAAACGTAAAAGAAAAAGCTGCTGCGATCACCCCTGTTCCAGGAGGCGTTGGACCAATGACAATTGCCATGCTTATGGTTAATACACTCAAAGCCGCCGCGCGATCACACAATCTGCCGATACCAAAATTCTAAAAATTGTAACAATTCCTTGTATATGGTTTCATTGTATATGATTCAGCTTATTTATTTTTGCATTTTTCATGTCATAAAAACAGATGCCCCTTGATCTGCACGATTAACGGATTGACGAAAAACATGAAAAAGTTCGCGTCCAACACCATGTTCGTTTTTTGAAAGATCCGGAGGTATGATTTTTCGCGCGTTAAATTTTGCTAAATCCTCCAAAAGAGTTAATTTACCCTCATGAGCATCAAGAAAAACAATATCACCATCCTGCAAACGTGCAATGGGGCCATTATCCACTGCTTCTGGTGTCACATGGAGAGCAGCAGGAATTTTTCCTGACGCTCCTGACATACGCCCATCGGTTATCAATGCTACCTTTTGACCGCGATCTTGTAAAACGCCTAAAATGGTTGTTAATTTATGAAGCTCTGGCATACCATTGGCTTTTGGTCCTTGATAGCGAATGACAGCGATAAAGTCTTTATTATGCAACACTCCAAATTTAAAAGATTTTTGTAGTTCCTCTTGATCATTAAAAACAAAGACTGGTGCTTTAATCTGCCAATACTCTGGTTTAACAGAGGAAACTTTTATAATAGCTGTTCCCAAATCTCCTGATAAAACACGAAGACCACCATCAAGCTGAAATGGCTTTCTCCACCCCGCTAACACCTTATGATCACCACTTTCCTTAAGAGCCGCTTCACGCACCACATGACCATCAGCAGAAAGCTTTGCTTCAATTGCATAAGCATTGAGATCTTTACCAAAAACCGTAGAAACATCTTCATGTACCAAACCTGCCTCGATAAGCTCGCGAATAATAAATCCCATTCCCCCCGCAGCGTAAAAATGATTAATATCTGCTAAACCGTTAGGATAAATGCGCGCTAAAAGAGGCACAACGGATGAAATTTCTGCAATATCATGCCATGTCAATTTAATACCGCAAACAGCAGCCATAGCAATCAAATGAATCGCATGATTGGTAGAACCTCCTGTTGCATTTAATCCTACAATGGCATTCACAAAAGAACGCTCATCAATGATCATACCAAGTGGACTATAATGATCACCAAGATCTGTCATTTCAAGTACACGTTTCGTAGCTTCTTTTGTTAAAGCATCACGCAACGGTGTATTCGCATTAATAAAAGAAGCTCCAGGCATATGAAGCCCCATCATCTCCAGTATCACCTGATTAGAGTTAGCTGTTCCATAAAATGTACATGTTCCTGGCCCATGATAAGAACGTGCTTCCGATGCTAGAAGTGTTTGGCGATCTATTTTATTTTCCGCGTAAAGTTGACGTATCTTTGCTTTTTCATCATTACCTTGACCACTTGTCATAGGACCAGCAGCTATAAAAATTCCTGGTAAATGACCAAATGTTAGGGCACCAATCAATAAACCTGGCACAATTTTATCACACACCCCAAGATACAATGCTGCATCAAAGACATCGTGTGATAAGCTTATAGCTGTTGCCATTGCAATTACTTCACGTGAAAAAAGGGAAAGCTCCATCCCCGCATTTCCCTGCGTAACACCATCGCACATCGCGGGAACACCACCTGCAACCTGTGCAACACCACCAACCATACGGGCCGACTCTTTAATTAAGTGAGGAAATTTTTCAAAAGGTTGATGTGCTGAAAGTATATCGTTATATGCCGTGATAATGCCAATATTCCCAACGATATTTCCCTTCAAACGCTCTTTATCTATTGCACCACAAGCAGCAAAGCCATGAGCCTGATTGGCACATCCTAAAAAACTCCGTTTGGGGCGATGAACTTGTGCTTTCGCAATACGATCTAAGTAAATTTCTCGTGTTGATCGAGAACGTTCATAAATTCTTCGTGTAACTGTGGCAATTGTCTTGGAAAGTGCCATATTTCTCTCCCCCTTTCATTGTTTCTTCCCCTCATTCATTGAGAGAGATTACGTTTTATTCACTTTGTGTCACATATTTTGATTCACTTATTTCATTTTCTGCAGGCGACCAATAAACCTGAACGAGATGAGGGGAATTACGCAAAATTGCCCGAATAGGCATTTCTATTTCAGACCCGTCTTGACAAGCTTCTTCAAAACAATCGCGTTTCTGAAAACCCTCGAAATGGAGAATAACGCAACGAGATTGCATAATAACTGGCAAAGTTAGTGAGAGTCTTGGCTCAACAGCACTCTTAGCATGAAGGGGTAAAACAAGTGCTTGTGTTCGTAAATCAAGCGCTTGCTTTAAACGATCAGAATCAGGAAAAAAAGAAGCCGTATGTCCATCCTCCCCCATTCCTAAAACAACAACATCAAAGGGTTTAGGCAAAGTATTAACACGACTCGCCGCTGAAAAAGCAGCAAGTTCAGCAGTAATTGCTTTATGATAAAGCCCTACAAAACGTGCTTTTGCGGCAAAATTTTGTAACAAATGACACCGTACCATATGTTCATTTGAACGTTCATCGTGTGCAGGGACAAAACGTTCATCGACCAACGTGATAATAATCTTTTGCCAATCAATATCCGCTTTTGACAAATAATGAAAAAACAATTCTGGTGTTTTACCACCAGACACCGCTAAAACTGCTCTCTTGCGCTCAAGAACAGATACACTAAGCTCTGCGGCTACTCGATCTGCTAATGCCAAGGCTAAAGTCTGAGGGGTTTCAAAGTCTAAACGATCAATATTCATTCTATACATACTTATTGCTCTAAACTAAATTGTTCCATATACGCCCATCACGTTCCATGAGGCTCATCGAAGCAGACGGCCCCCATGAACCAGCGTTATAACTGTGAACAGGCTGTTTTATTTCTTCCCATCCCTCAATGATTGGATCAATCCAACGCCAAGCAGCCTCAACTTCATCACGACGCATAAACAGTGTTTGATCTCCACGAATAACATCCATTAATAAACGTTCATAAGCATCAGGATTACGTTCAGAAAATGCGGAAGCAAAACTCATGTCTAATGGAATGTGACGAAACCGCATACCGCCATAACTTGGATCCTTAATCATCAACCATTGTTTTACACCTTCATCAGGTTGGAGACGAATTACAAGCCGATTAGAAAAAATTTCATCTAAATCCACATTAAAAATATTATGAGGAATAGGTTTAAAAACCACAACAATTTCAGACATTCGCGTGAACATGCGCTTACCTGTTCGTAAATAAAAAGGCGTATTAGCCCAACGCCAGTTATCAATCTTAACCTTAAGTGCTACAAATGTTTCACTCTTACTCACTCTTCCTAGATCATCAAAATAAGACTCTACCGATATACCATTTGATAGACCAGAAAGATACTGCCCACGTACAGTATGCTGCCCTACATTATGGACATCAAGCGGTGTTAAAGAATGTAAAACTTTAAGTTTTTCATCGCGCACAGCATTAGCACTGTTGGTAAATGGTATTTCCATCGCAACCAAACAAAGTAACTGTAGCATATGGTTTTGAACCATATCGCGTAGAGCACCAGTGCTTTCATAGTATTCTGTACGCCCCTCTAACCCTAAAGATTCAGCAACGGTTATTTGAACATGATCAATATAATTGGAGTTCCATAGCGGTTCATAAAGTGTATTAACAAACCGCAATGCCATTAAATTTTGAACAGTTTCCTTCCCAAGATAATGATCAATGCGAAAGATCTGCTCTTCATTAAAGGCGCTTGCAAATACATCATTAAGTGAAATAGCTGTTTTTACATCGCAACCAATTGGTTTTTCAATGATAATCCGTGTTTGTGCTGTCACCAAATTATTTTTTCCCAACTTCATCGCAATATCAGCAAAAAGTGACGAACCAACAGCCAAATAAAAAGCTCGA
Organism: Bartonella sp. AP280QHHD; assembly: GCF_042196125.1. Classification (NCBI taxonomy): domain Bacteria; kingdom Pseudomonadati; phylum Pseudomonadota; class Alphaproteobacteria; order Hyphomicrobiales; family Bartonellaceae; genus Bartonella; species Bartonella sp. AP280QHHD. Next base: position 40,295 of record NZ_JBHIPQ010000031.1, on the reverse strand, counting down.
ATATCTGCTGAATCTTGTGACAGAAGGAGAGCTAAATCCTCCCACCCTCGATTTGAGGTAACATCAACAGAAACGTAAGTTAAACGTGCAAGAAAACGATTGAGTTCTGTTGAATTGAGATCTTTTGGATGGATATGTTTTTCTAAAGAAATGCGAACAAAATTTTGATATTCTTCACAACTTAAGGAAGTGCGCGAAACCCCAATAATACGTGTTGGCTCACTGAATTGCCCAGCACACTGACAATGATACAAAGCCGGCAAAAGCTTGCGCAACGCCAGATCACCATTGCCACCAAAAACAATACAATCAAAGGAAGAGACTGGAATAATTTTACGCACCATGAACTTGTTTATTTTTCTATTCGATTATGAAATCCCATATCACTTATAAAAGCTTTCATCATTAAAGCAGACAGATACTAAATAAGCCATTAATTTTCTTCATTTCAAGCAATGTTTACATTAAAGGCGATCCAATAAAGAAAACCAACGCATTGCTAAAAATATAAGCGGATAACGCAAAACGCGTCCCCCCGGAAAAGATGAAATCTTTAAGTCTTGGAAATAGGAAAAACGTTCATATTTTCCAGTTAACCATTCTGCGTATAATTTTCCCACGAAAGGAGCCAGCATAACGCCATGCCCTGAATAACCACCACAATAAGTCATCCTTGAGAAAAGTTGGCGAACATAGGGCATGCGTTCAACTGTGATGGCAACCGTTGCTCCCCACCGATGGCTTAAATTGATAGAATGTAATTGAGGATAAATTTCAACAATTTGCCGTTTTATACGTTCATCTAAATTTAGAGGATGCTTATTATCATAACTTTCTACACCACCAAATAAGAGACGATTATCAATGCTTTTGCGAAAATAGCGAACCATAAAACGGGAATCATCAACCGATTCCCCCCCTATAAGAATTGAACTATGCTTTGGTAATGGGTCCGTTGCTCCAATATAAGAGCGAATAGAAACAATATTTTTCTCAATAAAACGCTCCAGACCAAGTTTATACCCATTTGTTGCAAGTAAAACATGCTCTGCTGTTACACTGCCTTTTTCTGTTATTACTTTCCAATGTGCTCCCTTGCGCCTTATGGTCGTTACTTGTGACTTCTCATAAAGCTTAGCACCAGCATCTTGTGCTCTTTTTGCCAACCCAATAATCAATTTTAAGGGATTTATATGACCGGTATCCGCATCATAAATACCACCACAATAAAAAGTTGATCCAAGTCGCTCAAATGTTTCAGCCTTATCCATAAAAGTAAGCGCGTGATAGCCATAACGCTGCATCGCCTCAATATGCCGTTGATAAGAGAGAAGCTCACGCCTTTTATGAGTTACAGAAAGCTGTCCTCCTATCAAATCACACGGACAATTAGGCATTGCGCATAAAGCTAAAATATCTCTTTTAGCTTCTTCTGCCAAATCAAACAGAGCCTTACTGCGCTCAAAACCATACTTTTTTTCTAATGTTTCTACCCATTGCCGTTGCCCTGTTCCCAGCTGTCCACCATTGCGCCCTGAAGCACCATCACCAAAACGTGATGCTTCAAATAAAACAACATCTACTCCAGCCTTGGCTAAATGATAAGCAGCCGAAAGACCCGTAAATCCGCCTCCAATAATGACCACATCACACTGTCTGTTTTCACAAAAAGAAGGATACGATGGACGTTCTCTTAAAGCATCTTCATACCAAGAAATTCCTGGAGAAATTGAATTATCATCAATCATCGTCATAAAATTTAAACATTCAGCAGGAGATATTCACGCTCCCACGGACTGATTACTTCCATAAAAGTTTCAAACTCTTGGCGTTTGATTGCAGCATAAGTACTGACAAACACATCCCCTAAAATAGCACGTATCACTGTATCTTGTTCAAACAAATTGACTGCCTCAATGAGTCCACGCGGCAACTCAATATTATCAGCGTTTACATTATTTGTCGCTGGCTCATCCGGCTCAATTTTTTGTTGCAAACCAATAAGACCACACGCTAAAGAAGCTGCAAGAGCTAAATAAGGATTCGCATCTGATGAAGGAAGTCTATTCTCAACACGTCGCGCTTGAGGAGCAGAACGGGGAACTCGAAAAGCTGTAGTACGATTATCATATCCCCATCGCAAATTAACAGGAGCCGAATTATCAGGGACAAGACGTCGATAAGAATTCACATAAGGTGCAAGCATCACAAGTACCCCTGGCATATGTTTTTGCAATCCACCAATAAAATGGCGAAAACAGATACTTTCTTCACCATTTTCCTGTGTAAAAATATTCATACCGGTTTTCTTATCAACAACCGATTGGTGAATATGCATAGCAGAACCCGGCTGCCCTTGAATGGGTTTTGCCATAAAAGTTGCATACATATTATGTTTTAGTGCTGCTTCACGAATTGTTCGTTTAAACATAAAAACTTGATCCGCTAACTCAATAGGATCACCATGACGTAAATTAATTTCAAACTGACCTGCTCCTTCTTCATGAATGAGGGTATCAATTTCCAATCCTTGTGCCTCTGAAAATTGATAAATATCATCAATCAAATCATCAAATTCATTAACACCAGCAATGGAGTACCCCTGTCCACCACCAATTGAACGCCCAGAACGACCAACCGGTGAAACTAACGGATAATCAGGATCGGGATTTTTTTGTACCAAATAAAACTCAATTTCTGGTGAAACAACAGGGCTTAAACCCATTTTTGTGTAAAAGTGAACCACCGTTCGTAAAACATTGCGTGGTGTGTAATCTACAACCTGACCATTTTGATACACAAGATCACAAATCACCTGTGCCGTAGGAGCATCTTCCCATGGAACAATGCTTAACGTAGAAAGATCAGGCTCAAGGCGTAAATCACCATCTGCTTTAGGATATTCAAAACCATGACCATCTTCCGGATAATCCCCTGAAATTGTTGCCATAAAAACTGCTGAAGGCAATGCCAATGATGTTTCCGATGTAAATTTTTTAGAAAGCATCATCTTGCCCCGTGGTACCCCTGCTTGATCAGGCGTAATACATTCAATATCCTCTACCTTACGGAAAGCAAGCCATTGTGAAACTTGTTCCCAATTGTGCACACCACGTAAACTTTTGAGAAAACGAGAAACAGGTTTAAAATTCTTACTTTTCGTTTGTTTACCATTTTTTACATCCATAACATACCAACTTTAAAAACAATCAAGTCCTATTCTTATTGTATCAGCCCATGCATAAACGACACGAAAAAAAATTATCAACTGATATTTTTGAAGAATACTATAAGATCCATCAAGGTAAAAGAACTTTGCGCTCAAAAAGCTATCCTATCACCATAGTGAAAAAATTGATATTGCACGCGATACATCGGTGCGAACCTTCTCCTTATATAAAACAGCGAGAAATACCATATTGTACGTAACCTAATTCCGATTCAAATAATCATATATAAGCAAACATTGGCGAGAATAATAAAGGCGAGATATTTAATTTCCTTTTGGTTGTAGCAATGCTTAATTAAAAGAAAAGAAACTTTTCTTTTAATATGAAGCAAGTTTTGTAACTCTATTGTTATCCACGTAGAAGTAAACACCCTAAGATGGTGAATAGCCTTTACAGCTGTGCTTACAAATACTCACCCCGCCGTAATATGCGTAAATGTATTTTCAGGATAAGACATACGCTCAGCATTTCCAATATGAAACTTAACCATCGCCTGCATAATAGAGCTATCAACCTTGTTCTGAGCGGATGGTACAAACTCTGCACTTATATCAATTTCCACCGCTTGACATTGCTCTTCGCACACAATATTTAGAGCTGAGAATCCAGTAGAGCATACCAAATCCAATAGATAGGAATTTTTGCTAATTGCGCCATGCGGGATCCAACATCTGATAGTCTCCAGCCCACTAGGAGATGTGTTATTTATATCTAAAAAGCCAAAAAATCAGGATATGAGAACACAATAATATCAATTTCCTTTGAACTAAAGTCCTTCATCGTCGATCTTCCACCATCGTAAATTTTTTTTGTATCAGTTGCTTTCACATACTTTGACTTCTGACCTAGTGATACTGTGCAGATTGAGTACACATCCCCAGAGCCCAGATTGTAATTAAGTTCGTACCATTCTGCTCTTTTATAGAGCTAATATTTGAAAATAAATAACCATAATCTTTAGATATAACACGCCTAGGTTCAATAATTACCGTAAGCTTATGTAAACCACAACCCAATTGTGATAATGCCTCATAAATTTTACGAGGGTATTCGTCATTGATCGTCATGGCATCGCAGAACGCTGTGGAAGTCGGATATCCCCGCCTAAACTGATAAAACTTTTTTGATCCTTCAATGCGTAAATATCCTTTCCAGCCTTAGTTAAGGTGGATACTATTAACTCAGTCGAATTCAAATTAGAGCCCACATGAAAAGGCGCCCCATTAAGCCTAATCCTATTGGATTCTAGCAAAGATAATGCGGCACGTAACTCCGCCGCAGTCATACCAAAACGCGATCTATCCCCGTTTGCCAGTACATGGCACAATCTCAATGAGATTTTAGGTAGTATATCAAAATGGCGTGCAAGAGTGATGATGTCATGTAATTCGATAATATTATCACACTGGATATTTATATGTTTTCTAATAGGATAACTCTATCTCTTCTCGAAGTTTTACAGGGATATTAAAAAATATATATCTACCTTTAAAACCATCTTTTTGCGCTAATGATATTTCATAACCAGACGCAAATTCCAAATCCCAGCAACATAACAAAGATGCCCCGCACGTCCATTAAAATACCCTGCTTTTTCTCGCCCTAGGCATTCATAGCCCGACCACGTAAAACAGGATACCAATTACAATATCAGACCATAAGGCTGCAAGAGAAAGTTCTTTTATATTTTTATCTTTACATTGCCTCTTAAACAAGCTCATCTGTTCATATAATGAGTTATATGTATAATACATATAACTTCTACAAAAGGAGGATTCATTATGTTCCGTGAAAATCTTTGGTAATACACTCGGATGATTGGATCACCTGTCGCCCGTCAATAATATAGTGCGCGTTAAGAAATTGGGGGAGGTAAACTATGCAACTCGTGGATCATCCTTTTGTGAAGTTCGATCAACTCAAGCCGATTTACAACTTCACATATCCGTTATTTCGCACTATTTCAAATGAATTTTACGATTACCTAGACTTTAATAAACTAGCGCAAAGTAAGCAGATTCCACAAGCGCGTACCATTTCTCTTTATTTGCATATTCCCTTTTGCGAAACCATCTGTTCCTTCTGTCCCTTTCAGAAAGGGGCCTACAAGCACGTTAAGCAAATCGAATCTTATATGTCAGCGCTTACCACAGAGATCAGAACCAAAGGAAATTTCATTCGCTCGCTTAGAGGGCCCATCCGCAGCATCTATATAGGGGGCGGCACACCGTCGCTCTTGTCCGCAGATAATATCCGCCACATCGGAAAAGTATTGCATGCCGAATTTGAGCTCTCTTCCTTAGCCGAGTTTACACTGGAAAGCGAACCGAAGAGCGTCACACGTGATAAACTTTATGCTGCCCGTGAGATCGGCGTTAACCGGATCAGCTTCGGTATACAGAGTTTCATTGAGCGTTTCCGATCATTGTTTAACCTCACCTCAACACGTGAACAAATCAACAATACCGTGGCTTGGTCACAAGAGATAATTGGACATGTCGGTTTCGACCTACTATATGGCATGCACAGCCAGCAAACCGAAGAACTATTATACGATTTGAAGCAAGCCAGCGAGCTTCACCCTGAAACCATCAACCTCTATGCAATCAACAATCTGGCTATCACGTCGCAACTGCATAAGTCTTACGCACAAAAAGGGCTTAAACCGTCCAGCCTACAGCATCGACAGATGCTTCGATTATTTAGCGACATCGTTATGCGCAGCTGCGGCTATGCGCCGTGTAATGGGCATTCCTATATCAAAATTGCCAATAACACTCCTCTAACGCTCGCTAAAACGAGTTCAGCTAATTATTTCCGCTATCACAAATATTTGCATGGTTATCATGACGATTATGTGGTTGGCTTCGGGGCGTCAGCACTGTCGATTCTCGGCTCACTCGTCACACGAGCCAATCCCAGTCGAAGCGGATACATTACCGACATACAACTTAAAGGAAAATCCAAAGTATACTACAATTGGGTATCAGCGGAGCAACAAGCCTCCAAAGCGTTGTGTATGCGGCTACCTTATAACGGCTATGCCAAATATGCCAAAAAAGAAAGAATTGACTGGACCGCACTTCCCTCTTTCGTATACAATAACCTACAATAGCTCATAGGTGCAGGTCTCATCGTAGAAAGTGATAACGATCTTCAACTGACTCAGCGTGGTTGGCAATGGTATTCCAACCTTATGTATTTTCTTCTACCTCAGGCAGATAGGAATATCTTGGACGGCTATGTCGCAAACATGCTGAATACAACCGCCGTACTTGATGGACCAGCGGAAACCTGTGTGGCATCTTAAGGAGAACAGAATGTTCACGCTTTTTTCCAACAAGAACATACGCTATTTTTGCCTAACCGTTAGTCTGCTCGCCTTACTCAGCGGTGCTTTGCGCACTGCCATCCCGCTATTAGCAAGACAATCTGGATATGGCGTAGTCGGAGTAAGTTGGGCGCAAGGTCTCTTCTCATTAGCGTGGCCAATTTTCGGCATCCTTGCAGGCGCTTTACTTGATCGCTGCGACAAAATAAAACTTGCAACCTCGGCTCTCCTCATCTTCATGCTACTGCATATTGTACTGTTCGTACTGCTCACGATACAGATTACTCCAGCCGAACAAATTTTCTTCTATGCAACCATTGCTGGATTCATCGTCGTTTCTGCCGAAGCTTATATAATGACTATTCCACCACTTATCATGGAGGGAGAGCGATTGATGACCTTCTACTCAATTGTCTTGTTTTTAGATTTCGGGGTCTCCTATTTTCTTGCCCCTGTCATAACAAGCAGCATTTTAGCGCATAGCACACTGCTATTTCTCGGCCTGTTAATCGTGCTTTTTATCACATTGATTTTTACCGCTCGCCGTGCTGTTCCGATATCGCCAACACCCGATAAAAAAAACATCACTTTCCGTTATATCATTGCCGGATTTCGTTTCATTTTTTCAAATCGGCATCTTACCTCCCTTACATTACTCACATTCTTTCTATCGGTGGTATTTGGAGCATTCCTAACCTCGTTCATCTTCTTCGTTACCGACAGTCGGTATCTGGGCCTACATAGCAGCCAATATGGCGTGATGTTTGCAGCCTACGCGCTTGGAACAATGGCAGGTGCCCTATTTGCGTCGCGTATACGCTATGCACCGGTGCGCCTAGCTGTTCTCACTGACGGTTTAGGAACTGTTGTCTTGCTTTTGATTCCAGCCTTTTCAAAAAGTGCTGTCGTCGTATGGGGCGTCACCTTTATTGCTGGCGTTGGAGCAAGCTTATGGTTTATTGGTGTTACCGCCTTCAGGCAGCGCCTCACACCAAAGCAACTTCTCGGGCGAGCTAATTCTGCTTTTCGAGTGATAGGCTATGCTGGAACGCCGGTCGGAAGCTTTTTGGTCGGCGTCCTTGGTTCTTTTATATCATTGCAGTTTGCTGCCACCTTTATCGCTGGACTACTATTGGTAGCTATCGCGATAACGCTTCCATTTCTTTGGCAGGCTGATCATATAAACACCCCCAACCCTGCCACGAGGTAACAGCTGCTTTTAAAAAAAGACACGGTCAAAAAAGGCACACATACCCTATTACGCAATCGATTGATTTATTCTTTGGACGAGAAAATTATCACCATAATGGCTGATAGAGCCAGCGGCACTATAGAAGCAGCCAAACAAACGCTAAAGACAAAACAGCCCCTTTACGTTGATTGGGCGATGATCCAACACCTATATGAAGGATGCAGAGAGCTTATAGCGTACGAAGTGCAATTCTTAACCAAAAACTCCGCCCTAGCAATACCCACTTATACTCCAGTTAATCCGTTACCCGCTGGACATCAAATGCCTCACCCCTCTGCTCCTCAAAATACATTTTGCTGCACTTACGCGCCGTATTCTTCCTTTGTAATTAGCCGTATTCTTCCTTTGTAATCAAAAGAGCAGCCCTCCTTTCCTAGTTTAGGATCTTTGCCTACACAACGCAGCAACAGATGCGACCATATATGCAATCACGCCTTAGGGCCTGCATAGTAGAAAGCTTAGTTCGAGAGATTCATAAAGCCTATATTCCAATAAATTTTCCACCCAATCCACCTTTTAAAAGGGCGGCTTTATATAAACCGTTAGAGCAAGCTATGAAATCCTTAGGTGTATTAGAAATAATTGACGGTTTTTACCTCAGACCAATGTTGATTAACTTTTACTCGTACATATACGCAAGCGGTGCTACTCTTTTCTCAGATAGAAAGGAGATAATCGTTACCATCTGACCTATTATTGTTTGAAAATAAAAAAAGTATCAGTGCGACTGATGATATTGAAGAGCTATCTCATTATGTGGCTGTACTTAATTACGGCATTGGGAAGCTAGACACGCAATCACCCATTTCTGCGCGCCTTCTGCATAATATTCATAAGATTTTATTACGCGGTAAACGCGGTACGTCCAAAAGCCTTGGCGAATTTCGCAAAGCACAAAATTAGCTTGGTGGTACACAACTAAAGACAGCGTCATTCGTGCCGCCCACTCCTACCACAGCCCCCCACTCTCTCTACCACCATCCCCCCCGCTTAGAATCGCGCCAACTCATCACCAGTGCCTCGTTAAACACCACACCAGTCTCAAGGGCGGTAAAATGCGCCTTGCCGCATTTAATCTTCAGCATTTCTTTAAGGCGCAAATCAAAATCGCTATTCGTTCCTTTTGTTTCCAGCACAAAGTAAAGCTTTTGTTCGCCATCCCTCTCTAAAAAACCGCCCAATCAGGCGTATAAGAACCAATGGGAGTGGCTATTTTTAAATTTCTTGGCAGTTTAAAAAATAATCTTACATCAGAGTCATTATCGAGATTTTGCGCAAACTCTTTCTCAATACGGCTCTCACAAATCTCATGATCATAAACACTTTTCTCATTGACCACCGTTGGCCCTATGATCGCCTTTTCCGACCTAATTTTACAGATGTAGAATCAATCTTATTATGATGCGCACATCCAGAGATTATTTTATCCTCTGCATTAGAACCAAAAACATGAACAATACGCAGAGGCTTCGGTAAGAAGGCCAACCGCTCAATCTCAACCTACACGAAAATGCATGTGCAGGCGAATGCCCTCCATAATATGCAATATTTCAAGCCCGTCCAGAGGGGTACCCCTTTTAAAAATTGTGCCTATGGCTTATAATAATCTCCAAAATATACATTTAGCCCTTGTCTGAAATAACTCAATTTTGGATTGATGAGAACGAAAACGCGCTGCGATAATCACGTTGTTCAGCCCTTATGACCGGCAAAAGGGCGCCAATATTCCTGTACCACCAACGACTAACTAACGGTATTTCTTATCATTTTTGATCATATCCTCCACCCTTATTGTACATTTTATCAGCAAGATGTGCGCAGCAAGCCCGTACATTTACGCTGCTAAGTCTCCGTGTACGGTTTTCATTCTCAAACGCAAAATCATCTTTAGCCGAAGCAACTTGATATTGCAGCGCCGGTCCATAAAGCGTATGCACAATTGGTACCAAATATACACAGGGCAGTGCGCATTTTGGGTTATATTGTCATGAGAGAGATGACCAAAAACTTTATCCCAAAAGCATTATACTCTAAATTATCAAGAGCATTCTTCAATCCCCCTGAATAAGACCCGTGATAAACAGGGCTTGCAAGAATAACATCGTTAGCGTCTGCGATTGTTTTGACAAATGCATGCGTTTTAGCATCACAATGGTAATGACTTATAAAAACAACAACTTTTTTAAATGCCTCCTCAACGGCGTATGAATATAAGCACGTTTTTTCTCGTCATTTTTTAAGGTATTAAACTCTTCCAATCTACCGAACTTACTCTTAAATTGTAGCCGAATGATTTTAATAAACCCATATTATTTTAAAAACTCAACAAATAATATTGAGGCTACAATCAAAGACACTTCTTTTCAATATTAAGCAAGTTTTGTAACCTATATTGTTATCTCCATAGAAGTAAAACAGCCTCTATGGACGATGAGTAGCTAAGCCTTCACAGCTAGTGCTTTACAAGCGCTTTTATAACACTCACTCTGCCCCAAATATAGGATTGCATTTTATTAAATAACCCACGCGCATATAATTAAAGAGAGAAACGATTAAGCTTGCACCAATCATGCCAAGCCAATAGCCAATAAAGTCATATTCAAAAAAATGCGCCATTAGTGCTCCCCCAAATAGGCCTAACCCCCAATAACTTATTGCTACAACAATTGTTGACCAAAACGTATCAAGCAAGCCCACAAGTATGCCATTGAGCATAGCACCTAAAGTGCCAAAAGCAAAAGACAATAAAATGAACGGAAGCAACTTCCAAGAGAAAACAACAACGCGTTCTGAAGAAATATTAAAGATGGTTGTAAGGATGAATCCATAAGAGAGATAAACAATCCCTGATAAAAACAAGACATAAGCTACAGCAAAAACAGTGACACTCATACGCAGCTGTTTTAGAGCCATATTATTCCTATCTGCTCTATACCACGCTGCTATTGTCGCGGCTGCGCTGGAAATCCCCAAAGCCACCACAGAAATAAGCATATCGAGACGCATCCCTATCGTATGCGCGGCCAAAGATTCGACCCCATAAGCCGTAATCATAAATGCAATGACCGAAGGAAAGCCCTCCGCAATAAGAATACGTATACCAATGGGTAGCCCTACTCTCAGCAATTTTATTATTCGTAAAATCTCTAACTTTGGTCTCAAATAATTAAAGCGAAAAGAATGAAAAGCAGAATTGCGGGAAAAAATTATTGCTGCTGCAATAACAATTAAAATACGGATCAAACTGCTCGCAATTCCTGCACCAAAGACACCTAATCCGCTTGCAGAACCTATACCAAAAATAAGCGGCCAAGAGATAAGAAAATTCACGAGGATAGCCGCAAGCATAACCCAGGTTAACGGCTTTGGATTACCAATTGCTGACAGTAATCCCCGGCTATTCACATAAAGATAAAAAAACACCACTCCTATAGCAGCACCACTATTATATTCCTGCGCTATATTGGCAATTGTCCCATCTTGGCCGAGAAAACACAAAATATTCCTCGTGTTGAGTAAAATGATCGCACTCATTATTCCAATCACAAGTGAAAGCCATATTCCTTGATCAAACCATGCCTTTAATGCATATCTATCTTGTCTACGAAAACTTTCCGCAAGTTTTGGTGCAACCGCGGTAATAATACCTAGCCCAAACAACATAACAAAACTAAATATACTCAGAGCTAACATTGTACCACTCAAGGCTTGCACGCCTAAATGCGCTACAAGCGCTGCATCTGTGAAGGAAATCATCATCTGAGAGATAAACCCAACAGCCAGTGGCATGCCAAGAGAGAGCAATTGCTTCATCACAACAAACATTGTGAAATACCCTTCCATATTGAAGGGCATATTAAGCTCAGATCTTTTAAACAAAACACATTGATTTTTTCCGTAAAGTCTTTCCATCGCAAGTCTTGTGTAAAGGATGCATAATGAGAACGCATTAAGGTAAGAGGAGATGCCCAGTTCTTAAAAAAGAAGCGCAATGCACCTTTATTGGTTTTTTGTACAATATTATGCCCCCAAGCAACTACAGTCATTGATAAAAGATCCTCAGCGAGCCGTTTGTTCGTCTTGTATATCCATTTTTAGTATTTTTAATCAAACTTTTTGGTACTGCAAGTAATACACCTGTGCTAACCTTTGCTTACTCGCTGCTTACATACGTAAAAAAAACAAAGCCGACCAAGTTGTCAAAAAACACAGGCATTAGCATTTTTACAATCCATTGTGCCTATACACCAATTAAAAAAGAGCGTTTATGATACATAAGACACCTCGATGCCCCACCGCTCTACGATCTAAAATTATGAAACTTTAGTTCAACAACCAACGCACAATATTTTACGAACGCAAAAGCACCATCTAGCACTCACTAGGAGAGCATTCTATAACTATACGCACCATGTCCACATCACAAAACCTATAGAGACTTCATATGAATGATTGCCCTCCTCAAAAATAATAATTTTGGCCTCCTCCGAATCCAATCTGAAGTATTCATTTAACAACACATCAATATCATATCCTCTTGATATACTCGTTCGCGATATTTCTGGAGAATAACAGCACAATCATTTGGCGCATTCAAATCGGTAAGCATCTCTGCTAAAAACGATGGACAGCTATTAATTTCGACTCAATCCATATAAGATGACCCACACACTATTTTTTCCTGTGTCTTTATGTAAGTCATAGGCAAGTCCCTATTCAACTGTATCTTCACTCTCAGACCTCTTCGTTTTTTATTAACTTTTTATCAGTATAAAGCCAAGCCAAATTAAGCGGGATAATTGAACATATACAAACCAAGGCAAAACAAAAAGCTGCTTCTATACAAACATTATTTGCCAACCAACAATCAGCACAAGCGCTAAAATACCAAAAATACGCGCAAGAAAACTAACAATGGATAAAACCGTATTTGCATTCTTTTGTTGAATATGTTTAAAAAATTCTGCTTCAAACTGCGTCATAGGAACAGAAAAAAACTGTGAAATACGGTGAATAAAATAATAGGAGCCCAACTGTTTGCAACGAGAAGCAGAGCAAGCATAACAACAGCACTTAGGACGAGTGAGCACAAAGTTATCGCCATAGGAGCATATTTTTGCATAAGATATTTAATCACAAAGCGATTAAATAAGTATTTTACGAGAGTATAAGACACAAAGCACAGGCCAAGAATAAGAATTTTAGTCTTTCCTGTCGCATTGTCTAATACTCCTGTCTGTCCCAAAATAAAAGGTTGCCAAAAATGAAATATTGGCTGCAATGCAGCAACAATAAAACCACATATCAATATGTAATATAACCCGATTTTTGAGGTAACTAAATAAGTAAAAGCTTCTGTTGCATGCAACAAAGAACCCGAGTCTATTTACTGACTATCCGAAGCGGATGCAATACCTATCCCCGTCACCCGACTAAACAAGAATACAAGCACGAGAAACCCGAAAGAACAAAAATAATATGCCGACTGATAATTATCCATACACAAAACAATAAGAACACCTAGCGCACCAGCAACCATATTCATGAATGCCATCAGTTCCCGCTTATAGACGTTTACTTGGTGGTAGATCAAACTACCCTTGTATCCACCGCCGTCGATTAAGCCTTTAATCCATGTGCTATCAGCGCCAGAACATAAAGCAAAGCCTAAAGCATATATAATTTCTGCCGGAATTAAGACAGAAAGATTAGGCGCGTAAATAGATAAAAAGAAGAAGAGCGAAAAAAAGAAACATGATAAGATAACATTTTTTTAACGCCAATTTTATCTCCTAAAATCCCACAAGGCACTTCAAAAATACAAATAGCCGCGCTAAACACAATTTGCAATAAGGCTAACTGTGCTATACTAACGCCCATAGACAAGAAAAAAAAGCATGGAAGGAACCTGTAATCAGCCGAACCTCGCTCATTGCCCCACAGCCATAGAGCAACTTTTTAACTTCATAATCTATCGTCATTAATATATCCAAAAGCTATAAAGCTGGCAGCTTTTTTTGCCGCCAGCTTTGTATATTTTAAAACTTCAATTCATAGAAGCGCCTCAAGCAGCCATTTTCTGCTCACTTGCTCGGGCTTTGAGCGCAGCAACATCAACCCGTTTAATTTTTTTTCAGTGGTTTATACATATCTTTAGTTTTCATAACTTTACCTCCTGTATTAAATGAAAACAATTAAATTCAACATGAAGTGTACATTATAACTACCTTTTATCAATTTATTATTTTGATATAAAAAGCTTTTCTCCCCTCCCCCTTAAGTATTTCATGCTCCAATCATTCTGTAACAACCACCGCAGCACTTGGAAACTCATGCGCCCCTTCGGGCAAAGTACGCTTATATTCACGCCAATTTATCACCGGCTGGTCGTTAAACGCAACGCTCGTTTGCAGTGCAGCAAAATGCGCTTTGCCGCATTTAATCTTCAGTATTTCTTTAAGTCGCAAATCAAACTCGCTGTTTGCCCCTTTTGTCTCCAGCACAAAGTAAAGCTTTTGTTCGCCATCTCGCTCTAAAAAAACTGCCCAATCAGGCGTATAAGAACCAATGGGAGTGGCTATTTTAAAACTTCTTGGTAGTTTAAAAAACAATCTGACTTCAGGATCATTTTCAAGACTTTGTGCAAACTCTTTCTCCACACTGCTTTCATAAACCACATGATCATACACACTCTTCTCACTCACAACAGCTGTACGCTCTAAATTTGCCACAAGCTCTTCACTGGTAAAAAGCTCTTGCACACTATATTCTTGCCCGACCAGCTTTAAATATTTAATGCCATCAATTGTAAGATTAACATGGGTTTTATTGAGTATTTCTTCTATGCGCTCTAAAAAAGCTTGTGGATTTTTTACAAACTCATGCTCACGGCCACTCTTGGTCAAAATACCAATAATTGTCTTTGTGGTTAATTTCAGCTTTAAGGTCAAATAATGTACAATGTTCGGCAGTGCACAAAAACTATAATCAAGCGCACTCTGCTTTAATAACTGCTCTTCATAGGTCACACCAGCACTATCCAGTTCTATCTCTGCTGTCTGATAAACCAAATGCGCGGGCGCAACTGGCGCCATTTTTTCCACTGCATCCACTGCTTTGGCAACAAACTCTGTGCGATCAAGCTTTGCACGATAAGTGGTCTTTTTATTGATCTTCTCCCACAAGGCCAAAAACTCTGGTGAAGCCACTGTTTGCTTTTTAAGCTTAACCCGCACCTCGCGCGTAGCATTACGAATAATCGGCATGGCTTGGCTCGCTTCTAGCGCCTGCAGCACAGCTTGCTTCTGCCCTTTACTAAAACGTTCACTTAAATCTAACGTCCCAGTCGCCCATTGCGCTTTTAATGTATCTGTGATTTTTCCTGCTGATGTAAGCAAGGCTTTTTCACGCAACTCAACCAATATATCAGCAGCCTCTTGCGAAGACAGAATTTTTGTTTCCGTCACAGCTGTCATATAAATCAGATCTTGCAGCGTCTCAACATTAATAAGCGCGCCCGCATCAGTTTTTTTCACAATTTCTTGACGCAATTCGCGTGGCATTTCCTCCGCCCCTATAGCCTCAAATTCGCTCGCCACTAAATCTTGATCTACTTTAACGACACCCGCCTCATCAATAAAATCTTTTGCAACAAGTATTTTAACAATTTTTTGTGCTTGCGATACTTCCACTTTAGCGGCCACATATTTTACATCTTCATAAATACGGCCAACCAAATGCTCCATCTGCAATGTACCAAGTTTATAACCAATATCCGCCTCTAATTCTTTTTGCAATGTACTCACAAACTCAGCAAAGCTTTCATTCACCATGACATGCAGCACATTTATATCTTTATCTTCTACCTGTTCACCGTGTTGGTTTACGCACAAGCGCAAACCGCGACCAATCTTTTGCCGTGCGGTAAAATTCGATTTTTGCTCAATCAACATACACACTTGAAACACATTCGGATTATCCCAGCCTTCTCTCAAGGCAGAATGTGAAAAGATAAAACGCAAGGGGCATGCAAAAGATAATAACCACTCCTTATCACGCATAATCGTGTTATAAGTGTCATCATCAGCTTGGCTGTCGCCCTTTGTATCCTTATACACGCCTTTCTTGTCTTGCGAGAAATAACCGCCGTGCACATTTCGAACATTTTGCGCAAACTTAGTTCGTAAGGAGGCATATTTCTTTTTCGTCAACAGCTCTTCATAACATTCTTCAAACATACGCTCATAAAGTGCTGGCTCTTCATCAGAGCTACGATATTTAGCCACCTCATCAATAAAAAAAAGTGATAAAACTTTAATCCCTAAAGGCGCAAGCCGCAATTCTTTATCTAAATGTGTTTCTATAGTGCGATAAATTTGCGCGCGTTTAAGCTCTATTGTATTCACATCACCAAGGGCGTGGCCAAATTTGACAACTTCAGTATCAGAAAACTCAACAGCTTCATCCCCCGCCATGCAATTGATACCCGAAACAATATAACCCCTATAAAGCTCACGCCCGCCCGTAACGCGATACAGATCATCGCCTTGTCTCACTGTAACTGTTTTGCGGCTCACAGTGCCATTCTTTCCCGCAATATCCAACTCTAAGCGCGCCTTAAAGCCATGTTTGTGTGATACGGATTTCAAGGCAATATAGGGACGGTTAAAATCTTGCTCTATCTGATTAGAAGAGACACAAATTTGCTTTACCAGTCCTTTTTGATA
Organism: Bartonella sp. AP280QHHD; assembly: GCF_042196125.1. Taxonomy (NCBI): domain Bacteria; kingdom Pseudomonadati; phylum Pseudomonadota; class Alphaproteobacteria; order Hyphomicrobiales; family Bartonellaceae; genus Bartonella; species Bartonella sp. AP280QHHD. Next base: position 23,756 of record NZ_JBHIPQ010000031.1, on the reverse strand, counting down.
AGCATCAACAGGTGTTAAACGATATAAAAGATTAATCTCCTCTTTATGCGTGGCACTATAGCGGAAAACACAAAGCGGATTAAGGCTCGCAATAGCCTCTTTCGCTTTTGCTGTACTATCCACCGATTGCGGTTCATCTATGATCACAATCGGATTTGTATCTTGGATATAGCGCATAGCACTTTCGCCATTCAGTCTATCTTGCGGAAGATTGATAATATTTTCCGCTTTTTTAAATGCATCAATATTGATAATCATAATTTCAATATTGGTAGAGCTTGCAAATTGGCGAATTTGCGAAAGATCTTTTGAATTATAAATAAAATAACGATAGGGCAGATTATCAAACTCTGCTTGAAAATGCTCCCTTGTTACTTGAAGTGATTTATATACCCCTTCGCGAATAGCAACACTTGGTACGACGATAATAAATTTGATAAAGCCATAGCGTTGATTTAACTCAAAAATCGTCTTGCTATAAACATAAGTTTTGCCTGTTCCCGTTTCCATCTCAATAGAAAACTGCTTTTGCTCTAGCGCCTTACTCGCCACGAGTTTATTGTTCTGTTGCACCTCTTGTAAATTTGCTAATATAGTTTCATCACTAATCAATAATTGATTACCATAACCAAATTCATTTAACGCTAATTGTCCTTGTTCTGAACACAAGAAAATAGAAGAATCTCGTCGTGGTTGGCCTTTAAATAAATCAATGACGCTTTTAACGGCATCATTTTGAAATTCTTGTTGTTTAAATTTAAGTTTCATATCGCCGCCCCAATCGTCTCTCTATAGTTTAAATTTTATCAAAACTTACTTCATTGTCTTTAAAGATAAAGTCGCAATTAATAAGCGCCTCATCACTTTTAAAGGCCGCATCAAGCGCTACGATTTTTACGGGCAAATACTTTATCATCTCTTCCGCATCTTCGGGGTCCAAGGGCGGGTCTATGGCTATAATCACTAAGACATCGCCTTCGCTCTCACCTATATAATAGAATTTTTTGCCATTGATTGGTAAAGGATAAATTTTTAAATCCAATGGCCAACCATATTTAAGTATGATCTCGAAGATAATATCTTGATGAGAGCGCTCGGAATTCACCCCCCGTAAAATATGATCCAAACGCATTTGCAATTGTTCTTTAACATCAAGTGCATTCGGATCAATCGGGCTATCGTCCCATATGGAAAAGTTGGAACTATCGAGCTCTAGCACGCGAAATCCGATGTCTAAAGGCTGCTTGCTTGTGAATTCTGCTTCATGCTTTTGCTTGATTTGTGCACCAGCGCGGCGAATACGTTCGCTACCTATATCGCAGATAGTTTTATAACCAGCCTTATAAGCTTCGCTCTTCTCATCACACAATTCAGGCAATTGCACCATGATGAATTTGCGATTGCCACCATCTTCGGCATTCAAAGCCATCACTGCATGCGCTGTTGTACTAGAGCCAGCAAAAAAATCGAGAATGATGTCGTCTTTGTTCATGCCGATTTGCATGAGCAATTTTATGAGTTTGGTAGGTTTAATATATTCAAACAATCCTTGAACATGCATTAATTGATCAATTTCACGTTTGGAAAAAGCGGTATCACCTGAAAACTCTCGTTTAAAAATTCCTGCAAATTCTTCATCAAAATTGGCATCGATCTCCTTGCCGAAAAAAGTCGTAGGAACCAACCCATCTTGAGTCTCATTTAAAAACCTTTTAATCATAGGATAGGATTCGCCTTCGCCCCATATGATCTCATCATTAGCAATTTTTTCTTTCAAAACTTTTTCGCTAAAAGCCCAATAACGCCCTTGCGGCCTTTTCAGAACCACCCCATTCGGCTTGGTAATTGTATAATTGGCCGCATAGGGTTTATGAGCCGTAATGGGGTCCGCTTTCCAAGGTCCCTTAGGATGATTATCAGGATTTTTATATGCTGAACTATCTGGTCGCGGTAACAGGTTTCTCTTGAAATTCTCCTTATACTTTGCGTAGCATATAATATATTCATGGCTGACAGAAAAATATTTCGCTGAATTCTTGCGCGTGTGAACCTTCTCCCACACCAATTGAGCAACAAAATTTTCTTCACCAAACACCTCGTCGCACACTTTGCGCAAATTATGCACCTCATGATCATCAATCGAGATAAAGATCACCCCATCGTCACGCAATAAGGTCTGTGCCAAAAGCAAGCGCGGATAAATCATATTGAGCCAAGCCGTGTGAAACCGCCCCATTGTCTCAGGGTTTGACTTCGTTGTCTGCTTGGTCACTTCCTTATATCGCGCCAATGGGTCTTTAAAATCATCATCATAGATAAAATCATTCCCCGTATTATAGGGCGGGTCTATATAGATCATCTTCACTTGGCCAAAATAAGCCCGCTGGATAAGTTTTAACACTTCAAGATTATCGCCCTTAATATAAAGATTATGTGTATTATCAAAGTTTACGCTCTCCTCGCGCTTCGGGCGCAATGTCGCTAGTGAAGGCTTTTGTGCAAGCTTTAAACTTGCTCCTTTGCCCTTCCATTCAAATTTGAACTTCTCAAAATCATTATCAATATATTCGCCGCATAGATTAAGAAGCTGATCTATATCCAGCTTTCCCTCAGCAAAACATTGCGGAAAGGCTGCTTTTAACTTTTCTATGTCTGGATTAACAGGGCTTTGACTCATGCCCTCTATTCTATCTTCACCCGCTATTATACTCATCTTTGCGCTTCTCCGTTACGCTTAGTATAAAATATGTCTATGAATATTTCTTTTGTACGTCGCAATTCCTTTTATCCTATTTATTTCTATATCCTCTGCAAATTTACTTTCATGAAAAGTGTCATATAAGCTGTTCTCTTTATTTTTTAAAGTTTCTTGTGCTTGTTTTATGTCTTTTTGCTTACGCAAGTCGGCTAGATCAATTCGCATTACCACATTTTGATCATTTTGCCTTTCTTTGATTTACTTTGAAAAAGCAATAATTTCGCGCCCTAAATTAGCCGCTGTTTGGCATAATAAAGGCGGTTATTTTATATTTTTTCTTGTGTGCTATTATGGCACTTACAAATATTATCAATAAGCTTATCAATTGGCACAAGCACATCCCAAATATGTCTATCTTTTAGCCTTGTCATATTTCTTACAAATCGAAGAGCTGTATCGTCAATTTGACGACATGCCACCATGGGTAATTTTAAAATTGCGTCACATGTGGCTTGGTCAAGCACATACAAGTACTATCACTGCCAACGAAAACATAAATTTCTTCATCATTTATTTTGACGCAATAAAAACCATTTCACAAGGGATTATGTCAGCATCCACTTCTAGTTCTCCCTTGTCCGCACAAGCAAGATTTGCTAAAATACCTTTCACGGTGTGTAAAAACACCCTCAAACGCCCACCAGCAAGCTGAAAATCCTTCCCATGCCATAAAACGCTTTGCCTTTATAGGTTTTATACTGTGTGTCAGATTCATAATAAAATATAGCTCTTATCATTTTATCCCTGAGTGATTTGTATTGCCTTATCAATCATATAATTAGACTCATGTACAAACCATGCTTTTACAATCTGCCATAGGAATGTATTAATCTCTTGCACTCGCTCCTTAAATATATTGCGGCATGATTTTTACATTATCAGCAACGTTGGTATTAATTGCCAACCTTCATGACGGTAAGCTTTAACAAAGCTTTCGTCTGCTTCTTTTTGTCGTCCCGTCAGTTAAACTCTTGCTTTAAACCTTCTTCGGTTTTACGTCTATATATAGCGCCGCGTATTGGTTTTATCGCTTGTTTAAGCACCTTTCTTGTCCCCAGTCATCCTCTCATCCCCGCCTTACAAGGCCAAAAAACAAATGGCCATTCCAATTGATGCCGGTAATATGCTTAGCAATAGCTTTCAAGCTTTTGTAAATCTTGCCCTCATTGATAGCCTTTTGACACCACAAGCACATGATGCGTTTGTCCTAAATAATCGTCACTGAAATAAGTGTGCCATAAGGCTTTGGGCTCCTACATTAACGTATACTTTACAGTGGCTATTTCTTGCTCTAATTGTTTACAACTCATTGTCTAATCCTCTCAACACAGGAATGTTCTATTTCCTCGATTAGTCCAGAAAATAGTGTGTGTTCACAAAGTTAGACAAAAATGCAATTTATTCTTTTTCATTGGATAGCTCAACTCCCTCCACGCTTAGAACCAATAAACCTAAGCTTATTGCTGCTATAAGTTTACCGCGCACCCAAAACGAGAAATTTATATCCTATTGAAAAAATAAATTTAGAAGATCCCTTCTTAAACAAAGTCTCGACTAAATAAGATGGTTTGAGCATTTTTAGCAAAAAGAGATAAAAATTCACTATCTCAAGGATCTTAACTACGTTATCGATCATACGCAAAAAAAGCTGAGAAGTGCAGATTTCTAAAAGAAATGAGAATAGTTTTATAAAGAGAAATGGTACTGCAAGCGATACATCGGTTCGAACGTTCTCTTTAAAAACACACCGTAATTACAAGCGGCTTCAAAAAACAGCCTTACTAATATAATATTAGCTAGAGGGTTACATGTATATCGCAATAATAATGCACTCATTCCCGCAAGAGTGCTCCACATATTATGGCGTAGACTGTATAAACTCTGCCGCTCTTGCATACTCAGACGTAAGGCCACTTAGTCGTATAGCAGCCGCAGTTTCAACGTAAAACAGCGGACGCTTCTGTATCATAATACTTGACAGAAGCATCAACAGCTAAGGATATAGGAACTAATTTATATTTTTTCGAAATGTTATATATAAATTTAATGTGCCGCCCCAAAACACACCACCAGTGAACCCACTTAAAAGACCAAAAAGAAGGTTAAAATCAAATGCATATTTCAAATCAGGTACAACCTTGAGAAAAACAATCAATGTGAATTTGATGACAAAAGCGATAAGAATAAATGTCAGCGTCAACGGCGTACCAGGCAGAATAATGAAATCCGTTCCTTCTTTGATTTTTAAACGCGCAGTAGCACGCCAGAGCAACCAGCCAACGCCAACGCCGATCATCAGCCCTGCCAACATTGAGACTGCTCCCCAGCGCAGGAACGCCAGCTCTTTAATCACATCGCTTGCGCCCAAAAAAAGAAAGACTAACGGCAATAGAAAAAGGCGGTTAACCTTCATTTCCCTATCTTTCAATGCGATTATTCCCCTCGCAATGAGAAAAATAAGCAAAATCCAGGCCCATAAAGGAGTTCCAGTCAGAATGTTAAACAATGACATATTATGCTCCATGATGTTTGATGCGATAAAAATATCGCATCATGTTAGGAAAATATTTAGAAAAAAAGATACCAACACAAACTAAACCCATATTGATCCACCAAAGCTGGGGAGTCCCTTCAAAAAAACATTGGGCAGCCCATTAGCAAAAAATATGATAACCCAAATCCATGTAATATATTTATTGATGAGATACAACATAATATGTCTACGTTTTTCCTCACAGACACCAGCACTGGCATAAAAAATAGTAAAGGGTTTCTTTAGTAAAAGGCTAATCAATTTTATCTTCACCCGCTATTATACTCATCACTGCATTTCCCCTTATGCTCAGTATAGAAGAATAGAATATTTATTTTCATGCATATTGCAAGCTTACTGTAAAAAAACAAAACCTTATAGGGGAATTATAGCGATTCTACTTAAACAGAGGCCTTAGGTTCGTATCACGCGCGCCACCCACAAGATGCATACCGACCAAAAATGAGCAATTTTATAACATATTGAAAAATAAATATAAATTGAGCGGAGACCTTTTTAAAAAAGTCTCCGCTCAATGAGACGTTTTGGCCATTTTGGGCGAAAAAGAGGAAAATACACCCGCGCAAGGCCTCGGCTCTGTTATCAGTCAAAGGCAAAAAACGCCGAAAACTGCGTCTTTTAACCGCTTTACAAAACACTGGAAAGGAGAATGAGAAAAGTTGTAAGGAAATCAATGGTACGGTTGGTGGGATTTGAACCTACGACCTCTGGTGCCACAAACCAGCGCTCTAACCAACTGAGCTACAACCGCATAAAATCAAATGTATCATAACTGTTCACGATTTCGTAAACATTTATTCTTTGCTTATGTGACATAAGGAAGATCAACAAAGTTTGCAAGCCCCTTTAAAAAAATCTCGCAATTTTTTGTGAAGAAAAAAGCGTTTTTTACAAAGGAAATTTTGCCCAATGCTCAAGACTATGATCACGATAGCCTTTTATGTTATCAACTCCATCTTGTTGCATCATCTGCAAAACCTCTTGCAGAATAGTTATGACAAGATTTGGACCTTCATAAACCATCCCACTATATAATTGAATCAAATCTGCACCAGCTTTTACTTTTTCCAAAGCAGTCTGTGCATCCTTTATACCGCCAACACCGATAATTGCAATCTCCTTCCCTAATTTTTGACGCATTTTTGCAAGCATAATAGTAGAACGCTCAAAGAGTGGACGTCCAGAAAGCCCACCCTCTTCATTACGGAAGTGACTATTGTTAAGACCTTGGCGTGAAAGAGTTGTGTTAGAAACAATGAGTCCATCAAAATCAGAAAGTTTTATTTCTTCAGCAACATCATCTAATTCTTTCTCTGATAAATCAGGAGAAATTTTTAAAAAAATGGGAATGGAGAATCCATGCTTGTTCTCTTGCTCATTTCGCGCTTGCGAAATTGCACTCAACAAAAGATGCAAACTGTCACGGGCCTGTAAATCACGTAAACCTGGTGTATTAGGAGAAGAAATATTAACCGTAAAATAATCAGCAACATCATAAAAATGAGCAATACCAACAGTATAATCATCAATCTTATCGACCGTATCCTTATTGGCTCCAATGTTGACTCCTATAACACCAGTTTTTTTACACGCATGCAATCTATTGTAAACAACTTGATGTCCGTCATTATTAAAGCCCATTCTATTAATAATCGCTTCATCTTCTTTTAAACGAAAAAGCCGTGGTTTAGGATTTCCAATCTGAGGCTTTGGTGTCACTGTCCCAATTTCAGTAAAACCAAATCCTAACCGAAAAATACCATCTACAACCTCTGCATTTTTATCAAACCCCGCTGCAAGACCAATAAAATTTTCAAACTCAAGACCAGCAACAGTTACACACAAACGTTTGTCGATAACCTTTTGACAACCATTTAATCCACTTTTCAGCCCAAGAATCGCTAAACCGTGTGCTTGCTCTGGATCCAACATAAATAAGGCAGAACGGCCAATACAACGAAAAAAACTCATCAATTCTTCTCCACAACATAAAAATGATCCATCGCACCTCACCTCTACCTTTTAACACAAAAGATTTCCAATCAAAGCAAGCATATTATCCAAATAATATTCCCCTTCTAGAAGAAAACTCATCACATAATAGCCATACATGTTTATATTGGTTATACTATGTAAAGAACTTTTTATTCTTAAAAAATGTTTCTCTTTTTCGACATTTTTTAAAGATTAAAATATGAATCCTAATCTTATAAAATTCAGCATGAATTGGAACATCAATGGCTCTTACCATAGTCATGGTTTTATGACGCCTTATGCAGGCACGCTCATAATTTTCTTAAAAATGCAGGCAAATTATCTCTATTCCCAAAGTTCCTTTGTGTAATATTGTTTTCAATAGAAACAAAGCTTGTTCTATAAAGCTATTTTTTCCTAGCATTTATAGGATACATAGTTCATAAAATCATCTAAATTCATACTATTGTTGCACTATTTATGAGCAACAGAATGTTCAATCAATTTGTACTCTATTGATAATCTGCGTTGTTTTCTTTGCCATTTCTGATGTATTAAATACAATTTTGCATCTATTAAGTGCTCTGCCTAACATATATTTTAAGTAATGACAGTTGATTATTGAACTCAAACATCATACCAACGACTTCCAAACCAAAATGATCTTGCAAACCCTAGAGCTCTGCTATTTATAAACTGATACAATCTTCCAGCAGATGAAATGTGTTTCTTCCATCCGAATTATCGCCATTTTAGCTCATGTAACCCAATACAAATAGCTTTTAGATAAGCCATAATGCCCTCCTAATTGCTATTATCGCTTACTAAATTAAGAGGAATTAAATTATAAGTTTTACTCCTGTCTCATCTATCTATTTCTTCTATCAGTGCTGAAATATATTTTTTATTCCTAAATTCTCTTTTTATGACAAAATGTTATGCTAATATATGTACTTCATTTGAAAAGCTTTCTGATAGCTCAACTTTCTACACTACTTATTTTGTGGTATTGTGTAAAAACCTCTCTTTTTAATGTTAACATAAAAATCTTGAGGCAATTATATAAATTAAGCTACAGTTTTCTACTTTCTGTTGAAAAAGCAGATATAGTTTTTATCAAAAAAGCTTTTTTCTAGGAAATATTCTATGTACATTCAAATAGAGCCCTAAAGCTCTTTATTAAACCTTATAAAGTTCTTTGAAAATAATATTAATATCGTAATATAATCCTAAAAATAAAATCTGCCCTTTCCTTTTTCATCAAAAGCGGTAAGTAAATTACCGTATATCGCTTATATAAAGGGGAAAATGCAATGCTTAAAGAATTCAAAGAATTTGCCCTAAAAGGTAATATGATTGATCTTGCTATCGGTGTGATTATAGGGGGTGCTTTTGGTAGCTTGGTCAACTCAATTGTCAATGATATTTTTATGCCAATCATTGGGCTGATTACAGGTGGGATTGATTTTTCTAATATGTTTATTCAACTTGCTGGCGAAAAACAAGCAACATTGAGTGCCGCCAAAGCAGCTGGAGCAACCATTAGCTATGGACACTTTATTACTTTACTCATCAATTTTCTCATTATTGCTTGGGTTCTTTTTTTATTCGTTAAGGCTATGAATAAAATTCGTAGAAAAGAAGAAGAAAGCCCCAAAAAAACGTCTTCAGAAGAACAACTTTTAACAGAAATTAGAGATCTTTTGGCTAAGAAAAAATAATTTTATGCAAGATTTACATCATGGAACACGAGGAAAAAACATTTCCACAGTTGTTCCATGATTGGGTTTTGAGAACAGTAAAAATTGTCCCCCTCTTTCTTCCACCATTGCTTTACACATTGGGAGGCCTAAACCTGTTCCCATAAAAGCGCTATCACCAGATCGTCCATCTTTGCGCTCTACTTGACCATAAGGTTGCAGTGCCTGTATAATCTCTTCTTCGTTCATCCCTATACCATTATCACTCACTGAAATTTTTACACGTTCTTTTCTATAAGAAACGTGAACAATAATCTGTCCACCCAAAGGTGTAAAACGAATAGCATTGGAAAGAAGATTCCATATAATCTGGCGAAACACTTGTTGTGATACAGGAATAAATGGAACGTGAGGTGGAGCAACAATACGCATGATAATGCCGTTCTGATTGGCTTGAGTTTCAAGAAAAGCTATCGTCGCACGTAAACAAGATATTACATCAAATGTTTCAGAAATAAGGGAAGAATCAATCTGGTTATCGGAACCAGAATAATTTATCTTCGAGCACTCTAGTAATTGATTAATCAGCAATAATATATGTTTTCCAGAGGAAATAATATCGCGTAAATATCCATGATAGCGCTCATTTTCTATCGAACCAAAACGGCCTTCTCTCATAATTTCTGCAAAACCAATAAGAGCATTCAAAGGTGTTCGTATTTCATGAACAACTCCAACGATTTTATCCTCTTCTGCTTTTTTTTCTCCTGATGGAACTGTTTGTGTCCTATCACGCAACATAACAGCATAATTGCCTTGCTTTACCAAAAATACAATCGTTATCAAAACGGTTATATTTTTATGATTTTTTGTCATTAAATCAGCGGTTTCACTGCGATTTAAAACCTGATTTTTTTCCTCCATACGGATTGATTTAAAATACTTTTCAACCAAAAGTCGGCTTTGCAAAGTAAATAATGAAGAGAATGGTTGTCCTCGTAGTTCATTTATTTCATAACCCATTAATGCTAAGGCTGCCCTACTCGCTGATTGAACAAAGCCCTCTTCATCCAACCATAAAACACCATCTGTTGCTGTATCCAACAATGATAAAACTGCAGCGGGCTCTTTTACGAGAGCTTGTTCTATAGCATTTACCGGCAATGTTTGTGCATATGGTAACTGAATAGCTGTTTCTTCAACTAAATTTTCTTCTTTTACCGATGAATTCAATTCATCACGCAATTGCTCTGCAATTTCACGAAAAGCTGAGCGTTCTATCTCCGTAAGACATAGCATTTCTGTTTCTAGCTTTTCATTTCTTTTTTCTTGGACTTTTTTTTGTATTTTTAAAACACCAAAGCCACGAAACCCCTTAAGCTGCTTTTTAACATCAAAAATTGGCAAAGCCGACAATTCAACATCAAGCCATTGTAAGCAACCATCAACAGGCCATTGAACAATCTCTTTACTCCAAGGCATAGCCGCTTCAATAAAACGACTGAGAACCAGATATCGATCATCATTAAATTGATGAGCAAGCTCATGAAAACTACACCCTAAAATAGAAGAAGAGAGAGGACCAACAACTTCAGCTAGCTCTTTTGAGACTTCACAAAACAAACCATTGTGATCGATTTCCCACGTAAAAGGCCGTGGCAAAAGCTCTGGTGTAAAACGAAAAGCTTCTTGCTGACATTTTAATTCATTTGTATTTAACTTTAACTCATCTGCTTTTAATGGCATAACTAAAACTAAAAAGTGTTGAATTTACTCTCAAATGAATAATGCTAATTTGTTTACAATTATCTATTCTGGTTAAAATAACTTGATATCTCATATCAATTGTCTGTAGCAAAATTTTGACTGTTTCATCAACAAAACAAGAATAAAAAGAAGCTTCCAGCTCTTGTTGCTTATTCACCCATTATGTAATAAATCTTGTTACAATAATGGTAACATCTCCCTCGCATAAATAGTACTCAAAAAGAATACACTTATTTTACACATTCATGCGCCTTTTTTGAAAAGATATCTCCCAAGATCCCCAAGCTTATTTTACGACGTCATCTGTAAATGGTGTAATGTAAAAGTCCCTATAGAGGATATCAAGGCATTGTGCATTACCATTTTTATACTTATAAAAGAGCTGGTTAGCACCATCATTATACTAATTTCAGCCCCTAATGTTATCAATAGTTCTCGGCATTTGAAGGCGTTCATAAGCAGCCTTTTTATTTTTTAACTTTTTTACTCCTACATTATTATGATACGCAAGAAAACGGTTTTAATTGTTTCAACAGAAACAGATTTGAAATGAGAAAATCTTACAATGTTTGAGACTTTTATTCACTGTGAATAATGATAAATTACTATAAATCAATATACTGCATTATCAAAATCTCTTTTTCAAATAAAGCTTCTCGTAAGAACATCTTTCTTGAGCCAATAATATCAAATGATAATAAATTCAGCGTGACGCTTTAAAGTATCCTATGCAACAGAACTTGCATATTGGGCATTTTTCTTATGATGCTCTCAATAATCTCCCAAAGATCTTTCTTTCATTAGAATCGCTACAAAAGAAAAAACAAAAAATATGCCACCGCACTATTTTATTAAAAAATTTCTCTGTAAAAAAGAGAACACAAATTATCTGTTTTCATATAAAGATTTGTTTAATTTCTTTATATTCCAGATCATTTAGAAATGTTAAAAACATCTCATAATCTCCTTTGATATCAGCTTGTTTACCTCATCAGAAGTCTTAATACAAAAGATCGCTTTTGCTTTATTACTCTCCATTTAAATTTTTAATATTATATAAAAAAATAAAACAAGCACATTTAAATAATAACTGTCAGATATTTAAAAAATTGCATATTTTTAAATGCGTTTGTTTATTTTCCTTCATTGAGTAAAATTTCACGTTTTCCAACATGATTAGCGGCTCCAACAATGCCTTTTTCTTCCATTCGCTCGACGAGAGAAGCTGCTTTATTATAGCCGATTGAAAGTCGGCGCTGAATATAAGATGTTGAACATTTTTTATCACGCATAACAATTTTTACAGCTTGGTTATAAAGTTCCTCACCCTCTTCATCAAAATTTTCTTCCTCAGAAATTTCAGCAGCTGAATCAGCAGAAGTATCCTCTTTGTTATCGTCTTCATTATCTGTTACCGTTGCTAAATAATCAGGTTTTCCTTGCATTTTAAGATGTGCAACGATGGATTCAACTTCTTCATCTGAGACAAAAGGTCCATGAACGCGCACAATGCGTCCACCACCTGCCATATGAAGCATATCCCCCTGACCTAAAAGCGTTTCAGCACCTTGTTCACCCAAGATCGTACGACTATCAATTTTTGATGTTACTTGAAAAGAAATGCGGGTAGGAAAGTTCGCTTTAATTGTACCTGTGATAACATCAACAGAAGGACGTTGTGTTGCCATAATAAGATGAATACCTGCCGCACGCGCCATTTGCGCTAAGCGCTGAATGGCATTCTCTATCTCTTTCCCTGCCACCATCATAAGATCAGCCATCTCATCAACAATCACAACAATATAAGGAAGCTGCGTGAGATCCATGGCTTCTTCATGATAAAGCATTTCCCCTGTTTCCTTATCAAAACCCGACTGAACAGTACACATGATTGTTTCGCCTTTTTGAGCTGCAAGTGCAACGCGTGCATTAAAACCATCAATATTACGCACACCCAACTTAGCCATTTTGCGATAACGCTCTTCCATTTCACGAACCGCCCATTTTAAAGCTGTTACTGCTTTTTTGGGATCTGTGACAACGGGTGTTAAAAGATGTGGAATGCCATCATAAACAGAAAGCTCTAACATTTTAGGATCAACCATGATCAAACGACATTGCTTTGGTGTCATACGATAAAGAATCGACAAAATCATTGTATTAATTGCAACAGACTTGCCTGATCCTGTTGTTCCTGCAACCAATAAATGAGGCATTTTTGCTAATTCTGCAATGACCGGTTCACCATTAATCCCCTTCCCCAAAGCAAGAGCAAGTTTAAATTCACTTTCACGAAAAGAACGTGTTTGGATTAATTCTCGTAAATAAACGGTTTCACGAACCGCATTGGGTAACTCAATCCCGATAACATTACGTCCAGGAATGACAGCAACGCGTGTAGAAATAGCAGACATAGAACGCGCAATATCATCAGAAAGATTAATAACGCGCGATGACTTTACACCCGCAGCAGGCTCAAATTCATACATTGTAACCACTGGCCCTGGATGTACATGGATAACTTCACCCTTAATACCAAAATCTTCCAAAACACTTTCCAAAAGTCCAGCACCACGTTCTAATGTTTCCTGAGGAATCATCGTACCTTCATGAAAAACAGGTTTCTGTAATAAACTGACCGGAGGAAACTCATAAACATCACAGTCAACAGAGTGCATATTTTGCACAAAAGCAGAATCATAATTACCTAATGGCATACGAGTAGATTGCAATGTTTTAGTTTTACTGTTTGCTTGCATCACAGAAAAATCTTTTGAATTCTTTTTGACGGCTTTGTTTATACAATCAACAGTATTATTGGCGACAATATTATTGGTATTTTCAGTCTCTATACTCGCCCCTGCATCACTTAACGCCCCTGTATTACTTAACGTATGAGCAAAATCTTCAACAGAAAGCTTAGAATGACACTCTTTAGTAGTATCATTATTTGTATGCATTAAATCAGAAATTTTCTCAACACCTCGCATCCTTTCCGCTGGAGATTCTGATGTAATTGAATCATAGAGTTGTGGAAAGCGGTATTCAAGAACACGGTAAAGAGCCGTTATTGACTCATCAAAGGCTGTGGGAATATCCGGTGTAATTTCATTTGTCGTATCAATTGATGTTCCATCCTCTTTTGATGTTTGAGTCTCCACATGTTCAAATATCAAAGATTCACACTCAAAAAAAGCATCGTCGGAAAGATGCAACGCAGGTTTTATTTTTTGTAGCACATTTTCCACTTGTAATTTATGTTCTTGTTTATCCTCCTCAAGTGGAATATTTGCTGACGGCATATGAGTAGTTTGACGTGACAACTGCTTCAAAACCGTTGAATGACAAACTGATGTTTTATTCTCTATTGATTGAGGATTAATGACTTTTTTTGTCGAAAGAATATTTGTTGTTTTCTTGTTACAACGTACAATATCTGTATCTGTAATTTTTTTTTGATCTTGCTTCGTAAAAATTTTAAACTGTTTTGCAAAAACTGGATCTGTTTCTATACGACGACGCAAAATCTCAACTTCTGGGGTTCTCGTGAAACGGACGTTTTTTCCGAGGGCAAATGCCTTTTTCCACACTTCCGGATAAGGAAATATCTCAGTAATCTTAACAGATAAATCTTCTCTTGATGCACCTTTTGTACCATCATCAGAAAAAGAAGACGTAGAAATAGATTTTGTTTTCGAATTATGCATGGCACCCAACAAATTTATAGCAATGAGAAAAATAACCTTTTCAAAAAGAATTCGTAGAAACTATCATACGAAGGTTAATAACCTTTTGCTGATGGTTACTTTTTAATGAAAAAAATAGTGCCATAATGCATATTCATAATCTGCCTTTTGCATATTTACGATATAAATTGCCTAGTTTATGGTGTCATAGAGCGCGTATTTCATTTGTTTTGAAGAAAACTTCATGATAAAAAAACTTCAAGAAAATTGTCTATGCCTCTCTTTCTCTCCCTTTTCATAAAAGAAACTAGTCTCAATAATACAATAAGCATTGCTCTATTGAACTCTCCATGCTCAATTATCACGATATAATCTAATTTCTCACGTTTTTATAAGATTATCCTTGTTATCCTCGTTTAAAAAGGCTTAGACTAAGACAATCATAATGACATAAATATAAATAGAAAAAAGGGAGTGAATTATGTTTAATAAACGGAAATTTTATATCAATGGTCTATGGGATGAGCCAAGCACTCCTCACGATTTTGACGTCATTAATCCATCAACAGAGGAGGCTTGTGCTGTCATTAGCCTTGGAAGTACAAAAGATGCCGATAAAGCAATTAATGCGGCTAAAGAAGCCTTTCAAAAATGGAAAACAACATCACCAAATGAGCGTCTTGGATTTGTTGAAAAAATTCTAGAGATCTACGAAAAACGTTCCAAAGACATGGCAAAAACCATTTCAATGGAAATGGGAGCACCAATTGATATGGCGCTTAATGCGCAAACTGCAACCGGAAGTTCCCATATTCGCAATTTTATCGAAGCTTATAAAGAGTTTTCGTTCCAAGAAACTTTAATAAAGGGAAATGAGCAAGCAATCCTTCACTACGATCCTATCGGCGTCGTAGGATTAATTACGCCATGGAATTGGCCCATGAATCAAGTAACTCTTAAAGTTATTCCTGCTCTCTTGGCTGGCTGTACCATGGTGTTAAAGCCCTCTGAAATTGCGCCTCTTTCTGCTATGCTTTTTGCTGAATTTTTAGATGAAGCCGCACTTCCAGCCGGTGTTTTTAATTTAATCAATGGTGATGGAGCGACTGTCGGCTCTTACCTCTCTGCACATTCAGATTTAGAAATGATCAGCTTTACTGGTTCAACTAGAGCAGGAAAAGATATTTCTAAAAATGCCAGCGCTACTTTAAAAAGAGTCTGTCTGGAACTTGGGGGAAAAGGAGCGAATATTATCTTTGCTGATGCCGACTCAGATGCTGTTCAACGTGGTGCACGACATTGCTTTTATAATAGTGGACAAAGTTGTAATGCACCAACTCGTATGCTTGTGGAACAGAGCATCTATGACAAAGCCGTGAAAATAGCCAAAGATATTGCAGAAACAACAAAAGTAGGACCAAACTGCCAAGAAGGAAATCATATTGGGCCCGTTGTTTCAAAAAAACAATATGATAAAATTCAAGATCTTATCCAATCGGGAATTGATGAAGGTGCAACTCTTGTTGCAGGCGGGACTGGTTTACCGAAAGGAATGGAACGCGGTTATTATGTCCGTCCAACAGTCTTTGCTGATGTAAAACCTCATATGCGTATTTTTAAAGAAGAAATCTTTGGTCCAGTTCTCTCGATTCTTTCTTTTAGTACAGAAGAAGAAGCCGTCGCTTTAGCGAATGAGACTGAGTATGGTCTTACAAACTATATTCAATCGCAAGATCGCAACAAATATCGTCGTATTGCGGCACAAGTACGCTCTGGTATGGTAGAAGTTAATGGATATGGATTACCCAGTGGAAGCTACTTTGGAGGTGTAAAATTTTCTGGGCGCGCTCGTGAAGGAGGACATTGGGGAATTAAAGAATTTCTCGATAGTAAAGCAATTTCGTACTGGTAAAATCTTATTAAAAACTTAATAGGAATCGTATGGTAATACAGAAAATAACGGATGAAGGTGCTCTTGGGCAACGTCTTGATCAGTGGCTCGCAAAACAATATCATGATGTGCTCTCACGTTCGCGTTTGCAAACTCTCATCCGTGAAGGCTGTCTTAAAATTGATGGTCAATTCATAAAGGAACCCAAAATAAAATTAAAACCTAACCAAATAATTGAATTGGAAATGCCGGACCTTCGTGATGCAGAACCTAGCGCTGAAGCCATTGCATTGGACATTCTTTTTGAAGATGATCATGTCATTGTTATTAACAAACCAGCCGGTCTTGTTGTTCATCCTGGGAATGGCAATTGGACCGGTACATTGGTTAATGCCCTTATTTACCACTGTGGGAATAGTTTATCTGGTATAGGTGGTGTTAAACGCCCTGGTATTGTCCATCGTCTTGATAAAAATACAAGCGGTGTCATGGTTGTTGCAAAAAATGATCTAGCTCATAAAAGTCTCAGTGCTCAATTTTCTGATCATGGACGTACCTGCGCATTAGATCGACGCTACCATGCCTTGATTTGGGGAACACCTCAGCGCAATGTCTGGACAATTGATGCATCACTTGGCCGTTCGCCCCATAACCGGACAAAGCAAGCTGTCATCCATAACCAAAACCCTTATGCTCGTCATGCTGTTACACATGTTTTTCTGCTTGAAAAATATGGCTCTCATGCAGACTCAACATCTTTTGCTAGCCTTCTGGAATGTCGCTTGGAAACTGGACGCACCCATCAAATCCGTGTTCATATGACTCATATTGGGCATCCACTCATAGGCGATACAGTTTATGGAAACGCTTTTAAAACAAAATCAAACACATTCAACTCCACTATTAGAAATGCAATCGATCAATTCAACCGACATGCACTCCATGCTGCAAGTCTTACTTTTGAACATCCTTCTACCGGTAAAGTTATGTCGTTTTCCGCACCACTGCCTCAAGATATGGCTAAACTTATTAAACTTTTTAAAAAAATGAATTGAAACTTTTCCCCTTCTCAAGATTTCACAATAAAATATCTTTTTTTGAACAAAATTGAAAAATATGCTAGAGTGAGGTTATGAGGATAGTTAGCTATCTAAAACATAGAATTTGCCTTATCAGGGAATTCAAACAAAAGGAGGGTGCTATATGGCCCATATGAATTTATTATCAGTAATGACAGGTGATGGTGGTTTAAACCGTTACTTGGAAGAAGTGCGTCGTTTTCCAATGCTTGAGCCAAAAGAAGAATATATGTTAGCTCAGCGTTACCGTGAGCATAATGATCTAAAAGCTGCGCATAGGCTAGTAACCAGCCATTTGCGTCTCGTAGCTAAAATCGCGATGGGATATCGGGGCTACGGACTTCCCATTGGGGAAGTCATTTCAGAAGGCAATGTTGGACTCATGCAAGCTGTTAAACGTTTCGAACCAGAGCGGGGTTTTCGTCTTGCAACCTATGCAATATGGTGGATTAAAGCATCAATCCAAGAATATGTATTGCGCTCTTGGAGTTTGGTGAAAATGGGGACAACAGCTAATCAAAAGCGTTTGTTTTTCAACCTTCGTAAGTTAAAAAGTAAACTTCAAGCACTTGATAGTGGCGATCTCAATGCAGAACAAGTGAAAAAAATTGCAATCCAGTTGAATGTCACAGAAGATGAAGTTGTATCAATGAATCGTAGGCTTGGTGGTGACACTTCACTCAACGCACCAATTCGAACAAAAGAAGGGGAAAACAGTGAGTTGCAAGATTGGTTGGTGGATGAATCTAACGATCAAGAACAAATTTTAATTGAAAAAAGTGAATTAGAAAATCGCCGTTCCATGCTCATAAATGCCATGGACAATCTCAATGAACGCGAAAAGCGTATATTTAAAGCGCGTCGTTTAAACGATGTACCACTAACCCTAGAAGAACTCTCTGGTGAATTTAATATTAGTCGAGAACGAGTAAGACAAATTGAAATGCGTGCATTTGAAAAAGTGCAAAACTCTATCAAAGATTCTACTTTATCTCAAAGTCAAGTATAAAACCTAGAGTTAAGTATAAAGCCAATGGTTTGCACATTCTTTAAATGTGAAAATGAAAAAAAGCATGCCTTGGCTTTATACTTGTAAATTAGCCTATAGAATTCTTTAAGTTATTGATATGTAAAGCTTTATTGAATATATTTGGTATATAATTGATAAAGACGGTCGTAGAAAATTCTTCACAGCCGTTTATTTTTTTGCATCTATGTTTTATTTTGTTGACCAAGAACTGTTAACTTATCTTGTTGTGCAAGCCATTGTCCAATAACTTCATTAAAAATAGACTTACCTGTTGGTCCTTTTGCAAAGGTTAATTCACTTATACGCCCGTTTTTATCCGTTAACACCAAACGCATCCAATCTAATTCTCGCATCAATTGTAAATTTCGATCAAGAAATGGATGATTTCCACTCAATGCGACAAGAAAAAAGTCATCGTTAATCTTTGCAGCAATGGTTCTTGTTAAAGCCTGTCCAATGGATTGTTCACTTGCTTTAAAGGTTAATGCTTGAACATTGCTTATAGCTTTACCTGAAAATTTATCCGAAAGAATAAAAATAAGGTCCATAATATATGAAGCAGGAAATGACTGATCGGTATTACGACGTAAAATTAACCGTAATGATATCCCTTCATCAGGAATTGTTATATCACCTTGTATAGTTGTTTCTTCTGGAGACCCCTTCACTTGAGACTCTTTTATAAGTGTCCAGCGAGCACTTCCCGTTGCTATCTTTTCTGCATCATAATTTGTACGTGCTTGATAGAAAACAGCTTCACCTGATGTTTCAAGCGATTGCAAATTGCTATCAACAACTGTTGAGAATACTTCTTCATCCGAAGAATCTATCGCTTGTTTTAAACCAACATCAATTTCACTTCCATCCTCTAATAAGCGTTGTGTTAACTTTCTCTTAATTGGAAATGCCTTTGGTACTCTGTGAGAAGCTTGAAGATTTTCTTCTAAAAACTGATGATCATTTGATACAAATACACGCTCACCAACAAAAAAAATACCAACAAGTAAAACAACAAAACTAACAACAGAAACAGCACTTATCACAATACGCCTTTGCACTAACGATTTATTAGCACGACGTAAAGCCTGAGAAAAAATGTGCGAAACAATATGCGGATTATCTTCCTGCGAAGGAGAAATCTTTAACACACTGCTATTAACATGCTGAGAAGGCACATCAGCCTCCATATTAACAGGCTCTGCATCTGGTATATCTGATACACAAAGCTCAACAAATACCTTGTTATCCTTTGAACGTGTAACAAAATCTTGCTTTCTTTTTATGTTTACCTCTGACAATTCATTATTCTTTGGTAATATAGTTTTTTTTGTATATTTCTTATCTTCATTTATATTTGTGGGATTCCAACCAATAACTGAAGAAAGCCGTTTCTTTTCAACTGCTAAATATTCTCCTTCAACAGTTGCAATAGAACTTTGAAGAATCTTTCTTTGTTCATCCGCTATTGCTTGTGGTATTTTTGCTGTTACAAATTGATGTTCTAGTGTTTCGGTAGCCCGCTTATAAATCCGCTTACGCACTTGTGGTGTAATATTATTTTGTGCATTAATTGTCTTTTTTAAGATTCCAACGAAATCTACCATTTCCTCTATAATCTCTCTTAAACTGAGAAAAAATCAATAGTAAAGCCAAAAAACTTTATTTTAGCCTTCTAAATTGGTTGCCATTTAATATTGGTACAACTATTGCAATAATGTAAAATGAATATGAAAAATAAACAATGCTATTTTGCACCTTTCTTTTACGTGCTCTTAAAAACTTTTTTTGTAAAAAGATACAAAAACGAACAGAGAACATATATAGAAATCTAAAAACAATAATCAATTAACAAAGGGATCCGTAATAAGAATAGTATCTTCACGCTCTGGACTTGTGGATAATAAAGCCACTTTCGTATTAATCAGTTCTTCAATATAGCGTATATATTTAATAGCCTGCACTGGTAAATCTTCCCACCTCAATGCATGTGCTGTTTCTTCCTTCCAACCTTCTAATGTTGCATAAATAGGCTTCACCCGATCCTGAGCTCCCATGGAAGAAGGTAAATAATCAATCCTTTTACCATCAAGCTCATAACCAATACAAATTTTTATTTCATCCAAACCATCTAAAACATCAAGTTTTGTCAATGCTATACCTTGAACACCGCAAATTGTTACCATCTGACGTACTAAGACAGCATCAAACCAACCACATCGACGCTTTCGACCCGTTACAACACCAAATTCATGTCCACGCACTCCCAGAAATTCACCAATATCATTTATCTGCTCTGTCGGGAACGGCCCTTCTCCAACGCGTGTAGTATAAGCTTTTGCAATACCCAAAACATAATGGATTGCATCAGGTCCCATCCCCGAACCTGTACATGCTTGCCCAGCAACTGTATTAGATGACGTTACATAAGGATAAGTTCCAAAATCATTATCTAATAAAGCACCTTGCGCACCTTCAAAAAGAATGTGTTTCCCTCCTCGATAACCTTCATCTAAAAGACGCCACGTACAATCCATAAAGGGCAAAATTTTATCCGCAACTTGCATCAATTCATCATAAAGTGCTCGAGAATCAATCTCTGCAACACCCATCCCACGACGCAAAGCATTATGATGCCTCAAAAGCCGCTCAATCTTAGCCATAAGTGTATCTTTTTCTGCTAAATCCATCACTCGGATAGCACGACGTCCCACCTTATCTTCATAAGCCGGTCCAATACCGCGCTTTGTTGTACCAATCTTTAAACCAGATAAACCGCTTTCTCGAATTGCATCAAGATCACGATGCAAAGAAAGAATCAAAGGAGCATTTTCAGCAATACGCAAAATTTCTGGTGTGATTTTTACACCCTGATTACATAGTTTTTTTACTTCTGCAACAAAATGATGAGGGTCAACAACAACACCATTACCAATAATTGATAACTTGCCACGCACTAAACCAGACGGTAAAAGTGATAATTTATAACTGACTCCATCAACAACCAATGTATGGCCAGCATTATGCCCCCCCTGATATCTCACCACGATATCTGCTCGCTCAGACAACCAATCTACAATTTTACCTTTGCCTTCATCACCCCATTGTGTACCGACAACAACTACATTGGCCATAACTTTCTCCGTCGTGTTTGGTCAAAAAAACCAGCATTCAAAAACAAACTCTTCTTTATAACGAAACCTTAGAGCAAGTGCGACTCCTCATTTCAGATTTTTCTCAATCTTCAAGTGATTAAATTTTCAAATTTATGATAATAAAGATAAGCAAATACCCAAATATTTTAAATCTGTCATTTTCGCTACAAAAAGTAAAAACATTAGAGATTTTAATTTGTGCGTATCCAACACCTGACAAAGCATTCATTCCCCGTCTTAATCTTTTACAATTCATGTAATATTTAGAGGCTGTTTGTCTGATACAAGAATACGAAAGATCATCATAATCTCTCGTATCCTTTTTTGTTTAAAAACACGTTGTGAAAATCAACAGTAATTATTTAAAGCTGTGCTTTTTCAACTTGGAACGCCCACTCAAGCCATTGTGTTAAAATTTCAAGATCGGAAGCCTCAATTGTTATACCCGCCCAAATTCGAAGCCCAGGAGGAGCATCGCGATACGAACCGATATCATAAGCAACCCCTTCCTCATCAAGACGCTTCACAACCGCTTTTATAAAAGATACTCGCTTTTCCGTATCCAAAGCAGTAATCACTGGATCCACAATATCTAAACAAATAGCGGTGTTAGAACGCACTTCAGGATCTTTTGCCAAATATTCTAACCATGGCGTTTTGCGAACAAAAGCATCAAGTACAGAAAAATTTTTCTCAACCCTTGCTCTTAATGCCGCTGCACCTCCTAGAGATTTTGCCCACTTCAACCCATCAAGAAAATCCTCAACACAAAGCATAGAAGGTGTATTGATGATCTTTCCTTTAAAAATATCTTCGTTCAATTTTCCATTTTTTGTCATATAGAAAAGTTGGGGCATAGGCCAAGCTGGAACATGATTCTCAAGCCTCTCAACAGCACGAGGACTTAAAATCACCATACCATGTGCAGCCTCACCTCCCAAAACTTTCTGCCATGAAAAAGTAACAACATCTAATTTTGAAAAATCAAGATATTGCGCAAAAGCTGCCGATGTTGCATCACAAATGGTCAATCCAGCCCGCTTATGCGGAATGAAATCCGCATTAGGAATACGCACACCAGAAGTTGTCCCATTCCATGTAAAAACAACATCCCGATCAAAGTCAAGTTGTGTTAAATCTGGTATTTCACCATAAGGAGCTTCAAAACGACGCACATCAGAAAGCTTTAATTGCTCGACAACATCTTTATTCCACCCAAACCCAAAACTTTCCCACGCTGCCATATCAATGCCACGCTCACCTAATAGAGACCATAGAGCAGCCTCAACAGCACCGGTATCTGATCCTGGCATAATTCCTATACGATGATCAGAAGGAACCTCAAGAATCTCACGGGTTAAATTAACAACTTCAGCAAGTTTTAATTCTGCTTCTCTAGATCTATGTGAACGCCCAACTAATGCATTTTTAAGAACATCAAGAGTCCAACCAGGCCGTTTGCTACAAGGGCCTGAAGAAAAATTAGTATTATTGGGACGATTACTTGGTTTTTGTAACATTATCATTATTTCTCCCCTTTTAGATGTTTTTCTTTCTTTATAAAGAAAAACAAATTATTATAAAGACTAATCAATAATCTTTTTAGAAAAAAGTCAAAAATGTTGTCTCTTATTTCGTATGCTTAAAATTTAGGGAAACTTTATAAAAAAATCTTTCTTAATCATTCTTCTCGATTGATTCTTTTAATTTTTTTTCGTATCACCACCACGATAAGACAGCATTCTAATAACAATACACTAAAGTGTCCAATATACCTATCAAATTTATTTTATGATAAAGATTCATTGATAACGCTCTAGAATAGGGAGATAAACTTATTAAAAAATCAATTATTTTTCTTTTGATGACTGGACAGAGAAAATTTTAATGTTATAACCGCAAACGCTTTATGTTTTTTTGAAGCATGCCCAGATAGCTCAGTTGGTAGAGCAGCGGACTGAAAATCCGCGTGTCCGTGGTTCGAATCCGCGTCTGGGCACCACTTTTTTGTTTAAAATATTGAAATATATAGATTTTTTCTTTAAAGAGCTATTTTAAGACCAACTTTTAGACCACCTTCTACGGTTTATATAATTTTACCTAATTTGTTCTTATTTGCTCCGTATTTTTCTTTGGAGTAAAAGCTAGGATCTCTTTTTTTCTCC
>NZ_JBHIPQ010000030.1:0-8749 GCF_042196125.1 Bartonella sp. AP280QHHD | reverse complement strand
TTTAAAATCACTTGGTATTCAATTAGGTAGGTATCAAAATGAAAAAAATTGAAAAAAATAAAAAATACGTATTGACTTTAAAGAAAAGGTCGTTTATTAAGGTTGGCAAGTGCTGAAAACACTTAGCGATAAGCGGATAAACCACGAAAAGGTTTCTCCCATTTCTTAAATACTGACTTTCTTTTATGCTATTGTTGGCATATAACGATTTTGTCGGGTGTGTCACACCATATAATACTCTTATGAGAAAAGTGTGACGACGGACTTATCGCCGTGTTTTCAACGCCCGGCGCCCTTATAGGGTGTCAATTGAAAACCTAATTACGATAAGAAAGAAATTAGCATGAAAGCTACAGTTAAAAATCAAGAAACTTCTCCAAAATATCAACTCACCAATCAAACAATTCTTCGCGAAGGTAAAAAACTTTATCGCATTAAGGCGTTAAGAGATTTTGGTGATGTTAAAGCTGGTCAACTTGGTGGCTATATTGAATCTGAAGAAAATCTTTCCCATGATGGTAATTGCTGGGTTGGTGATCAGGCCATTGTTGTGAGCCCTGGTCGTGTTTACGAAAATGCGCAGGTTTATGGCAATGCAGGTGTTGGTGGTTTTGTATATGGTAATGCTCGCGTCTACGATTCAGCAAAGGTTTTTGCCAATGCCCATGTGTATGATAATGCCCATGTTTTCGATAGTGCAAAAATTGTAAGTAAAGTGCATGTTTATGAAAATGCCAATGCATGTGGCATGGCTATTGTTACTAAGAATATTTGTGGTGACACAATGAATAATGTTTATACAGAACGCCTTTCTCCTTATGGTGAAATTTGCTTTGTTATGTGTCGTCCTCATAGGAAAACAGCTTAAATAACGGCGCGGGCGCGGCGGGGGCGCCTCCTTATAACCATTTCATTTAAAAATTTGTTTGAATATTAGATTAGGGAGCTACCTATGACCACTAAAAATGTATCTAAAAAATATGAGCTTATAAATGAAAGTCACGTTAAAGGGATTACTTTATACCGCATTCGTGCTTTAAAAGACTTTGCTGATGTTAAAGCTGGTGATTTAGGCGGGCTTTATTGAAAAGGAAGATAACCTTTCTCATGATGGCAATTGCTGGGTTTATGATAATGCTTGTGTTGTAAAATCTGGTCGTGTTTATGAAAATGCAAGAGTATATGGCAACGCTGTCATTGGTGGTTTTGTTTATGGCAATGCGCATGTATATGATAAAACCCGCGTGTATTTTGGAGCTCATGTTTATGATAATGCGCATCTTTCTGATAAGGTGTGGGTTTATCAATATGCAAGGGTTTATGGGAATGCAAAATTAACAGGAAGTGCACGCATTTATAGCAAGGCTGAGGTTTATGATCATGCTGTTGTAAGTAGCTCTTCAAAAATTTATGGCAAGGTTTATGGCAATGCTAGCGTGGGTGGGTATGTTAAGGTCTATGGTTCTGTTTATGGGAATGCAAAAGTGACTGGTTATCACACCATTAGAGGTTTGGTACATGGCAATGCAAGATTAAAAAGAAATGATTATTCATATGTTGAGCAAAACATTTACTATGCATATGGAATTCCTGAAGATTGTGAAATTTATGAAAACGATACCGTTGTAAAGATTGTTGAAAATAAAGCAGCGTAAATAAAATAACGGGGCGGGGGGCTGCTTTATAGCAAAAAAGCCGCGCCTTTAAAGGACACGGCTTTTGTTTGCAACTGGAAACTTATACATTTTAAATGTTAAAATATATTACACAAAACGTGTAAAAATGCAAGCCTTAATACATAAAAACCGCATCAAAATGAATTGATACGGCTTTTATTATCAAAACAGCTAGCGATCTAAATAAACGATTAAAATAACCAATCGAAATATAAAGGAACATCTCTTTATTGCACAAAACGTATCAAAAAGCAAGCTGTTAAGTAAAATAAAAATGGGATTCACACTGTAGATTCAGTGATTTATAATTATCATTTATCAAATCAATTTAAATCATAATGAATAAAATGAACGCTGTTAATTTACCTTCTTTTCAAACAGAAGAACAATCTTCTTTTCGTCAACTGCCCCATAATATTGAAGCAGAGAAAGCTTTGCTGGGTGCTATCATTATCAATAATAATGCTCTTGATAGCGTTTCTGATTTTTTAAAAGCAGAGCATTTTTTTGAACCGTTGCATCAAAAGCTTTTTGATATCATTTCACAAATTATTCAAAATGGAAAAGTTGCAGATCCCATTACTATTAAGCCCTTTGTTGAAAATGATGTGAAAATTGGTGACATCACTGTATATAATTACGTGGTGCGTTTAGCTAAAGAAGCTGTAACAATCATTAATACTAAAGATTATGGGAGCGTCATTTATGATCTGTTTATCCGACGCTCTTTAATTAACCTTGGCACTCAAGTTGTGAATAGAGCTTATGATGTTTCTGTAGAACTTACAACATCACAACAAATTGAAACTGTTGAAAATCAGTTGTTTGAATTGGCAGAAAAGGGAAAATACGGGGGTGGGTTTGAAAATTTTGATACAGCCATTGCAAAAGCACTTAACATGGCAAGTGCTGCGAAAAAGCGTTCCTCAAGGCTCTCAGGGATAGCTACCCATATCAAAACACTTGATGAGAAAATGGGAGGGTTACAAGCATCTGATTTGATTATCCTTGCGGGGCGCCCTGGGATGGGGAAGACCTCTCTGGCGACCAATATTGCTTTTAATATTGCCAATGCTTGCAAGCGTCATGATAACAGCCAAGCCAATGAAGGGGGTATTGTTGGTTTCTTCTCACTTGAGATGTCAACTGAACAGCTTGCAACTCGTATTATCTCAGAGCAAGTAAAGGTTTCTGCTTCTGATATGCGTCGTGGTAATATCTCAGAAGAGCAATTTACCAACATCATTTACGCAATGCGTTCTTTACAAACAATCCCTCTTTATATTGATCAAACGGGTGGGGTGTCTATTGCACAATTGTCCGCTCGTGCAAGGCGTCTTAAACGACAACATGGTCTAGATGTCTTGATTATTGATTATATTCAACTCATGACAAGTGGTTCAAAGCGTTCATTAGAAAATCGCGTTCAAGAAATTACAGCTATTACCACCGGATTAAAAGCACTTGCAAAAGAACTCAATATTCCCATCATTGCTCTGTCACAACTTTCGCGTCAAGTTGAAAACCGAACCGATAAACGTCCACAACTCTCCGATTTACGTGAGTCTGGTTCAATTGAGTAAGATGCCGACATTGTGCTGTTTGTTTATCGTGAAGAATACTATCACAAAAATGAAGAACCAAAAGAAGGCACTGCTGAGTATAGCAAGTGGCAAGAGGCAATGGAGCAAGCCAAGGGTAAAGCCGAGGTTATTATAGCAAAACAACGCCATGGTCCGACAGGAATCGTTCCCCTTGCCTTTCAATCCGATTTTACACGCTTTAGTGATTTATAACATAATGTAAAACATTAAATAATTGTTATTAGACAACTGAAAACATTGTAAAAACACATAAAACATGTTATGATCTTTACATCATTTAATGGGACTTACAAACATGCTTAATAAAGTGATTTTAATTGGCTATTTAGGTGCTAATCCAGAAAGCAAAACAATGTCATCTGGCATCGAGGTGGTCAATTTTCGAATGGCAACGTCTGAGAGCTATACAGACAAGGCAACCAATAAAAGAATAGACAAAACCGAATGGCATTCCATTGTGGTGTTTAATCCACACTTGGCAAAAGTAGCTCTCCAGTATCTGAATAAAGGCAGCAAAGTTTATATCGAGGGACGACTACAAACTCGTAAATGGCAAGATAAAAACGGTGTTGATCGCTATGTAACAGAAGTCATATTGCCTCAGTACAAAGGCGAGTTAAAGCTTTTAGATGGCAAAAATGATGATAATCAAGATCAGTCATCTGCTTATGACAGAAGCATTTACAGACCTCTTGATACGCCCCATACCGTTATGAATGACAGTGTTCCTTTTTAAATAAAAGGCGGTGTTATGAAAAAAAATAAAAAAAGGGGACGCCCTAAAATAGCAGGGCAGGTAAGAGAACCAAACGGACGTATATCACGTGCAAAAGCACCGCGTGAAGCCGTTGATAAATTGGCAATAGAGATACGTGCAAAGCGCTTCGGTTTAACGCTACAGGAGGCAAAAAATCCACTTTCTGGTACTTATATAGGGCGACTTTGTTTAAAAGGCGTGCTTACTCAAGAGCAATATGATGCCGCGCAACAATATCTACAAGTAAGAAACGATTACCTTTGTGCAAAGGGCTTGCCTAATGCGNAACAATATCTACAAGTAAGAAACGATTACCTTTGTGCAAAGGGCTTGCCTAATGCGATTTATGACGAAATGCCATCATCATCTGATGATAAGGCAAGAGATAAATGGGTAGAATTTGCAACAGAGCAGTTTATAAACATGCAAGAGGCACTAAAAGAAGCCCAATGCCTCTATAGACAGTATAATCTTCATGCTGCGTTACAGTCCCTCGTTATAGAAGATCAAATGCTACCGCACCTTGTGAATTCATTACGCGTTGCTCTTAATGCTCTTCAGAAACATTTTGATCGTTAAATGACAATCTCTATTACGGTTTCATTATATAGTATATCCATTCTATGGTGTTGCAACGTTTCTTTAGTAATTCAATCGTTTCATAATAACCGTTTCTCACATTATATACTAGATCAGTAATTTGTTCTTCTAAGTCAAATTCAGGGTCCTTCGTAGTTTTAAGAAATTCTTTCGCATAATAAATCATTGGATTTTTGCTGTTATTTGATTCGTTATATGCCCACATAAAATACATTGGCTTCCAAAGATATTTCCTGCGTAAATGATCTATCACATTGGGTAGAGCCATGGGTAGATCCGTATGTGACATCAATATATTATAATCACCCCGCAATAAATTCACATAGCGTCCGCAATAAATAACCCATAGATGACGTTTCAATATAAAATCAGTTTCGGTGTATCCATGTCTGTGTGCATATTCTTTTGCTTCGAGTATCTTTTCAGAATGCGTAGAGCCAATATATGATTCACTCGCGTATTTGTTGTAAAGTTTATTATACTTCTCCATAGTATCTACACTTGTAAACATACGCGTCAATTTGTCTATAAATCCAAATGACGCTGATGCAGGTAGCGCTGATATAAAAAAGAAAGCTATAAATGTTATGATGCGTGTTATGGATAATGATTTCATCATTTTGAACCCTTAATTATTCATAAGCGCTGTTTAACCGATTCACTTTGAAATTATCAATATGTGTTATTTTTATGTTGACAAATTGTAGCAAATCGTATTTAATGACATTGCTGTACTTAGGCGTATTGTGTCTAGAGAGGGAAATGTACAGTTCAAAATCCCCGCAAATGCGGGGTTTTTTATTATCTGGAGGGCGTATTTTATGACATCACAAAATACACAGCAGGCTCCACAACCCATTAAAAAGCGTATACCCCCAAAGGCAGGTCAAGGGCGTGTCAAAGGCGTTCCGAATAAGATGACGCGCATTTTAAAAGAAGCAGTGGTTAAGGCTGCTGAGAATGCTGGGAATAAAATTGGCAAGGATGGTTTGATCTCTTATTTGGAAAAGCAGGCTATGGAATGCCCCGCTGCTTATTTAGCGTTGCTTGGTAAGGTGTTGCCTTTACAGGTAACAGGTGAAGATGGGGGAGCCATTAAGATCATAACGCGTGTAGAAATTGCTCCTTTAACAATGAATGACGACAAGACAGATTAAGATTGTACCAAAACTTATCCCTATTTTTGATGGGGATGCTTTGGTACGAGCGGCGTGGGGTGGACGAGGGTCTGGAAAGACAAGATCATTTGCATTGATGGCGGCTTTAAAAGGCTATCAATTTGGTATGCAGGGGATATCGGGGACCATTCTTTGTGCACGTCAGTTTCAGAATTCTTTGGCAGAAAGTTCATTGGAGGAGATTAAGCGCGCCATTGAAGCGCACGACTTTTTAAAGGACTATTACAAG
Source organism: Bartonella sp. AP280QHHD (assembly GCF_042196125.1). NCBI lineage: Bacteria > Pseudomonadati > Pseudomonadota > Alphaproteobacteria > Hyphomicrobiales > Bartonellaceae > Bartonella > Bartonella sp. AP280QHHD. The sequence goes on along the minus strand of NZ_JBHIPQ010000030.1, from coordinate 2,705 downwards.
GTTGGGGAATCTTCGATTAAGTCGATAGATGGTCGCGTAGCCTTTCAGTTTTCTGGTCTGGACCGTAATATTGCGAGCATTAAATCGATGGGGCGCATTTTGCTTTGTTGGGTTGATGAAGCAGAGCCGGTAACAGAGACGGCTTGGCAAACGCTTATACCGACTTTGCGAGAAGAAGGAGAGGGATGGCGGGCAGAATTATGGGTGACATGGAACCCGTTGCGAGAGAATGCCCCCGTTGAGAAGCGGTTTCGCTTTTCAGACAATGAGGCAATCAAGCGTGTTGAGATCAACTGGTCAGACAATCCGAAGTTTCCCAAGATCTTGAATGAAGCGCGGCTTGATGATCTGAGAAACCGTCCAGAGACCTATAAGCATATCTGGGAAGGGGCTTATCTTACAGCGGTTCAAGGCGCTTATTATCAAAAGGAAATGTTGGCAGCCGAGCAGGAGGGGCGGATAGGGCGTGTTGCTCGTGACCCTTTAATGCAAATACGTGCTTTTTGGGATATTGGGGGGACAGGCGCCAAGGCAGATGCCACGGCGATATGGATAGCACAGTTTGTGGGGCGAGAAATTAGAGTGCTTAATTATTACGAAGCACAGGGACAGCCATTATCCGAGCACATAGGCTGGTTACGTCAGAATGGCTATGAGAAGGCATTGATGGTTCTCCCCCATGATGGTGCAACAAGAGACCGTGTACACAATGTGAGTTTTGAGAGTGCTTTAAATGATGCGGGTTTTGAAACGCAAGTCATTCCTAATCAAGGGGCAGGTGCTGTTAAGATGCGAATAGAGGCGGTGCGACGTATTTTACCTTCAGTATGGTTTAACGAAGAGACAACCGTAGCGGGTCGTAAAGCACTGAATTGGTATCATGAGAAATGGGATGAGAAGCGCAATATTGGCTTGGGAGCAGAGCATGATTGGTCCAGTCATGGTGCGGATGCCTTTGGGTTAATGTGTGTGGGGTATGAACAGCCGATGCAAAAACAGAAGAGACCAGCTTATAGCGGTAGAGAAACTTATGAAAGCACGTCATGGATGGCAGAATGATGTATGATGAAGAGCATTTAGAGAAAGAAAGTAACGCATCAGATTTGTCGACAGAAGGTTTGTTTAGCAAGCTTGTGAGCTGGTACAAAGAAGATGTTGAGCATGTGAACAAATGGCGCGAACATGCAAGAGAGGATTTTCGATTTTACAATGGTGATCAGTGGAATGAGGCTGATTTAGCGGCGTTAAAAGAGCAACGCCGCCCCGTTATGACGTTTAACCGTATTGCACCATTGGTTAATGCCGTTGTGGGTTCAGAGCGTAACAATAAACGAGAGGTGCAATTCATTCCCCGTCAAATAGGCAAGGCATTGCCAAGTGAATTGCTTACAGGAGCAGCGGAATGGTTTCGCGACATGGCACATGCTGAATATGCAGATAGTGATGCTTTCCAAGACGCTGTCATCTGCGGCATGGGGTGGACTGATACCCGCCTTGATTATGAAAACAGTCTTGATGGTGAACCGGTTATTACGCGTTTAGATCCTTTAAAAATGGTTTGGGATAGTGCAGCGGTGCAACCGAATTTAACCGATGCACAACGCATGTGGTATGTAGACCGCAAGCCCTTGGAAGTAGCCAAGCAGATGTTTCCAAAAGCCCATTGGAGTGAACTGAGTGCTGATTGGGCGCGTGATGGGGCTGCTTATGAAGGCATTCATCATAATGATCTTGAAGCTTACGATGATGAGAAGGGCATTGATGTTGAAAACGGTCGTCGGATGGTCACACTTGTTGAATGCCGTTGGTTTGAAAGCGAGCGATATTACAAAGCGCCCGATTTAGAAACGGGTGAATTGCGTGATTATAGCGAAGAGGAATTTAAGCAGTTACAGTGCATGATGCCCGATATCCAAGGGGCAGCTTTCAATAAAAAGGTCGTAAAACGTGCTTTTTTAGGGAGAAAATTGCTTGAATCCCCTGATCAACCTTTGGTTCCAGCGGGTCAATTGGGTTGGGAGTGTATAACAGGGTATTTTGATAAGATAGAACGGCAATTTTATGGGGTTGTCCGTCCGACAAAAGATCCACAACGATGGGCGAATAAATATTTTAGTCAAGTAATGCATATCCTTAATAGCCAATCCAAAGGCGGGATAATGGCAGAGCGGGGCGCATTTGAAGATGTGAGAGAAGCTGTAAAGAGTTGGAGCAGAGTAGATAGTATTACGGTTTTAAAAAATGGCGCTTTGGCAGGTGGTAAGATACAGCCCAAACCCGTAGCGCAATTCCCAACCGGTTTTTTCCAACTGTTTAATGAAGCCAAGGAAGCGATTAATCAAGTTACGGGCTTATCGCCTGAGTTTATCGGGACGAGAGAAGTCTCACAAGCAGGGATTTTAGAAGCACAACGGCGTCAATCTAGTCTTAACCTGCTTGCTTGTCTATTTGATGGCTTGCGTTTGTATCGCAAAAGGCAGGGTAAGATTATTTTGCATCTGATACAGAATTACTTGTCTGATGGTCGTTTGGTGAGGATATCGGGTGAGGAGAATGCGCAATATATTCCCTTAACACGTGAAGCGGTGATGAGTGTTGATTACGATATTGTGGTGGATGATGCTCCAACCAGCCCGAATGAGAAAGAGCGCACCTTTGGTATCATCACACAGCTGCTCCCATTGCTTCAAAATGCGATTACGCCG
>NZ_JBHIPQ010000029.1:0-11912 GCF_042196125.1 Bartonella sp. AP280QHHD | reverse complement strand
AGAGATAAAAGCTTTTCCATAGACCTCAGCATTGCCATAAACTTGACCACAGACTTGAGAAAAATGGCGTATTTTTGCATTGTCATACACTCTTGCATGACCATAGACACAAGCCTCATCATACACCCAGCAATTGCCATCATGGGATAGGTTAACTTCCTTTTCAATAAAGCCGCCTAAAGACCCCGCCTTTATATCATCGAAATCTTTTAAAGCACGAATGCGATAAAGAGTTATAATATTTCGAGTAAGAGCATGTTTGATTTTTTTAATTTCACTGGTTAATTCGTATTTTTTGCACATAGGAGTACCCTCACAATCTAATGTGATAAACGTTTTCTAAAATTTGAAATGGAAAATTGGATTGGAAAGCAGGCGCCCCCACAACGCCCATGCTTTATTTAAGCAGCTTCATTTATGGTTTTGTTATTATTACCAATATCATCATAAATTTTTTGATTGCCATCAACTATAGCATTGCCAAAGATTTTTACTAAGTAACAAACATATACATTGTCAGAAACGACGGCATTATCGTAAACATGAGCAGCCCAATCAATACGAGCAGAGCCTAATATTTTTGCATTGCCATAAACAAAGCCCCTTACATAAGCATTATCAGCAATTTTCGCATTGTCAGAGATTTTTGCATCAAAAATGATATTAGCTTTATTACAAACAAAGGCATTGTCATAAACTTGACCACGAACGATAGCATTGTCATTAATTTTTGCATTGCCATAAACATGAGCATTTGCACCGAAAATCCATGCATCATCATTAACAACGGCATTGCCATAAACTTTAGCATTTCTATTAATACAAGCATTATCATGTATTTTTGCATTGTCAGAAACGACAGCTTCCCAAAAAACGGTAGCATTATCATAGACCCAGCAATTGCCATCATGAGAGAGATTGCTTTCATTTTCGATAAAACCACCTAAATCACCAGTCTTTACATCAGCAAAATCTCTAATGGCTTTAATGCGGTGTAAAGTATGACCAGCCACACAACGCGTTTCATTCGTAAATTCGTATTTTTTTGTTATAGGTAAAGAGACACAAGCGTCATCAGAAATTTGAGATGCAAGATTAATCGTTTCATTGTCTTCAATACGTGTATACCAATTAATAAAAGCATTCCCATAGACTTTTGCATTGTCTCTTATAACAGCCTTATCACATACAGCGGCGTTATTAAAAACATGAGCATGTTTGTAAACAAAAGCATATCCAAAAACCAAGGCATTATCATGTATTTTTGCATTGTCATAAACACTAGCAAAATCAAATACCTTTGCATTATCACAAACCGTTGCATTATCGAAAACACTAGCATAATTAAAAACAGTAGCATTATCAGAAACAAGAGCATTATTATAAACACAAGCCTCATTAGCTACCCAGCAATTACCATCATGTGATAAGTTACTTTCCTTTTCAATAAAGCCGCCGAGGTCGCCCGCCTTTACATCAGCAAAATCTCTAATGGCTTTAATACGGTGTAAAGTATGACCAGCCACGCAACGTGTTTCATTAGTAAATTCGTATTTTTTAGACACAGTTATAGCGTTCATAGGTAACTCCCTAAGTTCATATTTGATAAATTTAAAAATGAAATGTTTAAAAGAGGGGCGCCCCCGCCGCGCCCGCGCATTATTTACGCAGCGTCTTTTATAGACTGGTCATTATAGACAATTTCTTTACTACAGACTTCAATATTATTGCGAACCCAAGTGTATTATTGCGAACCCAAGTGTCACCTTTAATGACCGCATTGCGAAAAATCTTTACATTTGCAAAAATACAAGCATATCCGGAAATTTTCGCATTATCATAAATTTTTGTATCATTAAAAACACAAGCGTAATAATGAACATGAGCATTACCAAAAATATGAGCATCAGGATAAATACGTGCAAAGCCATACACATGAGCATTGCCATAAATATTGCCAGCCACAACCGCCTTGCCATAAACCCTTGCATTTTCATAAATACAAGCAATATTATTCACATGGGCATACCCACTTACAACGGCATTATCGTAAACCCTTGCATTACTATAAACCTTGGCTTTACCGCCCACCCAGCAATTGCCATCATGGGATAAATTACTTTCACCTTGTATAAACCCGCCTAAATCACCTTTTTTACGTCTCCAAAATCTCTTAAAGCGCGAATTCTATGAAGGGTTTTAAAACCAACCTCTATTGTCTCACCTGTAAATTCGTATTTTTTTGCAGGCTCTTGTTGATTAGCAAGAGCGGTTTCATTTGAAATGGAAGAGATAACGGGGGTATTTTTTGATATAGTTGTCATAATTAAATCCTACATGTTTATAATTTTGAATTAACACCCTATAAGGATGCCGGGCGCTCAAAACACGGCATGTAGTCCGTTGTTACGCTTTTCCCATAAAAGGGTATTGTATAGCGTAACTACACCCGACAAAATCACTATATATGCTAACAAAAGCATAAAAGATAGTCAGTTTTTAATAGGATTAGGTTTATCGTAACCTCTTCGCTACATGTTTAGTGTTTTGATCACTTAATTATTTATATAGCAAAATACGTATTTATTGTCAAATAATATTTTATATTTTTTGTATTTTTTAAATACGTTGTGTATTGATAATATCTTATGCCTATTAATTGCTTCTTTTATATTTATGTGCTTTTAAAGCTATATTACGGGCTTTGTGAAACGATTGCGTATTTTCTGAATCTATACATTTATAATATTTAGAAACGCTCTCATAATGCGTATTTTTAGCTTTATAACCTATCATTTTTTTACTAAATGAATTTTAAATTTTTTGTGAATTTTGTTTATAAGGGGCTCTAATTTAAAAAACCTTAATAGCACCGCGCTCTTATAACAAATGCTTTCATTTGCATTTTTGCTTTCTCTATAGCTGTTATGTTCTTTATAGCCATGGCATCATTTTTCAGTTTCATAAGAGAAACGATAAATAGGATAATTGTGATTTATTGCCTGTTATGAAAACACTTATGAAAACATCTCAATAGAAACTGATCATTATAGAGATGAGCAAAATCCCTTTTAATAAACTTTTGTCATTTTTGTCAGTTCTTTTTAGAACCTATATCATTTTTTTTAATGAGAGAAAATTAAAATCATTATATTTCAATAGGTTAATGTTTTTAAGACATAATTCATATCAAGAGTACAATCTTTAAAGATAACCAACGATGTGAATTGATTAAAACTTGTCAATTATGTGTCAGTAAATTGAACTGATAAACTAGATTATTTTATTAAGTAATTCCAACACGTCTTATAAAAAGCGTATGAAAGTAAAAACTGATTACGTTATCAAAATCCTTTTTATGAATTTTATCAGTTCATTTGAATAGATAAACTTATGATTTAGAGAATGATTAAAACGTGCTTTATGAAAAGCATATGATCTTTTAAAGCCTTTCAAAAGATAGCTTGTAATTCATATGAAATGCTATCAAGACCATTATGGTTATGAGTTTTGAAGATTTTGAGTATTTTGAGGGTTCCTTTTACTCCCCTTTATATATTATTTTTCAATCAAAAATAAAAGTTATTATATTTCAATATGTTAATGTTTTAAATAAACAACCCATATTACACACAACACGTAAATACAATCTGTAATATATATATAAAGGGGTTTTGAAGGTATTTTGAGGGTTTGAGAAACCTTCAAAACCTATAAGTAATATAAGAAAATGAATATACATAGCTCTCTTTAAACAAAGCTATCATTTTAGATTACGATATAACCTCTTAAAGGCAATGTAAAAAAATCTAATTATGTAGAGAAAAGTTAGAGTATTTTTAACTTTTCATATAATTATTCTTTGAAAAGGTCAGAGTGCGTTCCTGTACGAATAAGATGTAATTTATCTCCTTCTATTCTATAAATAAGCAGCCAATCTGGTTCGATATGAATATCATGATACCCTACCCAATCGCCTTTTAGTGGATGATCACAGTAATGTCTTGGTAATGGCTTTTCTTCAATTAGAAGACTTAATAGTGTACGCAGCTTATTCATATTTTTTACTGCGTTTTCCCGCCTTGCGCACGTCACATTTAAATTGTCTCGAGCGAACAGGTATCAGCATATTAAATGCCTAAATCCTTAAAAAGGGCATCAGCGTTTTTAAATGTCTTACCTTTACCTTCATCTAATTCCTTTATAGCTTTACGTGTGACACTATTAGGTACTTTAAGCTCAAAAGGCAAACAACCTTCTTCAGCGACACGCAAAAATGTTATACGGATAAGGTCTGATGCACTTAATCCCATGCGTTCTAAAGTAATCATCGCTTGTTTTTTCATTTCAGCAGGAATGCGAGCGCGAACAACAGAATCGGCTTTCATGATTGGTACCTCCATTCATAGATTTTATTATAATGTAGCTACACTGTAGTCTCAAGTCAATTTTTTTAGAATTAAAAACCCTTTGGACAGCAGGTATGGCAAAAAACTCCACGAAAAGAATCCTTAATTCGTAATAATTAAGAGGAATGTTGCAAAATCCTATTCTCTTAACTTTATTTTGTTATCCTCATAGTAAAGAAAATTTTATGTAATCAACTTAACAAGAGAGGTATAGATTATGGTTATAAGCTCTATACCCATTATGTGAGTATGCCAAATCTATTCAGTTTCTCTTATTTCTAATTTTGGTAAGTTCTTAACGATTTTCATTGTTTCCAAACTTACAGTGATAACCCTTTGAAACAAATCCAATGGATAGGCAGGGTTGCCAATGGTTTCAACAGCATAGTGATTGGCATCATTAACAATACCACTCTTTTTATCTGTCTTAACGCATTGACGCCCCATAACCGATTCAAGAGGGATATCTGTTATTGTGATATTGCTGTTATAAATAACAGTTGATTTATCCTTTTCCTTACTATTCTTAATTTTTGCAAATTTTATTTCAGTTACATAATAGAATTTTTCGAGATTAGAGATGTCAGTTAATTTTGGATTACCCTTTTTAAAGGTGACAGGATAAGGTTCTACAGTTTCATAGTTTACGTGCAAATGACCGAGTTCACGCCCTGCTGTCACAAATTTCCAAAAATCATCAGCCGTTTTTACGCAAGGGATACGAGGCAATTCTTTGCATAAATTATCAGCATAACGGGTGCGATAATCTTCTGAATGCAAAAAACCGTAAACATAATAAAACAGATCATCTTTAGTGTTTTTTCATTAGGATAAGCGGCTTTTAAATATGCTAATCCTTCATCAGTTATGGCATTACGCATTTTCTTTTTTCTTATTTTAGTAAATAAGCGATTGTCATGCTATTTTTCTTATCAAGCGATAATAATGGAGTGTTTTTTGTTGTCTCTAATATGTAACAGTTCCAATAAATTTGGTATATTCTATGAATAACAGTCTTTACTTGAAGCTCAAAATTATATCACATGCAACACCTTAAAATTAAGAAGCATATTAGAGTGTATGATTGTCATTTAACAGTGTCATTGTAAAATCTTCAAAAGCGGGGGAAATGATATGGTTTGCACAACTCATAAAGCAGGTGTATACAGTACAGTCTATGCTTTTTTCTCAGATGTTATAAGTATTATTCTCATCAAAAAATTAAAAAATTGTTACGCGGTTGGCGATTTTTTCTGTGACGCTGATGATATGGTTCATTTTGTTGCTCATTTTGAGGGCACAATGAATGCATAGATTTTTTTCACTTTTGTTTTTACGGCTATTTTGTGCCTTTTCTCGTTGGCGAGTTTTGCCCAAAACATTCGTGAGAAAGCGATTAATCAATCAGAGAGCATCCAACGACAACAAACGCAACAACAGCGTTTTCAGCAATTGCAGCGTAAAAACAAAACCCATGAGGTATTTTTGCCAGACGATGATACCATATCTCCCTATGGTGCTTCGCCTAGTACAACCTGTTTGCTGATCAAAAGCATTGAATTTGTTGATGTTCAGTTGATTTCTCATACCGACCTTCATGAAGCCATTTCTCTTTGGGAAGGACGGTGTTTGGGGATTGCCGAAATCAACAAAGTGCTCAAAGCGGTGACCAAGCTTTATATGAAGCGCGGCTATATTGCGGTGCGGGCTTATTTGCCTGAGCAAGATTTAAGCGGCGGTCATCTCAAGATTGTTGTTGTTGAAGGTGTGATGGAAGATATCACTCTGGATGGGCATAAAGTTGAGAGGAGACTTCAAGGAGAAATCACCACGGCTTTTCCAAACCTTATTGGAAAGCCGACCAATCTGCGCCAGATAGAGCAAGGGCTTGATCAAATCAATCGGCTTTTCTCACGCCAAGCCACCATTAATCTTGGTGCGGGGAGCAATTCGGGTGGTTCGATACTCGATGTTCATATTGAAAAACAGAAACCTTGGCTTATTACGCTTTCCAGCGATAATCTTGGCGCTAAAGCAACAGGGCTTTATCAAACGCGCTTGAGCTTTTCTTTTGATGATCTGTTGGGGATCAATGATCAATGGTCGTTGAGCTATCAGCGTTCTATGGATGGTAGTCCGTATCATTTTTCTCACAAGCGTCCCAATAGTGATACTCTAACGGGATCATTTTCTCTTCCCTATGGCACTTGGACAACAGGTTTTGATGGGACGTGGAGCCAATATCATTCGAGTGTTAAGGGAATATTTTCCGATATTATGACTGCGGGTAAGTCTTTATCGCTGACACCGTGGATTTCACGGGTTATCGACCGTGATCAAGAGGGAAAGACCTGGCTTACAGGACGCTTGACATGGAAATATTCTGATAATTTTATTATGGGCAGTCGGGTTGATGTTTCCAGCCGTAAATTGGCTATTGCAACCTTTGAGCTTGATCATTCGCGCAAGTGGCTTGGAGGAGAATTAAGCGCGCATATAGGGTTTCATAAAGGGTTGGCAATTCTTGGCGCTTATGATGATAAAGAGCAAGAGAATACAACAAAAAATTCACCCAAAGGGCAATTTTCCAAATTATCTTTTTCCCTAGGCTACGTGCGTCCTTTTTCGCTCAAACAATATAACTTTCGCTATAACACGCTGTTTTCAGGACAATTATCACCCGACACGTTGTTTAGTTCAGAGCAAATATCGCTTGGTGGTAGTTCCTCTGTGCGTGGGGTGCGTGAGGCGATTTATTACGGCAATAATGGGGCGTTTTGGCGCAATGAATTGTCGCTGTTGTTGCCAGGTTTTTCTTCGAGAATGGGGCGTAAATTTATGAGCCAATTTGCCCCTTATATGGCGCTTGATCTGGGGGCCGTGGCCAATAATGTAAACAAAAACAGTTTTGGCGGGAGCCTCGTTGGGGCAACTCTTGGTTTCCATGCAACCGGAGACATTACGGATATTGATGTGTCTTATTCGAATATTTTAACCCAATCGACAGTGCGAGAAAAGGGAAATGCGACAGGGTTATTTCAAGTGCGGGCATTATTGAGATTTTAGAGCAAAGGGGCGGTAAAAAATATCGCTGCGCTGTTTATACCCATATGGGTTGTTTTTTTAAAGAGATAAAGAATTTTATGAGGAGCTGAAGATGCGGGGATTGAAAGATCAAAAGCATAGATTGGGATATGGATACAAGCTATGGCAGCGCGTTCTTTGTGTTTTGCAGCGAGGGATCCATAAGGGGCTTTCACTTGTTTTAAGCTTTTGCTTAGCTTTTCAGCCTTTGTTATTGCAAGCACAAGCGCTTGGAGCGCGAAGTCCTGTTGCACAAGAGAGCCAAGGGATTAAAGCAGCTGATGGGGTTGGCTCTGTTTTCCGCCCCACGGTGGGGAAAGCCGGCAATGATGTGCCGCTGATTGATATTGTTCGCCCCAATGGACAGGGTCTTTCTCATAACAAATATGACAGTTTCAATGTTGATACCCATGGCGTAATTTTGAACAATTCGACTGAGGAAGTCTCGCGTTCACAGCTTGGGGGATTGGTGCCAGGCAACAGCAATTTGCGTTATAGCGGTGCAGCAAAGGTTATCCTTAATGAAGTGGTAAGTGCCAATCGCTCGCGTCTTGAAGGCATGAGCGAAGTACACGGGCATATGGCGGATGTTATTATCGCCAACCCCAATGGGATTACCTGTAACGGTTGTGGCTTTATTAATACACCACGGGTGACTTTATCGACTGGACAACCGATTATTGGAGCCGATGGCGCTTTGAGTGGATTGCGTGTTGAGGGTGGAGATATCACTATAGGCTCTCGTGGGGCTGATGGGAGTGCATTAGATATTTTTGATCTTGTTTCGCGCAAGATCAGTGTCGGGGGTCCCATACAGGTCAAAGGAGATTTGGCTGTTATCGCGGGGCGCAATCATTTTGATTATGACAAGCGGGAAGCAACTTCTCTTGGTTCTGATGGCAAAGAGCCGGAATTGGCGATTGATTCCAGTGAGTTTGGTGGAATGTATGCGGGGCAGATTCGCGTGATTGCCAATGATAAAGGTGCGGGCGTTAAGATGCGCGGAGACATGGTTGCCAATGCAGGCGCCATGAGATTGACAAGTGATGGCAAGCTGGTGATTGCTAAAGCACGCGCCAAAGGAGCGGTGAAGGCTCATTCTCACCACGACAGTGTACATGTGAAAGATCTGCTTTTTTCAGAAGAAGCAGTTGAACTGAAGGCTTTGAAACATGTTGAACTGGCTGAGCAAGCTCGCGTTGCAGCGAGCGGTACTGTTGATGTGGGCGCCGATCTGATCAAGCTCCAGTCCCATGCTCTTCTAGCAAGCGGTATTGGGAGTGATGGTCAACAGTCAGCGACGGGTTCTTTGCATTTACAGGCAGCAAAGCTTGAGGCGGGGAATGGGCGGATAGCCGCCGGTGATCTTTTAGAGATCCAAGCAGCAACAATTGATCTGAGCCGCATGCAAGACAATGATCAAACAGGGGTTTCTTCTCTTGGCGATCTGACCATTAAAACCAATCAAATCAGCGCTTTAAACAACCATATTGGTGCCAAGGGGAATATTGTCTTGAGCGCCGATGATGGGCTCACTGTAGGCGCTGGACATTATAGCGCCGGCGGCTCTCTTTTGGTGGAAGCAGCAGAGCTTACATCACGCGCGCGCTTAGTGGCAGAGCAAAAAATTGACCTTTATGCGCATCACGGTGCCCTGATCCAAGAAGGCACTGTCTGGTCTAATGGGAAGATAACGCTGGATGCCCATGGTGCCCTCAATCACACGGGTGATATTGTCAGCATGCAGCAGGTTGCCTTGACAGCGGGGGGCATGCTCACAACCTCTCAAGAGAGCACGATTTTAAGTTATGATGTGGTTTTAAGTGCTGATGCTTTAACCCAAGCAGGGACTGTGGAAGCCCAAGAAGGAGCATTAACCCTTCAAGTGCGTGATGGGGTTATCAATAGCGGCACAATGCGCGGTGAGAGTGTCGATGCTCATATTGGTGCATTTACCAATCAAGGGACGTTTATTGCAACCGATGATTTGCATTTGATGGTAAGCGCACAAGAAGGCGCCGATCCGCAACAAGCCTTTCTGAAGAATACATCCGAAGGGGTTCTTCAAAGTGGTGGCGTTTTTGTTGTGACCGCAGGGCAATTAGACAATGCCGGTGTGCTTGGCTCTAGTGGTGAGAATGTTGCCCTCAATGTGGCAGGGAATGTCAGCAATAGTGGGCTGATTTACGCCAAAAAATCTATGGACGTATTCAGTGATGGTGATTTAACCAACACACAGGGCAGAATGATTGCAGAAGAGGCTCTCAGCATTGGTGGGCTGAAAGAGACACGTGCTGGTCATATAAATAATGAGGCTGGTCTTCTCAGTGCTTTAGCCGGTGAGATGAAGATTGTTGCAACGTCTTTTGTCAATAAAAGCGCTGAAACGACAAATTCAGAGCAACAAAACGCTACACATGATGAAGGTGCGCATGTTTTAGCGCGGGATGGTTTGCGCATTGATGTGGGCAGTTTTGAGAATGTTGATGGTCTTATTTCTACGCAAGGGGCAGTCAATATTGTTGCTGATAGTGTGATCCAAGCAGGGCACATAGAGATTGAGCGTGGTGACCTTCAACTGACCAGCCACGGTGATTTAAGCAATAGTGGCACAATAGAAAGCAATGATACCATTGCTTTGCATGCGCAAACAAATCTCAGCCAAACGGGGCGCATTGTCTCTAAAAAGCGGATAGAGCTTTCCAGTGATGGCATATTGACAATGGGCGAGACAAGTGAGGTTGGCGCCTATGATGTAACGCTGAAGGCAGGCACACTCACCCAAACTGGGCTTGTGGAAGCGCAAGGCGGGGTACTGACTCTCAACAGTCATGATGTTTTAAGCAATTCCGGTATTATGGTGGGCGGTGTTGTTGATGCGAAGCTTGGGTCTTTAGCCAATTCCGGTCAGCTTTTAGCCAGTAACAGTTTTACGCTTGTGGCAAAAAGTCATGATCCGTCATTGGGGCAAGTTGCTCTGGTTTTAAATGGTGAAGACGGTGTTCTCAAAAGTGGTGGTGCTTTTGTCTTAACCGCAGATGTTTTGGACAATGCCGGCAGTATTGGTTCAAGTGGTGATGGGGTTGCGCTCAATGTGAGCGCTGATCTGAGTAATAGTGGGCTGATTTATGCCAAGAAATCTGCCATTTTTTCCTTGGATGGGGATTTTATCAATAAGTTTTCCGATGTCATTGATGAAGACAATCTCATAATCCGTGGTTTAAGTGGAGAGCGGGCTGGTCATGTGATCAACAGCTCGGGTCTTTTAGAAGCCGTGTCAGGCGATATGACCTTCGATGTCTCAGCGCTTACCAACATGCGTGAAGGCGGGGTTGAAGTTAGCGATAAAGTGGTGAATCGCAATGTCTATGAAACATCACATACTGAAACAGATGGGTGGTTTTTTGTTGATACAACTACCACAACTACCAGAGTTACAACGACGGTTAGTCAGCAGCAGCCTCATTTTACCAATAATGCGGCACAGATTTTGGTAGGGCGTCATCTCACGATCCATGCCGGTGATATCCGCAATAGCTATAGTTTGATTGCTGCTAATGGCAACATTGAGATGCAGGNGTAGGGCGTCATCTCACGATCCATGCCGGTGATATCCGCAATAGCTATAGTTTGATTGCTGCTAATGGCAACATTGAGATGCAGGGTGATACGCTGCTCAATGAGGGGCGTGATTTAACCGAAACAACCAAGATTGAGACGACAACACGCATTGAGACTACATCTGGTGATATTTTGGGTGCAGGGGTGGCTCAAATAGGAGATACAGACACATCGGAATATGTTGATGATCCTGTAATAATCACGCGCACTTATGATGCTGTTTACGGCACGATTGAAGCTGGTGGCACGCTTGATGCCAAGTTGACAGGCTATATTGACAATCATGCGGTGCGTGAGGGCGTTGAGCAAGTTGGCTTACGCTCTGGCGATAAAGGTTTGGCTGTTGTTAAAAACACCGATTTTGACGGTTCCAAACCACTGATTAGTGATGATCGATTAGACGGTATTATCAATGGTTTGAAAGGGCACAAAGGGCTTTTTGCACCAAGCACAAAAACACCCGCACCAGAATCCATACAGGTGCCAACGCAAGATGGGCTAAACTCTGTCAAGACAGAATTGGACCAGACCCAATCACCGGATGTGCCGTTTTTAGTTGAGACGCGACAGGACTTTATCAACCCAAGTAAATTTTTGGGATCGGACTATTACTTAAAAAAGATTGGCAATTATAAGCCTGAGAACGTGTTTAAAAGATTAGGGGATGCTTATTTTGAATATCGTCTGGTGGGTGAGCAAATCTTTGAGCTGACAGGTAATCGCACTCTTCTTGATGTTGAAGATCCCAATGCTCAAATGCAAAGGCTCTATGACAATGCTGTGGAGCAGCAAGATCCC
>NZ_JBHIPQ010000028.1:0-17191 GCF_042196125.1 Bartonella sp. AP280QHHD | reverse complement strand
GACGCTTGTAATGCGGCTGGAATTAAAAAATCGGCGCATGGATTAAGAAAATTAGCCGCAACACGTGCAGCTAATTCTGGAACAACAGTATCACAACTCAAAGCAATTTTTGGCTGGACAAATGATGCTATGGCATCTCTTTACACAAAGAGCGCAGATCGTAAAAGACTAGCTCTTGAAGCCATAAAAAAGCTTCAAAAAGATGAGGGATAGAGGCAAAAAAACTCAATAGAATCAAGATTCACCTATTCCCTTATATTAGACATAACTATTTTATTTTACTTGCTTTTTATTTGCCTTGCACGGACACTATTATGAAATGGGCTTGGGTGCTTTGGGAGATGTTTCTTAAAAAAACATATGAATTTTAAACAACAAGCATATTCTTTTTTACGGCATTCTATTTTACCCGAAGAACGTACCTATGAAAAGGACGACTAAACAAAAGCATGAAGCAATCTACAGGTTATAATGACCAAATATTCAAGCTTTATTCTGCATCGCCTAACTCAGCATCAAGAAACTGATGCAAATCTACAATGTAATAACGTTGTAATGCATTATCTACACTGCTTTGTGCTTTTGCCTGCCATGCTTCTTGAGCAGATTGATAATCTGAGAAAATACCAACCACATCTAACTCATCAGGATTCTTAAATTGATTACTGTTAAGATTTTTTAATTCCCCACCAAATACAAGATGTAAATATTGTTTTTTTTCTTTGGTTTCAGTCATATGTGCCTCCATATCATTTAGATTATCTTAGCGCGCTTTTACGTGATTAAACTAACTTTGTTTGACGAACAACATCTATCATATCTTGACAGCAATTATTTTTACCAGCAATTAAAAGTCCATACTGGTAAGGTTCAATTCCATAAGATAGTAAAGGGGCATCAAGCGATAAAAAACACCCTCCACACTCCTGCAAAATAAGATCAGCAGCGGCAATATCCCATTCATGACAATTTGGACGAACTAATACGATATCAATTTCATCTTGAGCAACAAGAACAATACGATAAGCAAGAGAAGGAAGATAATGGTAAAGACTGACTTGATTGAGAAAATCATCTGGTAATTTTTGTGCGAGCGATTTATCAAGTGAAATTTTATATTTTCGATGAACCTCAAAGGCTAAACGAGGAAGTTTTATCCCATTTAATGTTGCCCCTCCACCTGTTACAGCTGTATAAACATCTCCTTGAGCCGGACATTGTAGAACGCCCACAATAGGACGCCCATTCTCAATAATGGCAACCGAAATACACCAATAAGGATTGCCAGAAAGAAAACCACGCGTTCCATCAATAGGATCAACAACAAAAGAGCGCTCATAATAATCTTGTTCTTCTCGATTATCTTTTGTTTCTTCTGAAATCCATCCATAATTTGGACGAGCTCCAAGAAGCCTCTCTTTCAAGAAATGATCAACAGCAAAATCTGCTTCACTAACCGGGGAATTACCTTCTTTAATCCAGACATCCAACGTGCATCCAAAATACCGCATTGCTAAATCTCCTGCCTCTCGACAAACATCACGCAAAAGATTTAAATCAGAAGAATGATGCGTGTTATTTTCCTGCAAGTGTCATCCCTTCAATTAACAATGTTGGAGCAGCTGTACTATAACGCCGATCAATATCATTGGCAGGTGTTAAATGTGCTAACATATGAAGCAAATCAGAACCTAGCGTTACTTCACTTACCGGATAAGCAATTTCACCATTTTCAATCCAAAAACCGGAAGCCCCACGACTATACTGACCAGTAATAAAATCAATGCCATGACCGAATAATTCGGTCACATAAAATCCATTTCGCAAATCTTTTATCATATCGCAAGGTGATACTAAACCCGGTTCAATAGCAAAATTTGTACTGGTCGGCTGCACTAATGATGCCGAACGCATACCGTGTCCATTTGTTTTAAGTCCCAATTCACGTGCTGTAGATGATGAAAGAAGCCAATTTTTTAAAATACCATTTTCAATAATATTGAGTGTTTGCCCCTCTACCCCTTCTCCATCAAAAGGATGAGAAGCATTTCCACGTAATCGCAAAGGTTGATCGGTTACATTAACATTAGGCTTCATCACTTCCTTGCCTAGGAAATTCTGTAAAAGACTCGTTTTTCGAGCCACAGAGGCTCCATTGACCATAGATGCGATATGCCCTGCAATTCCACGAGCCGTACGCGGATTAAAAATAACATCAACGCTCCCAGTCGCCGCACGAACTGCACCCAAACGTCGAACAGCACCAAGCCCTGCATTCTTTCCCACAGTTTCTGCTGCCTCTAAATCAGAAAAATGTAAGGCTGTTGTATAATCATAATCCCGCTCCATCTGTGTTCCTTCACCTGCAAGAGCACTACAAGAACGTGAAAAACAACTTGAGCGATAGGCTCCACAAAAACCATCGCTGGTCACAAGAATAAACCCACTACGGCCATAAGCTGTTGCAGCGCCACCAGAATTGCTTACACCTTTAACATCAAGAGCTGCTGCCTCCGTTTTTAAAGCATCTTCTGTTAAAAAATGACTGCTGGGTACAAAATCATCAAAAAGATCAAGATCTTTAGGATACTTAACCAAACACTCTTTATCTGCCAAACCTTCAAATAAACTATCGGGAGAAGCTTTAGCCATCGCAACAGCACGTTCCGCAAGTTCTTGCGGATAAGATCCTAAATTAGCAGAAACACTTGCTACTTTTTTTCCAACAAAAACCCTTAGAGTAAAATCATTGCTCTCTGCTGCTTCTGTCGATTCGACTTTCCCAAAACGAACTGATACACTGGTAGAATGAGCATGAACAATAACAGCATCAGCAGCATCTGCCCCAGAACGCTTTGCTGCTTCAACCAGCGAAACAGCTTTCTCAATCTGGTTTTTGTCAGTCATTATAGACTCCCTAAAATATTTTATTATTTACATTGATAAGCATTCTGACAAATTTATACAAATCAGAATATAACTCTTGTGTATTGATTCATAAGATTATGCACATTCATGCATTCTTTTTCTTTTAATGCATTAAATCATTTCCCTTTTAGCTTCTTTATGAAAAAACGTAATATGCCGTAAAATCTCTTTAGTTTCAAGATTTCTCATGGGCCCTTATCATTTTAGGAGCCAAATCTCCACTGACAATCAAATCAACAGAACAATTGGCAATTAACAAAAGTCTTAGCTATAACACTTGAATTTAAGCCAAAATCCTCAAAAATTCGAAAAGCATAAAATGATCTAAATCACAGGTCTTCCTTCCTCTGGGTAGTAAAAAACTTATCTCATATCTTTCCTATAGCATTCTTTAATTTCCAAGCAAGAATCAAGAAAATACCTTATATTTGTATACACTTCTTTGCTTCTATAAACTCTCTCATAATGAGACGGCACTCTTGTAAATGAAACAAAACTTAAACAGAGTAAAAAATATTTCCTTCTATTATGGTTTCAACAAAATGAGCAGTCATAAACTTCTTTACCCTAATGGACGTAATATCATAAAGAACTCATTTTTATATTTAAAAGTAATCAAGAAATTATCTTGTAATCTTTCAATAAAATTAACAGTTTGATTTATACTTATAATTTATTGTTTTGTAATTTGTATAAAAAAGCCTAATATCATAAAATTCTCTCTGTTTCGAACCTATTCATGTTGAGTCAATCACAACTATTTGCGAGCAAATCATAAGTAAGGGGCCTATGAATGAAAACTATTTAAGAAGAAATCAAAATGCCTCTTATGAAGATTTTAAATGCAAAAAATATTGCAACATTAGAAACAGGCAAATATTATGACGATATGGACCTACATCATAAGAGAAGTAATGAACTTCTGAACCTTTCTCATTTTCAATGAAGAGAGCATCTTATAAGCTTTTATATATAAAAAAATTCAATGAATTTCATAAGATTTTTAGCGCAAAATTAATCCCGTAAGATGCTTTGACACGATTTCAACAGCTAACTAAAACCAAATCATAGCTCATCAATTTGCTATATACTCATAACTGATTTCATTCTAACAAGGCTAAGAGTTCTGCACCTTTTTTAAGGTATTAACTTCTTTATAAATGCACCCCCTTACAAAATGCTTTTGTTTTCAGTAAGAGCACGTCTGCTCATTTCAATCATTGCATCGCGAAGATGTAACTTAATTTTTGACCCAATAATCATTCCAAAGAAAGGAGAAAATAAACCAGACATGGTTACAGTATGACGAATTTTGTTATTTGAAGAACCCGATTTTGTTGAACAAATATATTCATGATTAAAACTCATACGTGTAAAAGGAAGTTTAGCATAATCAGAAAAACAAACATTTTTTATAACTTTATCAAGTGTAAAAGTTACTGTAGGTCCCTTTTTAGGTTTCATGCGTCCTATAGCGCCTTCTTTGAAAGGACCAGAAAGTTCTACCCACTCAAGTTCACTATCCCAGCAAGGCCATGATGCCACATCTTCCCATATAGCCCAAATTTGCTCAGCACTTGCTTCTGTACTAATCTCTTCACTATATATCCAATTAAACACGATAATCTCCCCTTTTTTACAAATTACTTATCTTTAGTGATAAAGAATAATATAAAAAAGTATCCTTAAAGCTGCACAACGATAAGATACTTAATACTCTCAGATTTACTTAATATGTAATGACTAACTCAACAAGCGATATTACTAAACTAAACACACAAGTATTCAGGATAAATGAACAATATTTTCAATACTAAACAAAATATCTTTTTTAAGTTTAGACAATAGCAAAAATAGAAGTTACGCATCATATAAGATATCAATGCAGACTGCATAGCTTAAAGCTTTCAACTGCTGATGAAATGTGATGATTAAGGTATGGCAGAAAGAAATTAGATAAAAAAGATCATAACTATTATCGAGGAATATATATCCTATTGGAGAAAAAACATCCTTCTGTATTAAAGCTAATAAAAATTCATCAATTCCTTTAACATTAGAATCTTTTATTGATTTTCTGCTTAACCTTTTAAAAACCATATAAAATGAAGAAAACTGTGAAAAAGCATTTTTTCATCCTATCGGATAAAAACAAGAACTTTCTCAAGATGTAAGCGATCGTAATTTATAGAGACGTATTGCTGTCTCACCATAAAAACGCTCATCGTCTAGATAAAAGACGTCAGGTAAATAAATCATTGTATCTTTCTTTTCTTCAAGTATGAAGAGTGTATCAGCTTTTGCCCACCCTCCTCGCAAAGCTTCTACAAAAGCACGTTCACCTAAACAACGGCTATAGGGAGGATCAGCGCAGATAACATCAAATGGCAGCATTGTGCCAATATTGCCAAGTTTGGTCGCATCACGACGCAAAATCCGTCCTATCGACTGTAATTCAAAGGCTTCTATATTTTTTTGAAGCAACCCACGCCCCTCAACCGAGTTTTCAACAAAAACAGCCGCCTTTGCTCCACGCGAAAGTGCTTCGATGCCTAAAGCACCAGTACCAGCAAAAAGATCAAGAATGCGTTTATTGGTCCAAAACTCTTCTTCACGGCTAGAAAGAATATTAAAAAGGCTTTCACGTGTACGATCACTCGTTGGGCGAATCGACTGATTAACAGGCGAAAACAAAACACGCCCAGCAAATTTACCGCCTATGATCCGCACGTGGACCTCCAAATCGCTTCGAAGTTTTTGCACCGTCCCTATGTGGTTTAGATTTTTTCATAGCACCACCAAACGATTTTACCTTTTTCTTTCTCTCAAAAGAATGCTCATCATGACCACCTTTTATCATTTTCTCTTTATCCTTTAAAAAGCGATCTTTCTTACCAAAGGGATGCGTCTCGTCATAAGATATTTTGCCATGTTTTTGAACAAAACTTTCCCTCTTCTCTTTGTATGACGGATTTTCTTTTAGTTTTTCCTTGCCTCGATGAAAGGACTTTCTACCATCCAAATCGCTCTTATGATCATGCGATTTCTCCTCACTATAGGAAGGCTTTCTACGTGCACTTTGCGGACGTGCACCAGGAGCCATCCAAACATTAGCACGGCGAGAACGCGGTAGAAAACGCTCTGCTTTTCCTTCTTCACTTTTCTCCTTCTTTACATTCTCATGAGACTTTGTACTTAATCGTGCGCGACTATGTTCAACAGAACCATCTCTTGGTCGGCGTCGTATCGCCCTTTCACTTGAGAAAACCCAACCATCATTTGCAACAGAAAGATCTTTCTGGCTTTGCTTTTCTGCAACAACTGCAGAATTTGAAAATGGCTTAAGAATAGGAGCATCAAAATCTGCATTGGCTTGCATAATTAAACGCTCCCCCAACTGATCTCGTAACATCCGCCCTTTTAACTCTTGCACGGCTCCTTCTTCTAAATCAGAGAGATGAAATGGACCATAAGATACACGTATTAATCGATTAACTGATAATCCCAATGCCCCTAAAACATTCTTTATTTCACGATTTTTTCCTTCTCGCAAAGCGACAGAAAGCCATACATTCGACCCTTGTTCGCGTTCAATTGATGCTTCAATCGAACCATAAAAAATACCATTAATCGCAATACCATTTTTAAGGTTATCCAACGCGCTCTGCTTGACTCTTCCATGAGCACGGACACGATATTTGCGGACCCACCCCGTTACAGGAAGCTCTAATACACGCGCTAAGCCACCATCATTGGTTAAAAGCAAAAGCCCTTCCGTGTTAATGTCAAGCCTTCCAACAGAAAGAACACGCGGCATTCCTTTTGGTAAATTACTAAAGACTGTAGGTCTGCCTTCAGGATCACGGTTCGTGGTGACAAGACCTGCTGGCTTATAGTAAAGCCATAAACGCGTTCGTTCTATAGGAGGTAAAGGTTTGCCATCAACTTTAATAACATCAGAGCGGCTAACATTAAAAGCAGGCGTTGTCACGACTTTACCATTCACAGAAATACGACCTGCAACAATCATCATTTCTGCATCTCGACGCGAAGCAATACCAGCACGCGCTAACCTTTTAGCAATTCGTTCACTCTCATTATTTTCATTCATTTGCGTTTCAAACCAATCTTTGCAAGTATGTTCAGAAAATTATTCACATGCACCATACCGCTTATCCTGAAAAAGGAAGTAGCATAATCATTTATCATTTTCTATCCTTTAACGACAATAATGTATCTGTCGACTTGCAAGTTTGTTTTAAACTCTTTAAAAAATAGAGGTATTCTTTTCATTATAAAAGCGTAATAAATTATTCATTCCATAGCATTCCTTATCGAGATAACCTTTAGATTTTCTATACCTTCAGTAGAAAGAATATTATGACTTTGACGCCCATGGAAATAGCCCTTTTAGAAGCGCAAGAGGCTGCAAAAAAAGATGAAGTTCCCGTAGGTGCTGTCATTACACGTGGAAAAGCTATCATTGCACGCGCTGGTAACTTTATAAAATCTGCATATGACCCTACAGGACACGCAGAAATACGCGCAATCCGTATGGCTTGCGAAACATTGCAAAACGAAAGGCTTCCTGATTGCGATCTTTATGTAACACTTGAACCTTGTGCTATGTGTGCCGCTGCCATTTCATTTGCACGCATACGACGTCTCTATTATGCAACAAATGATCCCAAAGGAGGTGCTATAGAAAATGGCCCACGTTTTTATCAGCAACCAACCTGCCATCACAAACCTGAGATTTATTCTGGTTTCAAGGAAAAAGAAGCAGCTCAATTACTTAAAGACTTTTTTGTACAAAAGCGATACTAAAAATAATTCTTCTTCCATAACTTTCACTCTTTAAAAACTATCCTACTTCTCAAAAAAGACTGTTAATTCTTCTGATATATATATATAGCAAAAGCTATTTCGAAGCATTTTTTCTCTCTTTTAATTCTGCATATTGTTTCTATTAGATGGTACATTCATTCAAAAGAATAATTCATTATTTTGTATATAAAATATAAAGTCCAAAATATCGTAGATATGCTCTCATTTCAAATTACATTGAAACAGTAAAAATCACTTTCTTGCACATCATAAGCGGAATTATCGTCTGGATAAAGAACGTTTTAGAAAAGACTAAAAATGTCTCTTATGAAAGCTCTCAAATGCAAAAATTATCGCAACATTGGAGTCTGTAAAATAAAATGATGGTATCCACTTTCTCCTTCCTAAGCATAAAGTATTGGAGCACAATAGATTTTACGTTATACTAGCCACATGAGCAATGTTGTAAAATGAGCTTGAGAAATGTTTCGTGTTAAGGAAACGCATAAGGAATCTCTCGATGCTGTTGTCATATTGCTATTTCATGAGAATACCCCCCTCCTACAGCAGCATTATAACTGCGCGCGAATGAGAGCTTGGTATCATAAGTAATTGGAAAAATACTTTACTTTAAATGTTTTGTCTTTTCCCTATCGACCAATAGGTGCGGTTTTTGCCGGTTGGCGATAACTTAAAGGTGGTTCAGTGAGATAGCGACGGTATTTTGAACTTCCAACTTGTGCTCTCTGACGACGTAAATATTCCTGTCGTTGCTTCGCATTCAACTGTGAAGGATTTTCTGAACCAACGCCATTAACTGACGATCCTTTGTGAGGAAAAGGAGTATTTCCTTGATGCTTCTTCGATGCTGCCATTTCATTGACAGATCTATCTTGTTGTGGTACCGGCAAAAATCTGCGTGAACTAGGGCTTGGTATTACAAGTTTTGGATGAGGTTTCATAACAATCTGGCTGCTGTTATTTGTTGGTGTTAATGAAGTGATATTAGCAACATCTTCAAAAAACTGTATTGAAACTGGTTTATTGGTACCATAGGTAGGAGCGGATAAATTGCATCCCGTTAAAACAAAGCACATCCCTAAAATTCCTATTGGAAATATTTTTATTTCACGTTTTCTCACTGCCTATTCCATTTCCTAGGTGTATGGCTGATTAATATTCCCGTTATTTATGAGAGAACGGTCCATACACAAATTTCCCCCCTGCAGATAAAACAACGGAATTTTTTTCGTACCACAAAAAACTATATTCATCAATATGAGAAATTTACTTGCATTTCTTTCCTTTGATCTAAAACTTTAAATCTTGCCAAGAATCTGCAATTCCCGCAAAGCAGCTGCATCACGAGCAGATACATCCGGATAAGCTGGATCACTTCCAACATCTTGTGTATAACGCCATGATCGAGCACATTTTTTTCCTAATGCCTTCTCTGGATATACACCAACACCTTCAACATCATTCAAAGTAAAAGCATCAGAAGGTATCGTGTCCTGCGTAATTGTGAGCGCACTGGTAATACAGATCTCCGCCATATCCACATTTTCTAATGCCTCTCGTAAAACCAGATTGGAAATAAAAACAATAGGCGCAGCTTCCAAAGAGGATCCAATACGCTTATTAGCACGTTCAAGCTCTAAAGCACCTGTCACAACTTTACGGACCTGCCGAATTTTTTTCCAACGCTCAGCCAAAGATTGGTTTTGCCATTCTTCTGGTACAGAGCGAAATTGTTCCAAATGCACCGATTGGCTTCCTGGATAACGCTCTAACCAAGCTTCTTCCATAGTAAAAGGTAACATTGGAGCAAGCCATGTGACCATACGCTCAAAAATCTCACGGACAACCTGCAAGGAGGCCTTGCGTTTTTTTGATGAAGGCGCATCACAATAAAGAGAATCCTTGCGGATATCAAAATAAAATGCCGATAACTCAATGATTGAAAAATCCAATAATGCACGCATAATCTTTTTAAAATCAAATTCATCGTAAGCGCGATTAATCAACTGATCAAGTTCAAAAAGCCTATGCAATATAAATTTTTCAAGATCCGGCAGTGCACCATAAGATACTTCTTCTCCATCATCATGTGCTAAAGTTCCTAGCATCCAACGAATTGCATTGCGTAGTTTACGATATGAATCCACATTTGTTTGAAGTATTTTTTTGCCTAAACGCTGATCTTCCCAATAATCGGCTGTCATAACCCAGAGACGAAAAATATCAGCTCCAGATGTTTTAATGATTTCTTGCGGAACAACCGTATTGCCTAAAGATTTAGACATTTTCTTACCATTCTCATCCAAAGTAAAACCGTGTGTGATCACGGACTTATAGGGAGAACAAGCACGCGTACCACAGCTTTCCAAAAGAGAAGATTGGAACCATCCGCGATGCTGATCTGAACCTTCAAAATAAACATCAGCAGGCCATTTCAAATCAGCCCGATCTTCTAACACAAAGCTATGGCTGGCTCCAGAATCAAACCAAACATCCAAAATATCATAAACCTGTACCCAAGGCTCATGTGCACGCTCACCTAAAAAACGTTCACGTGCTCCTTCAGCAAACCATGCATCTGCCCCTTCTGCTTCAAAAGCCCGTAAAATACGCTCGTTCACACCTTCATCTTTTAGAATAACACCATCCTCATTTGCAAAAATACAAATAGGAACACCCCAAGAACGCTGACGAGAAAGAACCCAATCAGGACGATCTTCTATCATAGAAGCTAGGCGGTTTTGTCCAGAAGATGGCACAAAACGCGTTTTTGAAACAGCTTCCAAAGCCCGACTACGTAAAGTTGAACCATCCCCAAAATCTTTATCCATTGAAATAAACCATTGCGGTGTATTGCGAAAAATAACGGGTTTTTTTGAACGCCAACTATGGGGATAGGAATGCTTTAAACGCCCCCGTGCAAACAATCGATCTGCTTTAATTAAAGCATTAATGACCTCTTTATTGGCATCACCCATTTTTCCATTATCATCAATAACACGTGCAGGTCCTCCTTCACGATCTGGTCCTAAACCTGGAACATCTTTCGTATAGAACCCTGCATCATCAACAGGAAACGGTATAGATGAATCAATCCCCGCTTGCTCCAGTAAGGACTTATAATCATTCCAAATTTCAAAGTCCTCACGCCCATGGCTTGGTGCTGTATGGACAAAACCTGTACCAGCACTCTCTGTTACGTGCGAACCATCAAGCAATGGAATTTTATAATTATACCCTCCAGCTAAACCTTTGAGTGGATGAGAAAGAACAAGAGCTTTCAACTCTTCAGAAGAAATAACACGCAAATGCTTCAAAACAAGTTTGGCTTTTTCTCCACAACTCATCGCTAAAGCGTCTGCAAAGAGAAGCTTTTCTCCCACTTGAGGACCAAAATCATTTTCAGCACTTTCAACTTCGTAAATACTATAAGAAATTTGCGAAGAATAACTCACTGCACGATTGCTTGGAATCGTCCACGGTGTTGTTGTCCAAATGACGACATGAGCACCATATAAATCATCAGAATTTGCTTCAAAAACAGGAAACTTAACCCAAAGCACCTCTGATTCATGATCATGATATTCAATCTCAGCCTCTGCCAAAGCCGTACGTTCCACAACAGACCACATCACTGGCTTGGAACCACGATAAATCTGATCTGACATAGCAAATTTTATCAATTCACTGGCAATGCGTGCTTCTGCATGAAAAGCCATTGTAGTATAAGGCGTGTTAAAATCTCCCACAACACCAAGGCGTTTAAATTCTTCACTTTGAATAGTTACCCAATGCTGTGCAAATTCACGGCATTCTTGACGAAACTCGTTAAGAGGTACCTCATCCTTATTTTTTCCTTGTGCTCGATATTTTTCTTCAATTTTCCATTCAATTGGAAGCCCATGGCAATCCCAACCAGGTACATAATTTGCATTAAAACCGCGCATTTGGAATGAACGAACAACCACATCCTTTAGAACTTTATTTAAAGCATGCCCGATATGAATATGACCATTTGCATAAGGCGGACCATCATGAAGAATATAAAATGGACGATCTTTTGCTTGTTGACGCAATTGCGCATAAAGCCCCATATTTTCCCAACGCGCCATCAATTCAAGCTCTTTTTGCGGAAGCCCTGCACGCATAGGAAAATTTGTCTGTGGGAGATAAAGAGTTTTTGAATAATCTATTGTTTCATTTTTCACAGCCATTGTGAAATATCCCTGTCCACTTTTACGATTTCATTTTTGCATAACTTCCCTGAACCCTGCAACTCTGGTTTTTATCTATAGGGAAAGCCGAGCTTATCATTCGTATTAAGCAGCGATCAGGAAAATATATCATCACACTCTATGGGCTTTATCATGAAATTCACAAGAAAAGAAACCAAAAAGTGATCTTAAAAAAAAATAAAGGCTCCACTGACAGTGGAGCCTCTTAGAAATTTACTCTTTAAAAAATTAGAATTTATAAGCTACACCAACACGGAAATCATTGGTTTTGTAGTTAACTTCAAGTTTTTCCTTTGCAAATTTCTTTTTACCAAAATCAGAGTAACGATATTCTGCACGTACAATCACATTATCTAGAAGCGAGAAATCAACGCCACCACCAAGTGTGTAACCAATCATGGTTTTTGTTTCATCAGCTAAGTTCTTAGAAGAAACGACTCTTCCATCCTCATCCTTAACAGATATTGATACAGTGTCTTGGAATTGCCCATAAGCAATACCACCAGCAAGATAAGGCATAAAGCGATCAGCAGCAAAACCAATACGTACCCGTGTAGCACCACCCCAATTTTGTTTGAAAGTATGACTTAAAGTTTCAACTGCATCCTCTTGATCAAGACCAAGTTCAGAAGCCATCTTTTTTATTTGTTCTATACCATATACACTGGAAGCGTTCTTATCCACCGCTTGTGTACTTTGTGCACCGTGTCCAGACATATTCTGTCCACCATGAGAACGAGAAGCATGTGGATTAGTACCATTCGGATGAGCACCAGAGCTATGCCCACCTGCATGAGGTGCACCATGTGCATTAGCATTTCCACTACTATGGGAAGAACTATGATGACCTCCCTGTTGGGCTCCGCTTGTTCCATTAGAAACTTTTGTTTCTGAACCATTGGATGATCCTGATCTCGCGAGTACAAGTGATGAACTCGGTACTGTTCTTTCTACTGCTGATGGTTGTGATACAGATTGTACCGGTGTAGGTACTTTTACTGCTGGCTGACTTGCTTCTGTTCCTGTTGATGGGGTAGAGAATGTTAGTTTTGTTACAACTGATTTTGCAGGTACCGCCACCGCTGATGATTTTGCAGGTACCGCCACCGCTGACTGTACTGCTGGTGTGGCTGAGATGGATTGTACTTGTGAAGATCCCGCTAATATAGATGTTGTTTCTGCAGATTTTGCAGACGCATCTGCTCTTTTTGTCTCAACTCTTGATGATTGGTTTCCTGTATCTGATCTTCCTAACGAAAGCTCTGACTGGACCAGTGTTCTTGTCTCTGTGCTGGAGGAGGGTTGTTTAGATGTAGAAACTGTTGCTGTTTCTGCGCCTGTTTGTGGTTTTGTCACTGGCTTAGAGGACCCTCGTTGTCCAGCTAACGATGCTGATGTTGGGTTTGAAACTCCTAATGTTTTTCCTTCCACTTTCACTGTTTCTTTTACTGTTGTAGCATTAGGATTGCCAGTTGTTGCTGTTTTCCCTGATTGGCTTACGCCTGGATTTGGTTGTTGATTTAAATTTTCCCGCGTAGATTGCGCTTGGACAGTTGATTGTATTGGTGTATTTGACGTTAAGGTTCCTGCTACTGGTGACACTGGTGTTCCTGTTGTGGTTACACCTTCTGCGGATCTGCGAGATCTTACGACTGCATTTTCTACTGTAGTGTTATCAGCTGCACCTATGGTAATGGTCTTTGTGTGCTTTTTTCCAGATATCATTAAATCCGTATCGATACCAAAAATAAAGTTGTCACCGAGATCAATATTAGAACCTGCATAAAAACCACCTGCAAAACCTGAAAGTTTAGGAGAGAACTCTTTATCCAGTGGTAAACTCTTTTCTTGACCAACAAGAGCCATATCAGCTTTGCTCGAAAAACCACCAGCTTGGACACCTAAATAAAGACCTGTCCATGAAAAAGTAGGTGCAACAATGGTAGAAGCAGTCGATGATGCTGGCTGATGAGGAATCATAACATCAGCAGCTAGTGCTGTAGACGCTGAAATTAAAGAAAAAATAGACGCTGTTATTAAACGTTTTGTATTCATAAAATCTCTCCAAATATCCAAAATGAAATTCATATAGAGCATCTTTTCTGAAATATCTGTAGCAAAAATGACACACTCACAAAAAAATAAAGAATTTTTGTGCAATAAACAAATTATATCAAATTTTTTTAAACAAAAAGCGCGTTGCAATCACCTGTTTTGAAGCCAATGTATGCATGTGTCATAGAGGACAACTCGCATTAGCTCTCACTCAATTGCCTGATTGGAATTATGAAATTAAGCACATCTAAAAAATAAATTTGCATATTTTTAAAAAATGGGAGTGTCCATATGTCACCTAGCACACCCCTACTCATTCCTAACAACTTTTAAGTAATGCATGATTCACGCTACGGGTGGATTGTGCCAAATCAAGGAAATAAATCATGGGGAAAAAATACGACTTGACTGATGAAACAATAGAGTTTGATGGATACATTACGCTTTACCGTATCCATGAATTGAGAGACTTTAGAGATGAAAAGGCAGGTAATCTTGACAGCTTTACAGAGGATGAAGACAGTTTAAGTCATGAAAACGATTGTTGGATTTATAATGATGCCAAGGCGTATTCCTTTACCAATATTTACGATAGCGCTAAGATTTTTGATAACGCACAAGTTGCTTATAATGCACAGATTTTTGGAAACGCAAAAATTTATGATAATTCAGAAGCTTGTAACAAAACTATGACCGCCCAGAACGGCGTCCCTTCAACAAAAGACGACATTCCTTTCTAACACCAAAAAACTAACCTTTTTACACCAGCGTGATTCACGCCACATGTGAATTACATCTAAAATCAAGGCGAACAAACATGGGACACCGTCCACCTACTATTACGCAACCAGCTATTGCTCGTGCTGTACGAGAAGCTAAAAAACAAGGGTGTGAATTAATAGAAATAAAGCCTACAGGTGAACTGCTTATTTATCTTAAAGCAGACATCCCAATACCAAACCAAGCTAGTCTTCCAAAAAAGTTATTAGATTTGTCAACGAATGAAGATTATGAATCTTCACTCTCTAAGATGTGAAGTTGCTATGCCAAAACCACGCCCCCCTCATCTTGTCAAAGAAATCACACGCCATGGTAAAATTATATGGTATGTGCGTATTGGTCGTGGTCAACGCATTAGAGTACGTGGAACCTATGGAACGCAAGAGTTTGTTGACAACTACCAAAGTGCGCTTGCTGAATTACAAGGGCTTATACTTCCAAAATCCAAAACCGGTAAACTTGTTGAAAGGTTATTTGCATGGCTACTTAAACAGTATTTTAACAGTATCAATTGGCATAGCTTCTCTAAAGTCACAAAAAGAACTCATCCTGATGAAGGTGTGTGATTCTATAGGTCACATTTCATACCAAGCAATCGAAAAGAAACATATTATAGCCGGTGTTGAACATCGTAAATAAACACTTGGAATGGCTAGAGACTTTCTGAAAGGTCTAAACGGACTTTTTAAATGGGCCATTGAACAGGGTCTTTTGGAAAATAATCCAGCTTTAGGAATCAAAAGACCTCCTCTCAAAAACGAAGACGGATTTCCAGTCAAAACAGAAAAAAGTAAATTCCAAACAGATGTTTTTCTGCCAATTTTGTCTGAACTAGCCAAAACCCTTTAAATTGGTCCTATTGGAGAAGAAACATTCATTTGTGGTCAAGTTAATCAAAAACTCTCCAAAGAAAGCTTTGGCGATACATTTAGATAGGCTTGTAATACAGTAGGCATTAAAAAATCAGCGCGCGCATGGTTTAAGAAAATTAGCAGCAACACGCGCTGCTAATTTCGGTGCAACAGTCTCGCAACTCAAAGCAATTTTTGGCTGGACAGACGACACTATGGCATCTCTTTACACAAAGAGCGCAGACCGTAAAAACTTGCTCTTGAAGCCATAAAAAAGCTTCAAAAAGATGAGGAATAGAGGCAAATAAAACTCAATAGAATCAGGAACAACCTATTCTCTCATATTAGACATAAATATTTTATTTTACACATACTTGTGAATGAAACGGCTTTTAAAACCTTGTCTGTTAAAGTTTATGCTCTTTGCCTCTGCATAATTTAGCGTTTTTAAGTTCTATTCTTGAAAAACTATGCAAGACCTTAACAAACTATTTATTGATCTAAGCGTTCAATAATCTTTTCTTCCATTCAAATTACCTTTTTGCTTATCCTAAAGAAAAAAGCATTATAAATATACCTAATTTTCAGTCATATCTGGAAAAGGTTTTAAACTGTCGATGCAAATCTTATACAACGTTTTATTCAAATAGTGTAAATCAGCCCTTTCCTCCAAGATACCCTTTAGACGCATTAAATATCTGAATATTTTTATTTAAAAAATAAAAATCTTTTAAAGAGCTTTCTTATTGAATTGTACTTATTTAAACTCAATAAAAATTTTGCTTGAATATATATGTCATTCTTACAAATTTATCTCTCATAAACTGTCAAAGCAATAACATTTTCTTTTCGCAGATATGACCGATCTAAATAGAATAAATATCTGGAAAGGTAAAATAATTTAAAAATACACGACCGAAATTTAATATAATTTATCAAACATTTTCAACTGAACATTTCTTATTATTACGAAAACGACCATTAGAACTTAAAAAATATTGCTTTGTAAAAAATTTTTAAACAGGAAAAAAATGATAAATATCATAATTACCTTTCATTTTTCAGAAAAAACTATCATGTTTAAAAATGAAACTCTTAGATAACACACTCAAAGAATTAACTTATGAAGAATTATTTTAATTGAAACTTAAATAGTTTTACAAAGAACGCTTTAAAATGCGTATTAAAATGATTGACCTTTTACAAGAAATTTGTCAAAAAGCATATCTAGTTTGGAGGGGTGGCCGAGCGGTTTAAGGCACCGGTCTTGAAAACCGGCGTGCAGGAGACTGTACCGTGGGTTCGAATCCCACCCCCTCCGCCACAGCACTTTTATGGTGCTATAACTTATTGATTTCATGTGTGTAGCTGTAGCTTGCCAGCAGGTTTTGTATATTTTGACTGTAGCTTGCCTGTAGCTTGCCAGCAGGTTTTGTATATTTTGACACTAGGTTTTGTACCAATTTATTTTTTCTCAAAGAGTTTTTAAGGGGT
>NZ_JBHIPQ010000027.1:0-23400 GCF_042196125.1 Bartonella sp. AP280QHHD | reverse complement strand
TCGTGGAGATGTCACTTATCAGCATAGATTTAAGAAAATTGGTTTTTCTGGAACGAGTTTCTCTGCTGGATTGCGCCACCTCTTTTGATGAGCTGCAATATGTATTTTTAGTTAAAAGGCAGAAGATTTTCGGCCTTTTAATGTATTAAAATTTATTTTGCTTCATCAATATGGTTATTTTTTGATATAAAAGATTACAATAGATGCTTTCTTTTATGCGATGAGAAATTTTTCTAAAATTTTTGATGTTAAGATATGAGGACAGATTTCATTGTGAATATGAAAAGTTTGAATGCTGAATGCTTTCGGCATAATCTTTCAAAAGAGACGATATAGGTGGTTGTTTTTGTCCATTTCTTTATTCATTTTTATAGATCATAAGTTTAGTCTTTATGAGTTTTATGCATTGTTTTGAATTTTGTTTTAGAACTTTATTCACGTTTATATCATTTAATACGCATATTATTTGTTTCTTTTTTAGGATGTTTACTTAAGAATTTTGGATAGATACTTATTTTTAGAGCAAAAAGAGGGAGTTTGAGGTCAAATTATAATAAAAGTAAAGTATGCTTTATCGTGTTGTTATGGTTGTTGTTTTGTAAGTGATAGGTGGCAGAGAAATTTCGATAAGATACAGGATATTATTTTCATTGCGGTCATGCGCGGATATCACCATTCTTTTTTCAGCATTCAATATTTGCGCAGATTTTAGCACTCGAGAATGTTCATAAGAAGTAATTTACCTTTTTTCAAAAGTCCTTCTTTGCATGCCAGCTTCGTTTGTGATGGACAAGGGGTTAATTGATTAAATATAAACAGGTTTGAAATGAAAGAAATTTATAATATTTAGTTTTTATTCAATATCTAAAATGATGAATGAGCATTCTGAATTATTGCATGAAATTTTCCTAAATCAATATCACGCGTCTTATTAAACTGAAGATGCTGATAAACAACCTGAATCTGCGGAGCAAAAACAACACCTTTATACCCTGTTGCAAACGTTCTGCCACTCGTTAAAGAACCGCTAAACTGTTTACCCTTGGCAATAGCTTTACCCCGTGCTCGTGTCAAAACATCACCTTTAAAAAGGCCATACGATAACACCCCATCCATATAAAAACCGGTATCATGCTGCAAACTTCCATAAGCCCCAACAGACCATTTATTAAATGCGCTTTTTTTGCTTTGTTCAACATCCTGAGGGTGTAGAGAAAGATTTCCATAGTTCCCCAAAACTCCAAAGAATGTACGACCATATAAACTCTCAATCTCGTTTAACAAAACACCTGCTTGAAATGCATTATAATCGAGCTCAGCACCATAACCATATTCAAAAGCAGATAAATTGGAAGCATAATGATGACTCCCCCCATAAGCACGCAGAAAAAAGGCTGTCTTTTTATTATCTTTCCCAAAGGAATGAAAAGCATTCCGCATTGTCTCTAACGTCTTATTTTGCGTGGTCATATCCACTAAACCAGCATGAAATAAGGCATTTGGCAAAAGAAGATAAGTTGGAACCTGTGGAACAACCGCTCTAATTTGGAGATTAGACGAGGAATCCAAAGGGTCAGAAGACCCAGAAGGCTTTGGTTTAACATGGGAAAGAAGCAGAAGGAATAGAATCCGGAGATGAAGGAGATACCGGAACAGAGGGCGGTAATAGAAGTTCCATGAAATGATTATTAGATAGAATTTTCTAGGCAAGAAACTAAAGTGTGGAAGGCTGCTCGTAGGAAACTTTGCTCTTTGGAGGGGGAAATCAAAAAATTTTTTATTTAGGAAAATAGTGTTGAATTCCCTTCTTCTGATCGTAAGAATAAATCGTTGTTTCAATGATGATATCAGCTATTTTTTGCCGAATTTTTAAGAAAAATGCTTTTGTGGAAGTATGTAGCCTATATAGATGTTTATAGGGAGATGGGGGGCGGTCTTGAGAGTGATGTTTTTATTCTTGTATGGGGGTAGCAATGTTAAAAGGTCAAAAAACATGTTTAAGGTATTTTCTTGTCTAAAGGGGGGAGGAAAGGAAGAGGGAAGATTTAATGATTACGAAGATTTTAGGAGATTTTTGGGGGGAGATTAGGGAGATAGGATTTCTGAGAGCTCTGGAGATGCAAGGGGATAAGATTTCTGGAGGATTGTGTGGGCATTCTTTATCGGCGATGATTGCGCTTTTGGGTGCTTAATTTAATCAGTGATCTTGATTATACCACATTCACCATTTTCGCTACCGAAGGAGAGGTTTTGCCCTGCTTGATCCCAATTAAGTGCTGAGATAGCACTTTTCCCATAACCTTTTAGAAGGACTTCTTTTCCATCATGGAATTGTGCCGCTAAAATCATTCCATCATTGAAGCCTATTGCTACAATTTCTTTGTTTGGGTGGCATGAAACGGTGCTAACAAGTGCATTTGCTCGTGTGCCTAGTTCTAGAGGTGTTTTTCCCATGGGGCCATCTTTTGTATGAAAGGGCCAAACAATTGCGGCAGAGGCACCTGATGTTGCTAGCCATTTTCCTTTTGCACTCCAAGACCAGCTTTTGACTTTGCTTGGGTAGCCACTCATGCGGAGGTGCTGATTATCAGTGAGACGCCAGCCGTGTAAGGCGTTTTCTTGCATGGTGGAAATGACATAGCGGTTGTCTGGTGAAAAGGTGACACCACAATGAGCTCCTTTCCATACTAATGTGGTGGGAGATATTTGCGTTGATAACCAATGAAGAGTCACACCATTGTAATGGGCAACGGCAAGTCGCAAACCTTTGGGGGCAAAAGCAAGGCCTTCTACACTGCGTTCATGTGTGAGCTCTTGTCGTTCTTTTCCAATATGCGCAAATGCGAGGCGTGAGGAGGAAAAAGCAAAAGCTTTTTGTGGACCAAAAGCAACGTTGTTTATCCATTTGCGTTCTTTTTGGCTTAACACTTCCGTGTGATCTGCTGCGGTTGTTTGACAGACTTTTCCATCTTCTCCACCGGTGATGATCGCGGTATTGTCATGGGAAAAATGGCTTGAAATTATTCCTTGGTGAACTTCAACGATTTGTGGGGTTGGATTAAAAAAAACAATGAGACCTTCTACGGAAACAAAGGCTGGTTTATTGCCTATAAAACCGCAGGAAAGGCAGTAACTTTTGAGATCATAATGGGTAATGTTTGGCATTATCACTCACTTATGCGCAATTTTCAAAACCAGTTTTTAATTTTTCAGCATCAAGAGAGCGTCCTATAAAGACAAGGCGGCTTTCTCGTTTTTCATCTTCACGCCATGGGCGTTGATGTTGTCCTTCAAGAAGCATATGTATCCCTTGAATGACGTAACGATCATCGTCTCCTTGAAAGGCGATAATGCCTTTAAGACGCAAGATATCAGGCCCTTGTTGCTGTGTAACCTGCTGGATCCAAGGGAAAAACTTTTCTGGTTGCAGAGCATCTGTTTTTAAACTTACAGAAGTGATGGTAATATCATGAATGGTGGATGCGTGATGATGGTCATGATCATGATTACAATCGGGACCACATACATGATCTGCGTGATGATGCTCAAGAAAATGGGGATCATTATCTAAAGTGCGTTGGAGATCAAAGGAACTACGATCGAGGAGTTTATCAACAGGGATGTTAACGCGCTCTGTTGCGTAAATTATGGCTCTGGGATTAATGGCCAGAATAAGGGATTCAGCATGGCTGCGTTCTTGTTGGGTGACAAGATCAATCTTATTTAAAAGAATAATATCCGCGAAGGCAATTTGGTCTTCAGCTTCACGACTTGTTTTCAGTTGAGAGGGAAAATGCTTTGCATCAACGACCGCTATGACACTGTCGAGAGCTGTTTTTTCATGGATAGTATCATCCATGAAAAAGGTCTGTGCTACGGGAACGGGATCAGCAAGCCCTGTCGTTTCTATAATGATCGCATCAAATCGATAAGAACGTTGCATCAGACTTTCTAGAATGCGAATGAGATCACCACGTACGGTGCAGCAAATACAGCCATTATTCATTTCATAAATTTCTTCGTCTGATTCAATGATCAGGTCATTATCAATACCAATTTCACCAAATTCATTGACAATGACGGCATAACGTTTGCCATGATTTTCACTGAGAATGCGGTTGAGAAGGGTGGTTTTTCCAGCACCAAGATAGCCTGTGAGAACCGTAACGGGAAGTTTTTTGGGGTGTATCGTTTCCATGGAGAGACCTTTTATTGTTCTTTATTGCCATGTGTTTATGTTAAATCGATTGATATCATCAAGTAAATCACGAAGCTGAGACAGAACATGAGAAAAGATTGCTTCACCGGCTTGTGGTGTTGCTTTGCTTGCATTTCCTGCCGCACCTTGCGTATTTAGATCTTTCATTGTCCAACCAAAGGCATGAGGACCATAAGCGCGTAAATACCGATAATTGGCAATCATATCCGCTTGTTTATTATGAAAATTTTCTGCCTTTTCCATATGGACTTTTTCTGGTGCTAAATAGAGCATGAGAGAGGTTTCGATAAAGCCTCCATGGATATCAAGATGTTGTTGAGATGGCTCCATGAGACCTTGTGGTAAACCAAAACGGCTCCAGCTTGTTGCTACAGCGAGCATGGAAAGGCGCTTTCGTAATTCGGTGATAACAATGCTCATTAAAGGTGAATTTCCTCCGTGAGCATTGAGAAGAAGAAGACGGTTGATCCCTTTGTGATAACAGTTTTCACCAATCTTTATCCATCGCTTAATCGCATCAGAAAAGGTAAGGGTTTGCGTGCCTGTAACATCCATATGTTCTATAGAATAGCCAATCTTTTCAACCGGTAAAAGTGCGATATGAAACTGCTCTTTTGTTTGTAAAGTGAGGGCTTTTGCAAAAGCTTCAGCAATAATCCAGTCGGTTTCGAAAGGAAGGTGCTCTCCGTGATATTCATGTGCACCCAAAGGTAAAAGAGCGAGAAAAGGTGGGTTAGATACCATAAATTAATGCCCAAAAGAGAAGTCAAAAGAGACAAAGTGATCAAAGGTGCTGTCACTATTTAATCTATCTATAAGAGAAACGCAAATAGGCGTCTTTTTACATCACATATGGATGCATAAAAATGAGAGCTTTGTTAAAAATAGAGAAGCTTTTATTGAGCAAAGCCACCGCAATTTTTCTGTAATATTAGGCAATCTTTCTCAAGATAGTTGTCTTTTATAATTATTTCTGATGTATATTCTCATTTTTAATAATTATATATTCATATATATTAAATATGTAATTTTTTCTGTAAATTACATATTATTCTTTTATTATGGAGCGAGGATGATCAAAGTATTTCTACTATTGCAATAGTACAGACTTTTGTTGCAATCAGGAAATCTATTCAATTATCTGTATATTACAAAAGAATAGAAATATTTGTTGATTTATTTTACTTTGGATAGTGTCTTAACAGATTTTAGTGTTCATGAGAAAAAATAAATATAAAGGGAAGAATTCACGTAAGATAAATTTGTAATCTCATAGAGCAGTTTATAAGATGATTCAGTAAGAAACACCGTTGGATACATAATAAACAGAACGCCATTGTGTTGCACATTGACGCTTTTGTTTTAAAGAAACATTTCTCAAGGTATCCAAGCCTATTTTGCAACGGCGCCCGTGAATAGTATAACGATAAAGCCTTATAATATAAAATCTATTGTGTTCCACCATATTTACACTTTTAAAGTAAAAATGGGTATCATCATTCACTTTGCTAGTTTTCAATACTGTGTTAACAGCGCTTGTTAGTTAAAATACCTCATAAGTGATATTTTCCTTTCTTCAAGTGTGTTTACACACACACACCGATCTCGTTTGTGATTTGCAAGTGAAGAAATTTGATTGATTCAATATAAACAGAGTTAAAATTAAGAGAGTTTTATAATCGTCAGCTTTCTCATTCAACATGCAAAACAATAAATTATTATTATAGATTAATATTTTGCGATTAAAGTGATCGGTTGATGAATTTATCATTCAATATCAGTTTTCATGGCGTTATTTTTTCAATGTGCTTACTTAAGTTGGTATTTTAAAAATGCAATTTTTTAGTAAGTTTCTCTATTCCTTTTCTTTCAAGAATTTGATTAATTCTTTATTATTATTATTTATTTTGCACAAATTGAAGACAGTTATGTGAATATTGCTAAAAATTTCGTTCAAAGAGAATTATTTGTTACTAATATAGAGTAAATATAATTACTTAAAATATAAATATGGTTGTGATCTACAATATTGACGAAAAATATGGAATAACTTTTATGAAAATTAAGAAAGAAAGTTTTTTCAGTATTTTGGGGATCATCTCAGTTTTCATGACTCTCTTTTTATCTGGTTTTAGGTAGTTTGTTGGTGTTCTAGTATTGCTTATAATTTTTTTGTAAATCTGATAGATTTACTTATTTCATGCGTTTGTTTTATTAGGTTTGAAAGTCAATATTTTGTGTTCTTTATGCTGTATGGGATAAAGGGGGCTGAATTACCTTTTTTAAGATGCTAGCAGTATTTTTTTCTTTTTATATATCAGTAAAAGTTGAGAATCATTTTATTAACGTCTCTTCCATTTGAAAATAGAGATCTTAATTGTTTTTTTACACTTTATACCTGTTTTATAGAAAAATAGTACACTATTTAAATTTGTTTTATTAGGATAGATTTGTTTTAGATCAAGTTTTTATTTGATACCAATTTCATTTTTATATTTATTGAAATAATAGACAATCATATATCATTATATTGGCAGTTTTAAATTTTATAGTTCTTTAAAATTAATTACATTTTAAATTATTTATAAAAGCTCTATTATATAATTTTTTAAATGAATTTGTTTCGTAATATTTCTTATAATAAGAAATTTAATAAATTATTATTATTTTTAATTATAGCAATAAAAATGACAAAATATTACTGTTGGTATCTTGAGTTATTATGGCGTAAAAGGAATAAATTATTTTTATCATTTATTGTTTTTTATCTTTACATGTAATACATAATGTGTTATATTATAATAACAAAATTACATATAATATTTTATTATGTGCAATTATATAAATGATTAAATATAATTTTTGGTTTTTATATATGTGAATATTCTTTCATTTTTTCAGTGAAGAAAAAGAGGAGCAAAGAAAGCTATGTTTAAAATATTTAAAAATCGTGTATGTTCATTTACTTTTACACTATTTATTCTTTTTTTTATACAAACTATAGAGGGAAATGCAAGTTTTGTAAAAAATAAAGTTCAAGAGAGAATGGCAATTACTATTCCTACACTAGAAAAAAATGTAGCTATTAAAGCTGTGGATAGAGTTGTTATTCAAGGCGTTGAGGAACAAGATGTTATTGCGTTAGGGAAACCTGAAAAAGCTGCTGCCTTTTCAGGTTCAGCCTTTTGGGGGGGAATAAGTATTTTATCACTTCTTGCTTCTTTATGTATTGGGGATGTATTAGGTACTGTTGTAACTCTTTTTGCAATATTTAGTACACTTTAGTAGGAAGCTCATCGACAGAGTCGAGGATTTTTTTGTTCACTTCATTATTTTTAAAAAATAAATATTTTATTATTTATACTATACTAGATAATAAAATCACTAATCTTAATACTAAATGTAGCTTTTATTAACATTATTAAAGTTCAAGATCCTACATTTATGTTGTTTTTTACAAATTAGCGTAACCTGATTTTTTTTTTACAGTTTATGATTATTTTCTAGTAATAAGGCTAGTATACTTACTATCTTTATCAGTCTTTTAATATTGTCTACCTTTTCTCATATGAAGATTATTCGTCAAAGGTATATTTTATCCTTTTTAAATTTTTTTATCTTTCATAAGGGGATAAAATAAAAAATATCCCTATATCCATGGCTCTCATGCAATAAGAAAAATGAGAAATTATTATTTATCATTTTAAATTTGTTTATGTTAAATCCATCAGAAGTATTTTTTACGTATAACAAGTTGCGTTCGTGTATGGATAAAATTATTAAAAAAAAGACTAAAAATTCTTCTCATGAATTATCTCTAAGGTTCAAGGACTGTTGTAGTATTGGAAAATAAATGATGGTGCTGGTTTGTATCTTCATAGAGTAAAGATAGTGATACACAATGAATCTTATGCCATCTCATGGGGTGGTTTATACTGTCGCATTTACGGGACATATTGTGAGAGCGAAGTGGGGATGTGCGTCGTTGGAAAATGCTTTTATTAAAACAGAAGCCTGAATTTTTGATACAAGTGTATTCTGGGTTGTTCTGTTGTGTAAGGGAAAGATGCTGTTAAGTAAGGTAATTCAGGAGTACTTATAGCTTAGCGGAAGAAGGGCAATGAAGTAAAAGGTCTTGTTTAGCACGAAGACGTGCAATCCATTGATCTTCACGAATAGCAGTATTATGCACTGTAATGAGTTCATTTTTTTTAATTTCAGCGGTTACTGTTGCTTTTTCCAAAAGACCACAAGGAATGGCGTGGTGAGCGCGTGCTTCTGCAATGTTCATTATCCAAGCACGATAAGTATAAAGACCGATAAAGTCTAGCTGATCACCTGGATGTAAATCTTTTTTAGCAACAGCACAGACTTCTACTACGGGATGGCTAAGAGGAACCATATCTTTTTTGCCATAAAGCATAATACGTGCGCAGGTGAGGGGAACTTCCATTGCTGTTAAATGATAGGGGCGATGAAAGGTGAAGTAAGGCCCCTGACCAATTTTTAAATCTTCCATACGTTCGCGTAAACGCGGGTGTGCTATTTCGGCAATGACAAAGACACCAGGTGAAACACCTGGACCTATTGAATAATCTACAACACCATATTGTTGTAAAATGCCCCCATCTTGTTTTGGAATAAGCACTTTGTTTAAATCTTGTAGCGCTGCTCGTGGTCCATGCATTCCTGGGCAATCGGGGAGAAGTCCGGTGGCATTGGCAATGGCTGCCATTTCAACCATCGTTTTGGAACCATCAATAAATTCAACCAACATGCGCACATTCATATTACGCCGGAATGCTTCTTCTTCGTAAGCGTCAGGTGTAGCATCAAAGCGCAGAGGATTATTTTTTCCTTTACCCGCTGCAACAATCTTATGTCCAAGGGCTGAAACAAATTCTATGAGTTCCATACAAGAAGTAGGTTCATCGCCGGCACCAAGTGTATAAATGAGCCCTCGTTTTTCTGCTTCATGTTTGAGATAAGCGCCAATTGTAACATCTGCTTCAACATTCATCATGACAAGATGTTTGTTATTCTCAAGCGCTTTGATACCAATCTCTGCTCCTGCTTCGGGATAGCCTGTTGCATCAACGATAATATCAATTTGTTCATGGCGCAAAACAAGGTTAATATCATCTGTTGCTGCAATTAAATTTTTTTCAATACTTTGGGTGAGAGCATAAGTATTTTCAACTTCACAGACATGTCCATCTTCGCCATAGGCTAGTGTAGCGGCATCAAAAATACGTGACGGTGTCCTCGTGGCTACAGCAGCGACTGTTATACCATCCATATGCGCAATACTTGATAATAAATCTGTGCCCATTTCACCACAACCAATCAGTCCAATACGGATGGGGGGATGGTTTTCTGCACGTTGTTTCAAATCATGCGCTAAACCTGTTAGGTTCACATTGCTTGCCATTCTTTTTTCCTATTTGAAAACTACTCTGCTAAAGAACTTTTCTCATTCATAAGGTGCATTTGTTTTTAAGACAATTAATCTTTTATTCTTGATGCTCTAATCAATGGATTTTATAAAAGCAAGAGGGGTGGTTTCTTTTATCAAATAAAATAGGAATAGCGTTATGCAGCAAAAAATAACAGTACAAGATGTCACCAGTTTTATTGGGAAAGAAGTGGGATTATCGGAGTGGCGTCTTGTTACACAGGATATGATTAATCAGTTTGCATGTGCTACAGATGATCATCAATGGATACACGTTGATGAGGAAAAGGCTAAAAAGACACCTTTTGGCGGCACGATTGCTCATGGTTTTTTAACATTATCGCTTTTGTCTACGCTCGCTTATGAAGCTCTTCCAGAGTTAGAAGGGAGCACAATGGGGATTAATTATGGTTTCGATAAAGTACGCTTCATGAGTCCTGTGAAAACAGGGGTACGGATACGTGCGCGTTTTGTGTTAGACGACGCAGAAATTCGTCCTTCTGGTCGAGTGGTTTTCCATTATGGGGTTACGGTGGAAATTGAAAAGTTAAAAAAACCAGCTCTTACAGCTCAATGGCTTATTGTTGCTGTTGTGGAAGAAAAACCTTCCAATATCTAGATTATTTGAGTGCTTTATTTTATAAAATTTTTATACAATTCTATTAGAAGTTTCTTCAATGATGATATTGAGAATAATCTATAGGATAATAGATATGGTGGAGCTATCATAGCGTTGATAGCCATAGCAGGTTGCTATCTTTCCTAGATCGTTTTGAAGAGGAGTTTCCTAATGAAGATAGTGCATTGCTTCACGCTTTTGTTTATAGCGTTCTTTAATGGGATCATACCCATCACGTAAAACAGAACGCTTCAAATGGAATATACTTGCGTTGCCAATTCACGGGCTTATTTTAAAGCAACATCTCTCAACGTTCGTCACGCCCATTTCGCAATGGCGCCTGTGAATAGTATAACGATAAAGCCATTGAGCACCCCTATCTTTATGCTTGTGAAGAAGAAAGCTGGCACCA
This sequence comes from Bartonella sp. AP280QHHD, assembly GCF_042196125.1. Lineage (NCBI taxonomy): Bacteria > Pseudomonadati > Pseudomonadota > Alphaproteobacteria > Hyphomicrobiales > Bartonellaceae > Bartonella > Bartonella sp. AP280QHHD. Next base: position 12,695 of record NZ_JBHIPQ010000027.1, on the reverse strand, counting down.
TCATATTATATGCTAGCCGCCAATGTTAAGACAGGTCTTGGCGCTTGAGATAATTCATAAGAGGCATGCCTTTCTTTCTTGTATAGTTTTACTCACACGGCTCTTCCCGCTTGTAACGTGTAAGCGAGAGGTTTTGGTTGATTCTATATGGAATAAATTGGGAATGAGAGGATCTTACGGTATTCAGAGTTCTCGTTCAATATGAATAACGCCATATTATCATTATAAATTCAATGTGTTATCTACGGTTTGGAGAGGTTGTGGTCAATGTCTTAATTTAAAGAGAGTCTCACATACTGTGAGATCTCTTATTTTATCCCCTTTTATATTCTTTTATATTAAAGCCATTAAAACTATTTTCTTTCATGTTACAAACGGATGGGGAGAGATAAAAACTGTTTAAGAAAAAAGTTTCTAATCTCTTATGAGTGTTTTCGATAGGCAAGGGTTGGTGCACTTGGAAAGTGGCAAAGGGGATGATGGTATTGGCATGTGAAATTCTAAGTCTTTTAATGTTTTGTTTTATCAAGTTTTTGTACGATTTTATCAGAAGTCCATTGGGTTGTAATATTAAGCACGATCAAAAGGATGATGACGATGGTCATGATGAAGGTATTGTAGCGTTGGTAGCCATAGCGGATTGCCATATCCCCTAAACCGCCTCCACCAAGATATCCAGCAAGTGAGGTGGCTCCTATAAGAGAAATGACCATGACTGTAAAACCTGTAATCAGGCTAGGGAGAGCTTCAGGAATAAGAACATGTCTGATAATTTGAAGACGACTTGCACCCATCGAGCGGATCGCTTCAATGAGACCGTTTTCAACGGTTTTAAAAGAGAGTTCCGCCATGCGTGCATAAAAAGGGATAGCTGAAATGGTCAGTATAAAAATTACAGCAGGCATTCCTATCCCTCTTCCTACAACGATACGCGTAACGGGAAGAAGATAAAATGCAAGAATGATAAAGGGAATGGCACGAATACTGTCAATGATCATGCTTAAAGGGCGATTGATGAGAGATGAGGAAAAAATCCCTCCGCGTGCTGTTGTGTGAAGAAGAAGACCAAGGGGAAGCCCTATAATAAATGCCATAACAGAAGCACTAAGTGTCATCAATATTGTATCAATAACAGCTTGGGGAAGTTCATGAGACAGAACATTAAACATAGCCTAAGACCTCACAATATCGTCCTTTTTTCGTTAACCATTGAACAGCTTTTTCTAAAGCTTCTTTATCTTCTCCAGGAAGAGCCAAGAAGAGTCTCCCGATGGTTTCATCTTGAACTGTATCAATGCCACCATGCAAAATACGTGCTTTTAAACCACTCTCATTTTCTAGAAGATGAAGAAAAGGCTGCTGGGCAATTTCACCGGCAATATTAATTTCAATGACAGCTTCTCGTCCGATTGGTTTGAGATTTTTCGAAAATTTTTCAGGAAGTTGCGGGGTTACAAGCTTGAGCATGGCTATGGTTGTATCGTCTTGCGGTGATGTAAAGATGTCTTTCACACGTCCTTCTTCTACAATGTTTCCCTGATTAAGAACAACAACGCGATGCGCTATGGTGCGCACAACTTCCATTTCATGGGTGATGAGCACAATCGTGAGATTGAGGTGTTTATTAATATCAGCAAGGAGCTCTAGAATAGATTGTGTTGTTTCAGGGTCAAGAGCAGAGGTGGCTTCATCTGATAACAATATTTTAGGATTAGCAGCGAGCGCACGAGCAATGCCAACGCGTTGTTTTTGTCCCCCGGACAATTGTGCCGGATAGCAATATTCTTTCCCAGATAACCCAACCAATTCAATCAGTTCAAGGGCACGTTTGTGGCGTTGTTTTTTACTTACACCACTTAATTTAAGTGGCAATGCAATGTTATCAAGAATATTCTGCGATGAGAGAAGATTGAAATGTTGAAAAATCATCCCAATTCGTTGACGGTAAGGCGCCCATTCTATCTCTGATAGATTAGAAATATCAACATCTTCAAAAAAAATGGACCCTGCATCAATCTTCTCTAACCCATTTAAACAGCGAATAAGTGTTGATTTTCCTGCTCCACTGCGCCCAATAATGCCAAGGATTTCACCAGCATGGATATTTAAAGAGAGATTATTAATCACCGGAACACCAGCCGTTTTGTTAAAACAACGGCTGATGTTTTTTAAGGAGATAAGAGTAGGTTTTTCCATTCACAATTACTCGGATATTTGGCACAATTACCAAGATGTTTGGGCGGTATTGCCAAAAATCTCTTTGATTTTTGCACGGATAAGATCGTTGTTGTAAGCGGCAACTAATTTTTTAACCCATGGTTCATCTTTTTCGCTCGTGCGTACAACGATGATATTATCATAAGGATTATTTTTTGCGCTCTCCCATGCGACTACATCTTTTTCGAAGTTTAATCCGGAAACAATAGCCCAGTTTGTGTTTATAATTGCAAGGTCAAAATCGTCAATAGCTCGTCCTAACATACCGGCATCGAGTTCACGAATTTGCAGGTTTTTAGGATTTTCGATAATATCAAGTGGAGATGCAAGAATATTATGAGGATCTTTTAACTTAATGAGACCTAAAGAATTAAGAAGAAGTAAGGCTCTTCCACCATTAGATGGGTCGTTCGGAATACCAACATGTGCACCATCACGAAGATCTTTTAAGTCTTTTATTTTGTGTGAGTAAACACCGATTGGAGCAATAAATGTATAGCCGACAATTGAAAGTTTATAGCCACGTTGTTTCATTTGTTCATTAAGATAAGGGGCGTGCTGAAAAGCATTCGCATCGATCTCTCCTGCGTTAACAGCATCATTAGGCAAAGCGTAATCAGAAAAATAAACGAGTTCAATATCTAAACCGGCTTTTTTAGCCTGTTCAGCAGCAGTTTTCCAAATAATAGCATCCCGCCCTTCCATAATACCAAGTTTGATTTTTGATTTATCTGCGGCCATGGAAAAAGCAGTAGACAAAAAAAGTGCAAAGAGAGAGAGGAATAATCCTATAATCCGACTACGAGAAAAAATTTTTAATGTCATATGCTTTTAACTTTCTTTTTCGAGAATTTTTTTGAGGGAAGTTTCAATATACTCTGTATTTTTTAGGCAGATTTAAAGTTATACAAGCTTTAGAGAATATTCAATCACTTTTATTTTTAAAAGAGTATTATTTTTCCTTCTATTTTATTTGTTTTGGGGGCTGATCATCATTTGTTCATAGAAATTCTCTGAAATTCAAATAATTAATTCTTTTATTGCAATCATTTGTTGAGGGAACCAATGCCCCTTTAAAAACTTCTGTAAGGGACAATTGGTTGAAGAACCGGACAATCAGATGATGCTTTAGCCGTAAATTCATGAAGAACATACTGCGCAATCAAGATCAAAAGGCCGTGTTCGTGTAGGCGATAAAGAGAAATTTTGTTGCAATGTTGTGGGGGATTGGGGGGAATAAAGGTTGCTGATCATTGGATTTAAACGCGGCAAATTTTTGCAAAGGCGAATTTTTGCCCTTCATACGTTTTAAGAGAGGAAGAAAAATAATGTTAAGAAAGAAATTTTTATCAACAATGATGACTTTATGGGCTTTAGGAGCGTCAGGGGTGGCTGTGACTGCTTTTCACGCACAAGCTGGAACCATTACAGGAACAGTTGCTCGTGTTGCATCAGGTCAGGTATCTTTACGCACAGGCCCTGCGACAGCTTATAAAGTTATCGCAATGGTTCCAATGGGAGCAAAAGTGCAAATTTATGGCTGCCTATCCAATAAAACTTGGTGTTCTCTTGGTTATCATGGAAAAGTTGGTTGGGCATCTGCACGTTACGTCAATGTTAACAATGTTCCTACCATTGCTTTTAAAAAGATGCCAGCAAAATCAAAATCCATGGTAAAATCGCCAAAAGAAAAAGTAAAACAGGCTGTTTCCGACTTTAAAGCTCTTCCGGCGATTCAAAAAACACGGAAAAATATGCAAAAACTATACAGAACAGATATGATTATCGATTCTACAGGTGTTAAAAAAAGAGATGAACGAACAATTTTAAATCCGTCGCAAAAAGCACAAGGCGTTTCTGTAAAGCACGTGAGTGCTTATAATCCCTCCTTTCCTGATAATGTCAATTACAAAAATTTTGAACGTAATGAAACGCGTTACCGTGTCGTGACTTATCCTGCTCGATAAGGGTAAAGTTAATTTTACAACCGGAATGACAAAAAGGATCAGCAGCATGAAGCAAACAATGCTTATGCTGCTGATCCTATTGTACCGTAAAATGTCATTAAGGCGGCAATGCTTAACTTAAGGTGGCGAGGCATTCAAGGATATTCAAAGTAAAATTTGACAATACCTTGGATTACAGTTCTTTAGGATGGTGATATGAACCTTCAGCTGGGGAAGGTTATACTGAAGAGAAGCCGGACTTTTGACAGACCGGCTAGGGGTTCTTTGTCCTTTCGGACAGGGCGTTAATTTTCGGACTTAGGCTTTATCAAATTACGAAAAATGAGCAATTCAGCAATTTGAACGGCATTCAATGCTGCTCCTTTTCTTAAATTATCGGCGACAACCCAGAAAGCTAAACCATTTTCAACGGTGATATCTTCACGAACACGGCTAATAAAGGTATCATCTTCTCCGGTACCTTCATAAGGTGTGGTATAACCACCATCTTCGTGTTTATCGATAAGCTGACAGCCTGGTGCATCGCGGAGGAGCGCTTGTGCTTCAGATGCGCTTAGTGGTTTTTCAAATTCAACATGGACGGCTTCGGCATGACCGATAAAGACAGGGACCCGAACAGCAGTGGCTGTTAATTTAATTTTCGGATCGAGAATTTTCTTCGTCTCAACCGTCATTTTCCATTCTTCTTTTGTATAACCATCTTCCATGAAAACATCGATATGAGGAATGACATTAAAGGCAATGCGTTTAGTGAATTTTTTTGATGTAATTGGGTCTGCAACAAAAACTGCACGTGATTGTTCGAAAAGTTCGTCCATTCCTTCTTTACCAGCTCCAGAAACAGACTGATATGTAGAGACAACAACACGTTTAATGATTGCAGCATCATGGAGAGGTTTTAAAGCTAAGACCAGTTGAATTGTTGAACAATTAGGATTTGCTATAATATTACGCTTAGAAAAGGCATTTATAGCTTCGCCATTGACTTCAGGGACTATCAACGGAACATTGGCATCATAGCGCCACGTGGAGGAATTATCGATGACGACACAGCCGGCAGCAGCAATTTTAGGGGCGTATTCTTTGGAAATGCTCCCTCCCGCAGACATAAGACAAAAATCTGTGTCAGAAAAATCGTAAGTATCCAGTGCTTTTACTTTTAAAGTTTTATCTCCATAAGAAACTTCTTGTCCTAATGAGCGTCGTGATGCTAGAGGGACGATTTCATGTGCAGGAAAACCACGTTCTTCTAAAATTGTAAGCATTTCACGACCAACATTTCCGGTTGCGCCGACAATTGCAACTTTATAACTCATTTTCTATATACTCCTCATGTCTCTCCACGTTTATTCCCCGTGCTATACTCAGGAGAGAGTGAGTTGGTCAAGGAACATCATTAAATTATATTTTTGATTTTCAACAACTCAATTTTGTGCACACCAATCATCATCATTAGCACAATAAATTGTTTTATTTCAAATAATACGTCTCTTTTAATCTTTCAGAATTGAAAAAATTGAATATTTTACGCTAAGCTATTATCTCTTTAGAAAACACTTTAATTAAGTGAATTCCTTATCTTCTGTCAATGTGTACCTTCACACTTTTGAATTTTTTAAAGATGGTATTACGTATCGCGTTGGTGGAATCTTTTTATACTTTATCTGTTAATTGTTGAATTATTTGATTTTCTCCCTATGCCTTTAAAAGCGAAGCTTTCTATTACAGTCTGTAAACAGCTAGATTCTAGCGGCTTCTCATTTTTCACTTAAACTAAAGGCTCAACAAGCAGGCCTAAAAATATTTAAAAAGATATTGGGCATCTAAAAAACATTTGAATGTTTCAAGGAGGTATGCGTGCTTCATATCCTCATACCTTAAATGATAGAATTTATGGCACAACAGGATAAACTTAAGTATCCATATATAGATAAATTCTTATGAAAGTTATACATATAGTTTTTCGTGTCTATTTTTAATTTATATTTCTTATTTTTACTTTAATCCTGTTATGCTATAAAATATCATTATTTGGAGTATGATGGTATATGATCTTTAAGCTTTCTCGATATATTTAAGTGTTTTTTAGTGTGTGGGAATATTCTTAGGCTTGTTTGGCAAGCCTTTTTTAAGTGACTTATATGAGTGGAAAGTCAGCCGTTGAACACTCCCATATTTACGTTTAATAAAAGAGCAAGTTAGCACCATCATCCATTTTTTCAGCACACAATGTCGTTACAGCTCTTGGTTTGTGAGACGATTCAATAAGAGGTATGCCTTTTTGTACGTTTTTACTCACACGCCAACTTTGCTTGTAATGTGCCAACAGTGATTTTGATTGATTCAATATAGAACACGTTTGAAATGAAAGAATTTTACGATATTCGGAACACTTATTCAATATCAATAACGTTAGATTATCATTATAAATCAATGCACTATTTCTAAGTTAAACTCGTTAGAATTCGGATTATTTACAAATCAGATTAGATTAAGCATTTTCATTCTCATGAAGTGTGGGGAGACAGTCACAATTCTTGTCAATATTATTAAGGACTTTGATTATCTTTGCAATGAACTTATGAAAATAAGGGGTTATTTTTTTCATCAGAAATCAACTGCAAAATTGCTCTTTGTTTTTTGCGGGTCAGTATTCTGAAATTTTTTAAAAGTAAATATTCTGCTTTGCTTGCTATTCTGTCATCACAATGATAGAGGTTCTCTTCTTTTTTTGCGCCATCAGCATAAAAGAAGGAAACGGGAACATCTAATATATGAGCAATTTCCTGTAAACGTCTTGCACTTACGCGATTTAAGCCTTTTTCATACTTTTGGATTTGTTGGAATGTTACGCCTAAATGACTTCCTAATTGTTTTTGAGAAAACCCCATGACGTTTCTTCTGAAGCGAATTTTTTTGCCTAAAGAAATATCGTAAAAATGTAGATTTTTGGCTTTCACTTGATGTCCCCACCGGTTGCGAGCGCCCTCGCATTGGTATTCCGGAGTCTGGCAACATATTGATTTATAATAATAAATCATCCTTTTCAACTTGAATCATAACTCCGAATATAGTAAGATTTTCTCATCACAAACCCTCTCAGATTGAATCAATTAATATCACTTGCTTGCACGTCAAAAGCGGGGCTGGTGTGTGGGTAAAAATTGTACAAGAAAGGAGTAAAAATGGTTCTTATGAATCGTCTTAATGCAAGGGCTGTCGCAACATTGGGGGCTGGCAAATATAATGATGGTGCCGGCTTGCTTCTCCATAAGCGTAAAGATGGTGGTGCTCAATGGCTTTATCGTTATACCATTCATGGTCGGCGCCGCGAAATGGGCTTGGGTGCGTTGCGAAATGTTTCTTTAAAAAAAGCCCGTGAATTAGCAAATCAATGGCGTTCTGTTTTGCATGAGGGGCGTGATCCCATTAAAGAACGTGACAAACAAAAGCGTGAGGCAATAAGTAATCTCCATTATTTAAAAGACATTGCCTTAGATGCTTTTGAAAGTCGTAAAGCTGAATTAAAAGGAGATGGCAAGGCTGGGAATTGGTTTCTACCTTTACAACTTTATACTCTCCCCAAATTAGGCTGTATTCCTATTTCAGAAATTACACAAACAGAGATACGCAATGTTCTTGCTCCCATCTGGCATGCAAAAGCTGCAACCGCAGAGAAAGCAATAAATCGTCTTAATATTTGTCTCAAACATGCTGCTGCTTTGGGGCTGGATGTTGATTTACAAGCAACGATAAAAGCACGGGCTCTCTTAGGGAAACAACGCCATAAAGCACAAAATTTACCAGCAATGGACTGGAAAGATGTTCCTGCCTTTATCAGTCACTCTGCAAAACAACAACAATGACACAACTGGCTTTGCGTTTGCTTATTCTTACAGGCGTTCGTACACGTCCTTTGCGCTATATGCATAAAGATCAGATTGATGGGGATATATGGACCATTCCTGCTGAAAGTATGAAAGGACGACGCGATGCTACAGAAGAATTCCGCGTTCCTTTATCATCAGAAGCACTAAAAGTGATTAAACAAGCACGCCTTTTATCTCGTAATGGGTTTCTTTTTTCTGCAACCGGTCGTGGTCCCCTTGCACAGAACAGCATGTTACAATACATGAAAAAAACAGGACTTGAAGCCTGTCCGCATGGTTTTCGCTCTAGTTTACGTGATTGGCTCGCAGAAACAACCAATGCCCCTTATGAGGTCGCTGAAACCATTCTAGGTCATACGGTTGGGGGAAAAGTGGAGCGTGCCTATCGTCGCACAGACTATTTAGAACAGCGTCGTATTTTTATGGATAGATGGGCTTCTTATGTTACTGATCAAAACAATAAAAGTTGTGGATAGCTCTATGTCTCCATTTTCCTTATTTTATCCATAACAGATAATACAATCACAAATTATTGCTTCTCTTGATAAAAAATCACAAGATATTGTTTTTTTTGCTGGAAAAGTTTGCTACGAATTGCTATTTATATATAGTTAATAAACAGTGATTCTATCATTTAATATAAAGGGGATTCCATGATTCCAAACGGACCACTCCTCACAGTACGTGAGAGTGCAAAACTACTTAATATAAGCGTTTCAACACTTTGGCGGCGGGTCGCTGATGGCTCGGTACCAAAGCCTTTAAAGATTGGTTCCTTAGCGCGCTGGTTACAATCTGACCTTTGCGATGTAATCGAAAAGGCAAAAAACCAACGTGGCAACGACGCCGCCTAAAGAAAACTTCGCCTTATAGGACAGACAAAGTATTTCGACTTTCGCAAATCCCGAAATAACAGAATCTGTCCTGTAATGCAAGTAGCAGGAAGGGATTTTATGCATTTTACAAATGCTACAACAAGCGATGCTTATGCATTGCATACAACAGCTCAAAAAATTACTTGTGCATTACGTGGAGTTTGGCATGGGCGTTATGGAACAGCCCGTTGCCCTGCTCATGATGATAGGCTGCCTAGCTTATCCCTTGCCAATGGACATGATGGGCGTCTTTTACTCACTTGTTATGCTGGCTGCTCTTTTAGAGAGATCATACAAGCGCTTATTAGAATTGGCTTGCTTGGAAAACAAGCCTTTTTTGATAAAGCTTATGATCAGACGCTCTCTTTCTCCAAACAGTTTTGTGCTGATCTCAAACGAGCAAAACAGAAAGCAGAGAGAGCAAAAGCAATTTGGCAACAAAGCCAACCAATCAAAAATACTTTAGCAGAAACCTATTTACGTATGCGGGGTATTACATGTGATTTGCCTCCCGATTTACGTTTTCACGACAAATGTTCGCACCCTTCTGGGGTTACACTGCCCGCGTTGGTTGCTCTTGTTAAGGGCGCTGGCTCTTTCGCCATTCATAGAACCTTTTTACAAGCCAATGGCTGCAAAACAGATCAAAGACCAGTAAAAGCCATGTTGGGATCTGTAATGGGTGGTGGGGTGCATTTAAGCCAAGAAAATCCCAAACATCTGGTTATTTGTGAAGGCATTGAAACGGGGCTGTCTCTGCTGTCTGGGTTGTTATCAGAGCCCGTTGATTTATGGGCTTCTCTTTCAACCAGTGGCATGATGCGTGTGAATTTACCCCCTACAAAAGCCCGTCTCACCATTGCAATGGACGGTGATGATGCGGGTCGTAAAGCAGGTTTTAACCTCGCTGCGCGTGCTTATAGCCAAGGCTTTGAGGTCTTTATGATGCAAGCTCCAAAAGGAACTGATTTTAATAACGTATTACTTTCTTAAAAGAGGGAAACTATGAAAAATAGTAATTTACAAAACAATAATGAAAATACTCCCGTCAATGATAACGATAATGTCTCTTTAAACGAAAATACTTGTTTAAAAGCCATTTCTTATGAACAAGCCTTGCAACAAAATGGTTGGGGGCAATTAAAATCGATTGCTACGGCTCTCTTACCCGTCGAGCCTTTTAGCTTATTACAGTTGCCAATGCCATTAATGGACTATATTTATGAGGTTGCCGATCTTCAACAATCTTCTATCGATTTTATTGCTATCTCTGCTTTATGTGGTTTGGCTGCTGTCATTGGAAATGGCGTGCGTATCGCTCCAAAACAACATGATAATAATTGGAAAATTGTTCCTAATCTCTGGGGGGGTCTTGTGGGGCAACCTTCAACACTCAAAACACCTACCATGCAAGCCGCTTTAACTCCTCTCTATGCCTTTCAAGAGGAATGGCATCAAGAATGGTTAAAGAAGAAAGAACAGCAAGAAAAGAAAGATATTCTTAGTGAATTAGATAAACGAGAAAAGAAAAAACAAGCCTATAAAGCACTCAAAGATCAAGATGAAGAACAAGCCCTTGCCCTTCTTTCGCAATCTATTGAACACAAAGAAAGTGATGATAATACTCTTGATAAACGACGTCTTATTGTCAACGATGTGACTGTCGAAAAGCTTGGGGAACTCTTAAAAGAAAACCCCCGTGGTCTCTTGATGGTACGAGATGAATTGGCTGGTTTTTTAGCTAATATGGAAAGAAAGGAATACCAAACAGATCGTGCCTTTTATCTAACAGCTTTTAATGGCAATACGTCATACACCTATGACCGTATTGAACGTGGAACCATTCATATTCCCAATGCAACCATTTCCATTATTGGGGGCATTCAACCTTCACGCCTTATTCCCCTTATTCAAGCAATACACCGTGGGATAAACGATGACGGTTTATTGCAACGCTTTCAAATGATTGTATGGCCCGATGACAATAAAGAGTGGCAAGTGATTGATAGACCGCCTAATCAAGAGGGGTGGCAAAAATATGAAGGGGTTTTTCGTTCTTTTCGTGATAAACGCTTAGGGTCTCCCGAACAGCCCCTGATCATGCGTTTTTCTGTTGAAGCACAAGTGAAGTTTTATGAATGGTTAGAGCATCTTCATAAAGAGGCAAAAGGAGGTAGTTACTCAGAAAGCTTACAATCGCATCTTTTAAAAATGCCAAAGATCATAGCAAGCCTTGCGTTGATTTTTGAACTTCTTGACGGTGGTCGTTTAGAAATTGGACTCTATGCCATCACAACAGCGTTGCGTTGGACAAGTTATCTGTTAAGTCATGCCAAAAGACTTTATGCGGCGGGGGATACATTAACAGCAGAGCGTGCAAAATTAATTGTTGAACGCTGTGATTGTTTACCCGATGTTTTTACAGCAAGGGATGTTTATAAACGTGATTGGAAATATTTAACAGACAATCAAACCGTTAAGCAAGCTTTAGAGCTTTTATGTCGTTGTAACTATATTCGTGAATTTCCTATAGAGGGAAATGAATTAGGTCGGCGTCCTGATAGACGGTATGAATGGCATCCTTTGGTTAAAAACAACAGCATAAAACAATAAAGAAATCTCTTTTGAAGTCTTTAAGACAACCACGCAAAACTCTTTTTATGGCATTCTCATCAAGGAACTTTTTTCCAAAAGTAAATGATCTGAGTGACCTTATCAGAAGAGTTTTGTCAGTCTTGTCAGTTCTTTTTAGAACCTATATTTTTTTTAAATGAGAGAAAATTAAAATCATTATATTTCAATAATTTAAGTTTTATCAATTTTTCAAAAAACAACCTATATCAAAATACAACCTGTAAATTCAACTAATGCTCTATGTTTTGTAGGGTTTTTTTGGGGGGTAGAAACCTTCAAAACCTATAAGTAATATAAGAAAATGAATATACATAACCCTCTTTAAATAAAGCTTCTGATAACAATAAAGCTATCATTTTAGATTACGGTTTAATCTTTTAAAGGCAATGTAAAAGAAGCGTATTCACTTTAAGATAGGATTTCTTAAAAGTCTTAAAGCAATTCAAAGTAGAGTATTTAAAAGTGTAAGTTTCTTCTTTTTAGAATAATGCATATAAACACTCCTTTTAAAGATTGTATCTAATCAACTTAACAAGAGAGGTATAGATTATGGTTATAAGATTCTATACCCCTTTGTGAGTTTAGCAAGCCAAGTCTATTCAGTTTCTCTAATTTCTAATTTTGGTAAGTTCTTAACAATTTTCATTGTCTCTAAACTTATGGTAATAACTCTAGAGGGTAGGCAGGGGTGCCAATGGTTTCAACAGCATAACGATTGGCATCATTAACAATGCCACTCTTTTTATCAGTCTTAACACATTGACGCCCCATAACCCATTCAAGAGCGGGTTTACCATTAACGATATACTCACAAGCGTCAAGAGGGATATCTGTTATTGTGATATTGTTATTATAAATAACAGTGGTTTTATCTTTCTCTTTACCTGTTTTTGCGAATTTCATTTCAGTCACGTAATAGAATTTTTCTGGATTAGAGATCTCTGTAACTTTTGGATTACCTTTTTTAAAGGTTACGGGATAAGGTTTTACAGTTTCATAATTCACGTGCAAATGATCCAGTTCACGCCCTTTTACAACAGGGCTCCGTTTTCATATGAGAGGGTTAATTCTTATCAAAAGAATTAAAACGAAGCTTATTAAATCCATTTTGA
>NZ_JBHIPQ010000026.1:0-14266 GCF_042196125.1 Bartonella sp. AP280QHHD | reverse complement strand
AGGTCGCGGTCCCCTCGCTGAGAAGTGTATGGCTCAATATATGAGAGACAATAAACTTGAAGCCTGCCCGCATGGTTTTCGTTCTAGTTTACGCAATTGGCTTGCTGAAACAACCGATGCCCCCTATGAGGTCGCTGAAACTATTTTAGCTCATACGGTCGGCGGTAAAGTAGAACGTGCCTATCGTCGGACTGACTATTTAGAACAGCGCCGCGTTTATATGGATAAATGGGCGGCTTATGTCACAGGTCAATCTTAAGATATGGGGTGCATAACCCCATGATCTGTGGATAACTTTAGCTCTCTTCTCTCTCATTCTTTCTCAATAAGAGTCATAAATTATCACATCAGAAATTGTATAATAAAATATTGTTTTCTATGAATAAAACATCTTTCTAAATGAACCAAAATGTGGTTAATAAATGGTTATGATGTGTTACCATTTTTATAGTGAAAGGATTTTAGAATGACAGAAAATGATATTCTTTTAACAGACCGTGAAAGTGCAAAATTGCTTCATATGAGTGTATCAACATTCCGCCGTCATGTTACCAATGGCTCTCTCCCAAAACCTTTAAAATTTGGCTTTTTATCCCGTTGGTTACAATCAGATCTTTTGAATGTCATCGAGCAAGCAAAACAGCAACGTCAAAGTGACGCGGCATAAAAAAAACCTTGTCACATAAGGACGGACAAGGCTTTCTCAAACTCATCAATCTAGAGATAGCACAATCCGTCCTATGACGCAACGTTATAGGATTTAAAATGATGTGTTCTTTTAAGAATGCGCAAGGTATCACACGTGCCTTGCGTGGTACTTGGCATGGGCGTTATGGAACAGCCCGTTGCCCTGCTCATGATGATAGGCTGCCTAGCTTATCCCTTGCCAATGGACATGATGGGCGTCTTTTACTCACTTGTTATGCTGGCTGCTCTTTTAGAGAGATCATACAAGCGCTTATTAGAATTGGCTTGCTTGGAAAACAAGCCTTTTTTGATAAAGCTTATGATCAGACGCTCTCTTTCTCCAAACAGTTTTGTGCTGATCTCAAACGAGCAAAACAGAAAGCAGAGAGAGCAAAAGCAATTTGGCAACAAAGCCAACCAATCAAAAATACTTTAGCAGAAACCTATTTACGTATGCGGGGTATTACATGTGATTTGCCTCCCGATTTACGTTTTCACGACAAATGTTCGCACCCCTCTGGGGTTACACTGCCCGCGTTGGTTGCTCTTGTTAAGGGTGCTGGCTCCTTTGCCATTCATAGAACCTTTTTACAAGCCAATGGCTGCAAAACAGATCAAAAACCAGCAAAAGCCATGTTAGGGTCTGTTATGGGTGGTGCTGTGCATTTAAGTCAAGCCAATCCAAAACATCTGGTCATTTGTGAGGGCATTGAAACCGGTCTAGCTCTACTGTCTGGGTTGTTAACAGAGCCCGTTGATTTATGGGCGTCCCTTTCAACCCTATGAAAATGCAAAATAGATATAAAATATCTATTCTAATAGTACCTATTGAAGAAACAGTAAAAATACATTACATTAGAACTACTTTGTAACACATTAAGTGGTCGTAAAATGGCTGAGACAACATTTACCTTTCGCGTCGATGATGTATTAAAAAATGAATTTTCCAAAGCAGCAAAGGCGTGTGATAGATCTGGTGCACAATTATTGCGCGATTATATGCGCGATATCGTAAAAGAACAAAAAGAAAAAAGTGCATACGATTTATGGTTTCGGGAACAAGTTCAATTAGGGATAAATTCTGCTAATGCAAGTGATATAATGTCTTCTGAAGAAATCGAAGCAGAAGCAAAAGAATGGCGCTTAAAGACACAAAGTAAACTAGATAGATCAACTTTATGAAGCTAATTTGGACACAAGTAGCACACGTTGACCGCAAAAAGATACGTGAATACATATCACAAGATAATCCTTCCGCTGCCTTAAAGTTTGATCAACTTTTATCTGAAAAAGTAGAAAAACTTGTTAAATTTCCTACCCTTGGTCGTTTAGGACGAATTGTAAATACACGTGAACTTATTGTACATCCAAATTATATCATGATTTATGATATTTCAAATGGCGTTGTGCGTATTTTACGTGTGCTCCATACAAAGAAAAAATTTCCTTAATCAACTGTATTTTTATTTATTTTGTAATTGAAGAAAATTATTTTCTACAATACTGCGCTCCGTATCAGTAAATAATGATAAATTATTATTTTTCTAATATTGCGAATATGATTGCATAATGCACTTTGCACACCGCTTAGTTTCTACTCGTAAAAATGAAGATGACACTATTGTCAATGATGTGTCTGTTGAAAAGCTTGGGGAACTCTTAAAAGAAAACCCCCGTGGTCTCTTAATGGTGCGTGATGAATTGGCTGGCTTTTTAGCCAATCTAGAAAGAAAGGAATATCAATCAGACCGCGCCTTTTATTTAACAGCTTTTAATGGCGATGATCAATTTACTTATGACCGTATAGAGCGTGGAACCATTTTTATCCCTTATGTCACTTTATCCATGATTGGAGGCATTCAACCTTCACGCATTATTCCGCTCATTCAAGCCATACACCGTGGAATAAACGATGACGGTTTATTGCAACGCTTTCAAATGATTGTCTGGCCCGATGACAATAAAGAGTGGCAATTGGTTGATAAACCGCCCAATCAAGAGGTCTGGCAAAAGTATGAAGGGGTATTTCGCTCTTTTCGTGATAAACGCTTAGGTTCTCCCGAACAACCACTGATTATGCGTTTTTCTCCTAAAGCACAAGTGAAGTTTTATGAATGGTTCGAGCATCTTCATAAAGAGGCAAAAGGAGGTACTCACTCAGAAAGCTTACAATCGCATCTTTTAAAAATGCCAAAGACCATAGCAAGCCTTGCGTTAATTTTTGAACTTCTTGATAGTGGTGGTTTAGAAATTGGTCTCTATGCCATTACAACAGCCTTGCGTTGGGAAAAATATCTGTTAAGTCATGTCAAAAGACTTTATGCGGCGGGGGATACATTAACAGCAGAGCGTGCAAAATTAATTGTTGAACGCTGTGATTGTTTACCCGATGTTTTTATNAGCAGAGCGTGCAAAATTAATTGTTGAACGCTGTGATTGTTTACCCGATGTTTTTATAGCAAGGGATGTTTATAAACGTGATTGGAAATATTTAACAGACAATCAAACCGTTAAGCAAGCTTTAGAGCTTTTATGTCGTTGTAACTATATTCGTGAAATCTCTGGAGAGAATAACTCCCAAGGCGGTCGACCTACCATACGTTATGAATGGCACCCTTTAGTGAAAAGTCATAAGACATCACACTGAGGCAATTTGGAAATCTTATAAAACATTAAACAATATAACAGTGAACCTTTAAAGCACTTCCCATCATTAGTTTTTGGGGGGGTATGGGGGTTTTGGGGGGTCTTTTTACCCCCCCTTATATATATTTTTTAGTCAAAAATAAAAGTTATTATATTTCAATAAATTAATCTTTCAAATAAACAACCTATATTAAACATAACACATAAATACAATTTTTAATATATATCTAAGAGGGTTTTGTAGGTGTTTTGGGGGGTTTAAAAACAGACAAAACCTATCAAAATACTCATTCTGATATTTTAAAGAACGTAGTACATTTATCTTGATTAACCCGTGAAATGAATAGCAAATTTCACTACTTTGCTGATCTTATTCCATGTCATGGGCTGTTGATAAGCAGCCTTAAAGACCCCTTTTGAAAAAAATATCGGCTTTTTTTAGCAGTTTTTTTCCCTTTTTTATCGTTATTTGCTTTAAATGCATTTAATTAAATTCATTTTGATTCTTTTGATGATTATTAATCATCTCATAAGGCAAGGGATTTTTATTACAATATGCTGCAATCTATTAAGTCTGATAATGAACAATTCACTTTACGCTCCCTTTTACAATCCTATCGTGAACAGACAACTTCAAATACTCTACGAGGGAAACTGTTTGAAGATTTTGTGACAAAATATCTTATGTATGACCCTCTCCACTATGGGCGATATGAAAAAGTTGAGAGCTATTATGAATGGGCTAAAGAGCGTGAAGGTTGGAATAAAAATGATATCGGCATTGATCTGGTTGCCAAGCTTCGCAATCAAGAGGGCTATGTGGCTATTCAATGTAAGTTTTATCAAGCAGACCATCAGATCAGTAAAAAGGATATTGATAGCTTTATCGCGGCATCTGGAAAAGACATCTTTAAATATCGACTTCTCGTTGACAGCACAGAAGTGGAATTAAGTGACAATGTGAATGCCATGATTAAAGGACAAGCGATACCCGTTTATCGTATTGACCTTCGTCATATGGAAAACAGTCGGATAGATTGGCAAATATTTGCAACGAAAAAAGAAGTTGTTCTGAAATCAACAAAAGAGCCTCGTCCCCATCAAGAAGAAGCCATCAAGAAAGTCTGTGAAGGGTTAAAAGAAGCAGATCGTGGCAAGCTGATTATGGCATGTGGAACGGGGAAGACTTTCACTAGCCTTAAGATAGCAGAAACCATAGCAGGAACAGGCAAGCGTGTGTTGTTTCTGGTTCCTTCTCTGGCTTTAGTTTCGCAAACAATCCGTGAATGGACAGCCGATGCACAAGTCCCGTTGCGTTCCTTTGCGGTTTGTTCTGATACGAAAGTAGGCAAGCGTCGTAAAAACCAAGATGATATTGTTGGCATGGAAACATCAGATCTTGTTCTCCCTGCTACAACAGATGCGAAAGCCCTTGCCAAAGAAGCTTGTGAAAACCTAGCAGATGCAATGACGGTCATCTTTTCAACCTATCATTCTATCCAAGTGATTTCGGATGCACAAAATACCCATGGGTTACCTGAATTTGATCTGATCATTTGTGATGAAGCCCATAGAACAACTGGTGTTGTGTTGGGAACAGAAAAGCATGAATCTGAATTTATCAAGGTTCATGACAATAGCATTATTCGAGGCAAAAAACGCCTCTACATGACAGCAACCCCAAAGATCTTTAGTGACAAGCTGAAAAGGAATGCTTTCTTATCCAATAACGTTTTGGTGTCCATGGATAATGAAAAACTCTATGGCAAACAACTTTACACTTACAACTTTTCACGTGCTTTAGAGGATAAGCTGTTATCACCTTGTAAAGTTATCATATTAGTTGTCAACGAAGAAGAAGTAAGTCAATCCATTCAACATCTTATTACCGATAAGAATTATGAACTTATTCTCGATGATAGGACCAAGATTAATGGCTGTTATAGAGCCCTTACCAAAATGGATCTGAAACTTGATCTTGAAGATGACCCCAAGCCCATGCGTAGAGCTTTAGCTTTTTGCAAAGATATTGATACTTCTAAACGCATATGCAAAAGATTCAAAAAAGAAAAAGTGCAAGAATCTTTACGCGCTCTTCATAAAAACTATAAAGATACTCCTCCTCTTAACTGTACCCTTGCCCATATTGATGGAACCTTTAGTGCTAAAGAGCGTACAAAACAACTTGACTGGTTAAAGGAAGATGCGGGGGAAAATACTTGTCGTGTACTTACCAATGTACGCTGTCTTTCTGAAGGTGTTGATGTACCCGCTCTTGATGCTGTTCTATTTTTACACCCGCGAAAAAGTCAAATTGAGATTATTCAAGCGATCGGACGTGTAATGCGTCGAGCAGAGGGTAAAAAAAGAGGCTATATCATTCTACCCGTTGGGATACCCGCTGATATTCCGCCGGAAATAGCCTTAGAAAACAACCAAAAGTATAATGTCATCTGGCAAGTTCTCAATGCTTTACGTGCTCATGATGATAACTTTAATAAAATAATTCACCATATGCACAAAAAACAAGACGTAAGCGATGCTCTTGAAATTGTTGCTGCTTCTCAAGAACTTGCGTTAGAAGATACGACCACGGTTATTGATGATTTACCTATACGCTCAAAATTAGAGTATTCAGGACTTAATATTGGGTTAGCAACTTATGAATCCTCTCACACATGTGAAGAACAAGGAGAACTCCCCCTTTTTTCTAAATGTAAAGATGTCATTAAAGCTGCTATTGTTAATAGATTTTACGACCCTAGCTATTGGAAAAAATGGGCAATAAATGTTGGTGATCTTGCTCAAACTCATATCACACGCTTAACTGAGGTTTTGACGAAATCAGAAACTGAAACACGGCAGGTGTTTAATGATTTTATGACCGAATTACGTAGTAATTTAAATACAACTATCTCCGAACAAAATGCGATTGAAATGCTTGCGCAACATCTTGTGACGCGTCCAGTCTTTAATGCTTTATTTGAGGGGCATCAGTTTGTTCAAGAAAATCCCGTATCTTGCGCTTTACAACGTGTACTCAATGCCCTTGATAAAGTTACTCCTAAAGAAGAATCTCAAGATCTCAAAAATATTTCTAAGAGTGTACAAATTTTACACGCGTGGAATTACCACTCTTGAAGCACAACAAAGTTTAATTGTAGAGCTTTACAATGAATTTTTCCGTTATGCTTTTCCGCGTACAGTAGAAAAATTAGGCATTGTTTATACTCCCATTGAGGTTGTTGATTTTATCATTCATTCTGTTGATGATGTGTTGCGTCATGAATTTGGAAAAAGTCTAGGATCACGTGGTGTTTCTATTCTTGACCCTTTTACGGGTACTGGGACCTTTATCACACGGCTATTACAATCCAATCTCATCAAACCAGAGGATATGGAATATAAATACCGTTATGATATCCACGCAAATGAGATTGTCTTGCTAGCCTATTACATAGCAGCGATTAACATTGAATCGACGTATCATAGTATCATGAAAGGTGAGTATATCCCTTTCAAACATATTGGTTTAACCGATACATTCCGCATGCTTGAAGAGAAAAGCCTTCTGCAAAAATTATTCAAAGAAAACAGTGAATATTTAGAGCATCAAAAGAAACTGGATATCAAAGTTATCTTTGGTAACCCTCCTTATTCAACAGGTCAAAAAAGTGCTAATGATAATGCAAAGAATACGCCTTATCCGATATTAAATGACCGTATTGATGAAACTTACGCCGCTCAATCTAAAGCAAGCCTTATGCGAAATCTTTATGATAGTTATATTCGTGCCATTCGCTGGGCTAGTGATCGTATTGATAATGCTGGAGTAATCGGTTTTGTTTCTGGTTCTGGTTACATAGAAAAGTCAACAATGGATGGATTACGAAAATCTTTAGCCAAAGAGTTTACGAGCATTTATGTGCTTAATTTACGGGGGGATCTTCGCAAAAATATGTTAAGCAATGGAAGAGCTCAAGAAGGTGAAAATATTTTTGGCAATGGTAGTATGACCGGTATTGCTGTAACCTTGTTTATCAAAAATCCCAATGCTATTGGACCTTGTAAAATTTACTATCATGATATTGGTAATAATCACACAAGAGAAAAAAAGCTTAAGACAATTAAAAAATTTAGGAGCATTGATGGCATTACACGAAGTAAACAAGGTTGGCAAATAATCACACCAGATAAACATGGTGATTGGCTTGGTCAACGTGATAACAATTTTAAAGCATTTTTATCCATAAGTTATAAAAAAGGTCATGGTAAAAAGCTTTTTGATACTTATTCCTGTGGTATTGTAACTAGCCGTGATGCTTGGGTATACAATTCAAGCTATGAAGTTTTAGCGAAAAACATAAGTAATATGATTGCCTTCTATAACAGTGAAGTAAAGCGTTTTAATAATGTTTATGGACATGTTGATCCTAGGATACGTAAAAATGCTGTAGACAATTTCGTCAATACAGATACGAGAAAAATCAGTTGGAGCCGCGCTCTTAAAGAAGATTTAGCAAAAGGAAATACTTTTGAATTTGAAGCTACATGCCTTATGCAAAGTTTATATCGTCCTTTTACACAACAGTGGCTCTATTATAATCGCACCTTCAATGAAATGGTTTTACAAATGCCGCGGATATTTCCGATGGGAAAAGCGGTTGAAAATAAAGTAATTCAAATTACAGGCGTAGGAGCAAGGTGTGGTTTTTCTGTTCTTATGTCTGAAGATTTGCCTAATTTAGATTCAATAGAAAAAGGTCAATGTTTTCCACGCTATATTTACGAAGATACTACGGTTTCAAAAAGTAAAAGTGAGAAACAATCCCATTTATTTACAAATTCTATAGAGGAAAACAAAACAGCTGGTTTACAACGCTGTGATGCCATTACTGATGAAGGATTAGCACATTTTAAAGCCGCTTATCCTAATGAAACCATAACAAAAGATGATCTATTCTATTATGTTTACGGTCTACTTCATTCAGAAGATTACCGTGCTCGTTATGCGCATAATTTATGTAAAGAATTACCTCGCATTCCTTGTGTAAAGAGTGCTGATGATTTTTGGAAGTTCGTAACAGCAGGGCGTGAACTGGGTCATTTGCACGTGAATTATGAAACTGTAAAACCTTATCCAGTCACCTTTAAAAAGGGTAATCCAAAACAGACAGAGATCTCTAATCCCGAAGAATTTTACTACGTTACAGAAATGAAATTTTCTGGGAATAGTAAGGAAAAGGATAAATCGACTGTTTTTTATAATAGCAATATCATCATGACGGATATACCTCTTAAAGCTTATGAGTATATAGTCAATGGAAAGCCTGCTCTTGAATGGGTTATGGAACGTCAATGTGTTAAAACAGATAAAAAGAGCGGCATTGTTAATGATGCTAATCGCTATGCTGTTGAAACCATTGGCAACCCTGCCTACCCTCTAGAGTTATTTCAAAGGGTTATTACCGTAAGTTTAGAAACCATGAAAATCGTTAAGAACTTACCAAAATTGGAAATAAGAGAAACTGAATAACTTATAAAGCATGCTCACATAATGGGTATGATAAACTCATAAGGGGTATAGAACATAGCGATTAATCTATACCTCTCTTGTTAAGTTGATTAGATACAATCTCAAAAAGACAGTTTATATGCGTTATTCTAAAAAGAAATCCCATCTTAAAGTGAATAGGCTTCTTTTGAATTGCCTTTAAAAGATTATATCGTAATCTAAAATGAGTGCTTTATGCTTTTCAAAAGCTTTGTTTAAAGAGAGTTATGTATATTCATTTTCTTATATTACTTATAGGTTTTGAAGGTGTAAAAACCGTCAAAACCCCTCAAAACGTATATTATTAGTTGAATTTATAGGTTGTATTTTTATATAGGTTGTTTTTTAAGATCTGTAAAATCTTAACCTATTGAAATATATTGATTTTAATTTTCTCTCATTTAAAAAAAATAATGGTGGTTTAACATTGCAATTTGAAAATAAAACCACCATACAAAGAAATTTACTTCAAATTATCTGTAATCCTTTTACAGAGGAATTCATAGAAGTTACTTGCATAATATTGTGGATCCTTGGGTGGAAAATCAAAATAGAGTGCACATTCTCCATTCTGAAATTGAGAATAATCGAAGAAAAATGTCTCTCCAAAATCGGTTCTACTAACAATAAGTTGCTGTGGCATTGCAAAACCATTTTTTCTATAATTTAAGTTTTTATAAACAATATCATCACTACGAACAATCTCAAAGTTTGTATCATAAACGCTACATATTCCCTCACCACAAATTTCCCCTCTTCCATAGTTTTTTAAAAAACTTTTATAGGAAGACGTAAACTGCAAACCAAGAGTTTTCTCTGCTTTTTCAATCAGTGCATCATCAACTGCTTCATCTGTAGAGCCAAAATCGATACTATCGTTATATTTATCAACTAGTACTGCAACATCAGCTAAGGTATAGGTTTTCATAGATGATCCTCAAAACTTGCGTAACGCTCCATATTTCCCCTATCATTTGCCCCTCCTCCATAGTTTTTTCCAAAAGCTCTTGTAAAAAGGGATAGGTTGCGGAGTGGGAGTGTTCTCAATCTTTTCAATTGGTTGGTCTCCATCAGGTATCTCAACTCCCACGCTTTCTTTAATTCTTTTGCAAAGGAATTCATAAAAATTGCTAGCGTAATATTCGCAATCTTCAGATGGAAGCATGACATAAAGTGGGCATTCTCCATCCCTAAACTGCGTATAATCAAAATAAAAGGTTTCACCAAAATCTGTTCTACTTACGATAAGCTGTTCTGGTGTCGCAAAACCCCTTTTTCTATTATTTAAGTTGCGGAAAACAATATCACCAGCAGCAATACCTATTCCACAATCCCTATAAACGCTACAGATTTCATAACCTCCAATTTCTCCTCCTTTATAATTTTTTAAAAAACTCTTATAAGAAGATGTAAATTGTAAACCGAGAGCTTTCTCCGCCTTTTCAATCAGTAGATCATCAACTGCATCATCTTCAGTACCGAAATTGATAATATCATCATCATATTTATTCACTTTATCAATTAATACTGCAACATCATCTAAAGTATAAGTTTTCATAGATGATCCTCAAAACTTGCGTAACGCTCCATATTTCCTCTATCAATTTCACCTCTTCCATAGTTTTTTCCAAAAACTCTTGTAAAAAGGGATAGGTTGCGGAGTGGGAGTGTTCTCAATCTTTTCAATCGGTTGATCACCATCAGGTATCTCAGCTCCCACGCTTTCTTTAATTCTTTTGCAAAGGAATTCATAAAAATTGCTAGCGTAATATTCGCAATCTTCAGATGGAAGCATGACATAAAGTGGGCATTCTCCATCCCTAAACTGCGTATAATCAAAGTAAAAGGTTTCATCAAAATCAGTACTGCTAACGAAAAGCTGTTCTGCTGTCATAAAACCGCGTTTTCTAGCATTTAAGTTTCTGAAAACAATATCACCACCAGGGATATCTGCTCCACACTCCTTATAAAGGCTAAAGATTTCTTCACCACCAATTTCTCCTCCTACATATTTTTTTAAAAAGCTCTTATAAGAAGATGTGAATTGCAAATCGAGAGCTTTCTCCGCCTTTTCAATCCGTAGATCATCAGCCGCATTTTCTTCAGTACGAAAATTGATAATATCATTATATTTATCAACTAATTCTACAACATCATCTAAGGTATAGGTTTTCATAGATGATCCTCAAAACTTGCGTTATAAACGCTCCATATTTCCTCTATCAATTTCACCTCTTCCATAGTTTTTTCCAAAAGCTCTTGTAAAAAGGGATAGGTTGCGGAGTGAGAGTGTTCTCAATCTTTTCAATTGGTTGGTCTCCATCAGGTATCTCTTCTCCCGCGCTTTCTTTAATTCTTTTACAAAGGAATTCATAAAAATTGCTAGCGTAATATTCGCAATCTTCAGATGGAAGCATGACATAGAGTGGGCATTCTCCATCCCGAAACTGCGTATAATCAAAATAAAAGGTTTCACCAAAGTCTGTTCTACTAACAACAAGCTGTTCTGGTGTTGCAAAACCATCTTTTCTATCATTTAAGTTCTGAAAAACAATGTCATTAACAGAAACACCTATAGGATACTCATAAAGACTATAGATTTCATCACCACCAATGTCCCCGCCTTTACAATGTTCTAAAAAACTCTTGTAAGACGATGTGAATTGTAAACCGAGAGCTTTCTCCGCCCTTTCAATCACGAGATCATCAACTGCGTCATCTTCAGTACCAAAATTGATACGATCGCTATACTTATCAACTAATTCTATGACATCCGCTAAGGTATAGGTTTTCATAGATGATCCTCAAAACGTGCGTTATAAACGCTCCATATTTCCTCTATCAATTTCACCTCTTCCATAGTTTTTTCCAAAAACTCTTGTAAAAAGGGATAGGTTGCGGAGTGGGAGTGTTCTCAGTCTTTTCAATTGGTTGATCACCATCAGGTATCTCTTCTCCCGCGTGTACTATAATCCGTTTGCAAAGGAACTCATAAAAATCACTGGCGTAATATTCGCAATCGCCCAATGGAAACCTGACATAGAGTGGGCATTCACCATCCCTAAACTGCGTATAATCAAAATAAAAGGTTTCATCAAAATCAGCATCACAAACGATAAGCTGTTCTGGTGTCGCAAAACCATCTTTTCTATCGAGTAAGTTTCGGTAAACAATATCACCAACAGGAACACCTTCCCCACACTCCTTATAAAGACTAAAGATTTCTTCACCACCAATTTCCCCTCCTTTGTAATTTTTTAAAAAACTCTTGTAAGACGATGTGAATTGTAAGCCGAGAGTTTTCTCCGCCTTTTCAATTACAAGATCATCAACTGCATTTTTTGCAGTACCAAAATTGATAATCTCATCATCATATTTATTCACTTTATCAATTAATACTGCAACATCATCTAAGGTATAGGTTTTCATCAATTATTCTCCATAAATTATTCTATAAGTTTCTTTTTTCTCTTTTCATCAACCGTAGAGCATTATTGCCGATGCTCCTGTCCCCATCTGTCAAAATCTATCCCTATGATACTCCATTTCATATCAATTATTCCTCCTAAATTACTGTTTTTTTGTTCTCTATAACCTTTAGCGCGTTCCTTCCAATATTCCTCTCTCCACTTACCAAACTTTTTTCTCTCTATAAGCGATTGATGTGTTTTTGGATTAGCGTGAATCACGGAAGTATATTTGTTATGATCTTTACTACCAATTTCTGCTATGGGCCCCTCAGGCGTTTGCGATAGATGATGCAACTCAACAGGCTTGCCATCAAACCCCATAGGTGCTCTTCCTGCTTCCATTCTTTCAACATTGGTGCCCCATACTTCTTCCCCTTTTACTGTCCAACTAACAATTTTGTTAGGATCAAACAAATCGTCTCTCTGATAGGCTTTGTTTGTCTGTCCAAATTTGCTATCGGTAAATTTAGTGGGTTTCTTTTTTAACCAAAGCTTTTTTTCTTTAGCAGCAAGTTTAGTTAGTTCTTTCTTCGCCGCAAGTTTGTCAGGATCTCCCTGAGCTGCAAGTTTGGCAAGATTTTTCTTGGAAGCGAATTGGGCAAAATCTTTCCTAGCAATGAACTTGATCACAGCCTTGTTGCCAAGATTTATAGCTCCCTTGGCTGCTCCAGCTCCTCCAGCAAAGTTTTCTAATACTCCGGCTGATAATCTTCCACTTTCAAAACCAGCATTAAAAGCTCCGTCAACTCCCGCTTTTTCAATATTCTCTTTTACGTAATCTATATCCCCTATAAAGGAATCCTCAACACCTCCCCAGAATTGACCAGCACCTTCCCAGACATCATCAATCACATGTCCACTCACGACCCAAGACGCTCCTGTTCCAATGTCTTTAAAACTCTTTTCAACGCCCCCCCGTGGATTGCTAGCAAATATTATCATTTGTAACATCATGTTCTTCACAGCGCCATCAGCTAACTCGTATAGCTTGATTGGTATATCGGCAATGAGACCAGTCATAATTCCTGTCGAAAAAGTTCTATCTTGTTGTTCATCAATCTCGAACCATTTTTCGTTAACATCTCTTCGACACTGATCATCAGGGCACTCTTCTAACTCTTTCTTCATCTGAGCGCGTTGTGCACTACCCAAAAAGTTATTTGCAGCGGCATTACCAGCGGCATCGGCGCCGGCATCAACATCGCCACCGGCAAGGGCAGCAGCAACGCCCCCCGCAGCCCGTGCAACATCAATGGTGTGATCCCTAAAGTCAGCAAACTGCGCATCAATCTTTGCGTTTATACGCGCTTGCTCTTCCGCAGTTGGGGTGCGACCGTTTAGATCCCCCATTTCCTCTTTCACAATGCCTTGCACCCACAATTGAAACTGGAGCATAGCTGTGGCTTCACCCACAGCACCCCCCACAGCACCGGCTGTGCAAGCACCGCTCGCAACAGCGCCTTTTAAGCAGCCAAGTCCTGCATGGGCAACGATCTGCGTGACCGTATCTATTTTGCCTTCAGCCTTGGCGGTACCGATTTCTTCTGCCAACGATTTGCCAACCGTATCAGACAGGGCGATGCGCAGATTGTTAAAAAAGTTCTTGTCAAGAGAGCCACCCTCAAGAGCCGTTTGAACGCCTGTGCCAATGGCGGCTTTGATCAAGTTCTTTTCCGCCTCACGGGTGATGCGATCAACCAGAGGAGCCGTTTTAGGCAAAGATTGTCCAACACCTGCCATTTCGGTTAGTTGGCTGGTTAAGCCCGCCGTTAACATCGACGAGACAATGCTGAGAACATTCTTTGAAGAGCCAAGCTCATGCAAGGCGCCGGCAATATTGCCGCGATTATTGACAAGAGCCACAGCGCTTTTGTTAATCAGCGCTTGGACACCAGCCTGTATCGCCGCA
>NZ_JBHIPQ010000025.1:0-43263 GCF_042196125.1 Bartonella sp. AP280QHHD | reverse complement strand
GGGATCTTGCTGCTCCACAGCATTGTCATAGAGCCTTTGCATTTGAGCATTGGGATCTTCAACATCAAGAAGAGTGCGATTGCCTGTCAGTTCAAAGATTTGCTCACCCACCAGACGATATTCAAAATAAGCATCCCCCAACTTTTTGAACACGTGCTCAGGCTTATAATTGCCAATCTTTTTTAAGTAATAGTCCGATCCTAAAAATTTACTTGGGTTGATAAAATCTGGACGCGTCTCGACTAAAAATGGCACATCCGGTGTTTGGGTCTGAGCCAATTCTGTCTTGACAGAGTTAAGCCCATCTTGCGTTGGCACTTGTATGGATTCTGGTGCGGGTGTTTTTGTGCTTGGTGCAAAAAGCCCTTTGTGCCCTTTCAAACCATTGATAATACCGTCTAATCGATCATCACTAATCAGTGGTTTGGAACCGTCAAAATCGGTGTTTTTAACACCAGCCAAACCTTTATCGCCAGAGCTTAAGCCAACTTGCTCAACCCCCTCACGCACCGCATGATTGTCAATATAGCCTGTCAACTTGGCATCAAGCGTGCCACCAGCTTCAATCGTGCCGTAAACAGCATCATAAGTGCGTTTGAGTGTTTGGGTAAAAGTAGGACCATCCCATTCTTCTGCACCTTGCCCTATACATGCTGGATTTGTGGCACTACATTGCTTATATCTGTAGCGTGTTTCAGTTACAATCTTGGTTGTTTCAATTAAATCACGCCCCTCATTGAGCAGCGTATCACCCTGCATCTCAATGTTGCCATTAGCAGCAATCAAACTATAGCTATTGCGGATATCACCGGCATGGACCGTGAGATGACGCCCTACCAAAATCTGTGCCGCATTATTGGTAAAATGAGGCTGCTGACGAATGATCGTAGTGTCGATATTTTTCTTGATCCTTGTGTGTTTATCAACATTTGGGATATTTTCCCATTCTCCTCGCACGTAACTGTGAGAAATCACTTTATCGCTAACTTCAACCCCACCTTCGCGCATGTTGGTAAGCGCTGAGACATCGAAGATCATATCGCCTGACACGGCTTCTAAAAGACCCGAGCTGTTGATCACATGACCAGCCCGCTCTCCACTTAAACAAAGGATGATAAGATTGTCTTCAGCAATGACATCGGCAAACTTAGTGATAAAATCCCCATCCACGGAGAAAATGGCAGATTTCTTGGCATAAATCAGCCCACTATTACTCAGATCAGCGCTCACATTGAGCGCAACCCCATCACCACTTGAGCCAATACTGCCGGCATTGTCCAAAACATCTGCGGTTAAAACAAAAGCGCCACCACTTTTGAGAACACCGTCTTCACCATTTAAAACCAGAGCAACTTGCCCCAATGACGGATCATGACTTTTTGCTATAAGCGTAAAGGCGCCATTGGATAAAGTACTTCTAGTAGATATGGTTATAGCAGTGCTAATCTTCACTATGCTGTTCTACAAGGAGCTATTAACCTTGTCGTGCAGAAGGAAAAAATATCTACAACACATTTGGGTCTTGTCCGAACCTACGGGCAACTCTCTTTCACCCCAAAAGATATGCAAGATGCAAATAAGAGTACTGTGGAAAAATGGTTACTCACAACCTATGGAACCATACAACATGACAAGTAGTTTCTATCTTGATACGCTGTTATCCTATGTCTTCCTAAAGGGAAAGATCACCAATGCCCTCATTAGTACAACCACAAAATTGAAAAATGCAAAAATGTTGGCGATCTCCACAACTGTTAGCAAACAATTTGCAACGGGTATCCAAGGCGTAACATTCGAACCGCAGGCACAGCTTGCCTATCAACATTTGATGTTTGATACCATTAAAGATGCTGATAATCTGACCATTAAGATGCAAAATCCTTCTCAATGGATAATCCCGTGTTGGTGGACGTTTGACAAAAACCATTGCCACTGAAAACAGCCGTCCTATGTCTTTCTATGGAAAAGTAAACTTAATCAAAACCTTTGGTGATGATCAGACATTCCATATTGATAAGTATTATAAATGTGACCCCTCGGGAAGTTTCGTTGAAGGTGGCCCACAATTGTCCGCTAACCTCTCCCTTCATGGTGATGTCAGCTATCAACAAAAGCTTCAAAAACTGGTATAAGTGGTGCAAGCTTTTCAGGAGGAATACTCTATCAGTTTTAAATCAAGACTGTAAAAATAGCCTATTCAATTTAACAAAAAGGCAGCATATTGCTGCCTTTTTGGTTTATTATAAGCTGTTTTTAAGCGCTTTTTTAAATAGAGAACAGCGAAATATTTGAAGACAGTCATTGACCATTGGATGTTTTTTACAAAAAATTCTTTTTATAAAGAATAAAACTGTAAAAAAGAGAACAACCAAAAACAAAATGATATTGTAAAATAATGAGAAGCTTTTCTAGAAAATACAACATTACTATCGTTTGTTATTTCTCACGAATTTAATGCTTAAAATTCCAAAATAAAACTTTTGAACATAAAATGATAAGTAAAAAATAATGCAATAATATCAAACAAAGGGATGTATGTTATAAGTCACTCATATATTTCAAAATGGAAGTTCTAATAGGATTTAAAATATTACAGCTCAAACACTGCCCAGAAAATTCATACTGAAAAAATCCTATTATCCCCTTCCCTCTTAACAATGCCGCCAAACATCTCCAGAAACTTCAAAACAAATAAAATTGCATTTTCTCTTCTGTAAAATTGATCATGCTCTTTGCTCTCTATGGACAATAGGCTCTATACTTGCTTCAAAAAACTCCTTTGTATAATCGTGTTGCGCATGTAGATTACGCAATTCATCATTGCTAAGCTCTTCAAGAATAATCCCTTTATGCATAATTCCAACACGTTCACAAATATGTGCAACAACAGCAAGATCATGGGATACCATTAAATAAGTAAGCTTTTTTCTCACGCGCAGTGATTTCAACAAGTTTAAAATTTCAGCCTGTACCGACACATCCAATGCAGATGTTGGCTCATCAAGCAACAACACCTCTGGCTCAATAATTAAAGCACGTGCAAGAGCAATACGCTGACGCTGCCCTCCAGACAACTCATGAGGATAACGATAAAGAAATGAAGAATCTAAACCAACGGAATCTAAAGCATCCTCCACCCGCTCTCTTTGATTATCCATTCCATGGATTTTGAGCGATTCAGAAAGAACCGTATGGACCATTTTTCTTGGATGCAGCGAAGCATAAGGATCTTGAAAAACCATTTGAATACAGCGTAAAAAATCCTTACTTCTTTTCTTTTCAACTTCTTGTCCAGCAAAAAGGAATTTTCCACTATAATCTGGAATAAGCCCCACCAATGTATTCAAAATAGTTGACTTTCCACATCCGGATTCACCAATCAAACCATAAGCTTCACCACGCTTAATATGAAAATTAACATTTTTAACAACTGTTACTGCCTTATGCCTGTGCCCAAAAGTTACAGATAAATTAGAAACATCAATAATATTCTCACAATTTGTCATGAGGAACCTCCTCAACGCCATTAACAATCGTAGGATTATACAACCAATCAGGATCACGCTCAGGAACAGCCAAAATATCAACTGGATTATCAAGCCGTGGCAAACTCGCGAGCAACGCCTTTGTATAAGGATGACAAGCGTGAGACAAATCAGAAGCAGGCAACTCTTCTAAGACACGGCCCGCATACATCACCAAAATACGATCACAAAAATCAGCAATCATATTTAAATCATGACTAATGAAAATAAGTCCCGTTCCAGATTTTGTCACAAGTTCATCTAATACAGATAAAACTTGTCGTCTGACCGTAATATCAAGTGCAGATGTTGGCTCATCAGCAATAATTAAATCAGGTTTTGGAATGAGCATCATTGCAATCATCACGCGCTGCCCCATCCCCCCAGATATTTCATGAGGAAAGAGACGCATCACATGTTCAGGATCACGAATATGAACAGATTCTAACATAGATATGGTGCGCTCCCTCGCTTCAGCTTTTGAAACACGGTAATGAATACGGTAAGCCTCCATAATCTGTTCCCCGATCCGTATTAATGGATTAAGTGAATATTTGGGATCCTGTAAAATCATTGAAATACGTTTCCCACGGATTTTTCGCATCTGAGGTTCACTTGCGGCCAATAAATCAACATCCTCAAAGCGCATTTTTTTAGCTTTAACAATGGCTGCTTTTGGACTCAATCTTAGTATTGCGCGCCCAGTCATCGATTTTCCAGATCCGGATTCACCAACAATTCCAATTTTTTCTTTTCCAACAGAAAAACTAACGCCACGCACAACTTCTGAAATGCCGCGCGTTGTAGGAAAAGAAATACGTAAATCTTCTACTTCTAATAATTTATTACCCATTGCGTGGATCCAATACATCACGAAGACCATCACCTAAAAGGTTGAAAGCAAGACTTGCAAATAATATTGCACAGCCTGGTATTGCCGCCAACCACCAATTTGTCATCATAAATTCCCGCCCTGAAGAAAGCATCGCACCCCATTCAGGACTTGGAAGTTGAGCTCCCAACCCTAAAAAACCAAGACCAGCAGCCGTTAAAATAATTCCAGACATATCCAAAGTTAATCGTACAATCACTGAAGGAATACACATGGGCGCAACATGAAACAAAATAATTCGCCAAGCAGAGGCCCCTTGCAGGCGAACTACAGAAACATAATCAGAAGAACGTATTGTCAAAGTCTCAGCACGTGCTAAACGTGCAATTGGTGGCCATGCTGCAATTGAAATTGCAATAGAAGCATTTTCAATCCCTGGTCCCAATGCGGCTGAAAATGCAAGAGCTAAAATCAAACCTGGAAAAGCAAGAAAAATATCGACAATGCGCATGAGCACAGTATCAACCCATCCGCCCATATAACCAGATACAGTTCCAACAATAAGCCCTATTGGACCTACAATAACTGTTGTAAGAAAAACAACATAAAGAGTAATACGGGAACCAAAAACAAGGCGACTAAAAATATCACGTCCCAATTCATCTGTTCCAAAATAATGCGCCATAGAGGGTGGCTGCAACCGATGCCCCAGATCATTGCTAAGAAAATCATGCGTAGCAATCCAAGGAGCAAAAAATGCACATATGATAATAATACAAATAATAAGCAGACCGAATACAGCCGAAAAGTTATGAAAAAACTTAGCCAGTGCGTGATAAATTCTTTGTATGTTCGCTTGAATTATGGAGTTTGGAACAGGATCGTTTAACCAACTACCCAAAGAAGATGATGATTGCGATTTATGATGATTACTTACTGTCATATTCAACGTGTCCTTGGATCAAAAATGCGATAAAGCAAATCAGAAAATAAATTAATGGCGACAAAGATAAATCCTACAAGTAAAGTACATCCTACAACTGCATTCATATCTCCGGCTAAAAGAGCATTTGTCAAGTAATGTCCAAAACCAGGCCAAGCAAAAACTGTCTCCGTTAAAACAGCCCCTTCTAATAAAAAAGCATAAGAAAGTGCAACAACGGTAATAATTTGAACAGCAGCATTTCGAAAGGCATGCCCCCAAACGGTTCGCGCCCACGATAATCCCTTTACACGTGCAGTAATGATATATTCCTGATTAAGCTGCTCAATCATAAACCCACGAGTCATACGGCTAATATAAGCCATAGCACCGAAAGCCAAGATCAAAGCAGGCATAATAACGTGACTAAAAACATTACCAAAAGCCTGCCATTGTCCTTGGCTTGCAGTATCCCAAAGGAAAAATCCTGTTTTTGGTTCAAAAGAATATTCATAAAGAAAATCAAGTCGTCCTGGGCCACCAACCCAGCCAAGCTTGGCGTAAAATATTAACAACGCCATTAATCCGAGCCAAAATGTTGGAGTAGAATAACTTACAAGTGTAAAAACACGGACAACATAATCAATAAATGAATCGCGATACATTGCTGCAAAAACACCAAATGGAATTCCAAGACTTGTGCCAATAACAATAGCAACGGTTGCAAGCTCTAATGTTGCAGGAAACACACGCATAATATCGGCTAGAACAGGTCGCCCAGAAGTTAAAGCATCTCCAAAGTCAAACAAAAATACATTATGAAGATACTTCCAATATTGGACAATCAACGGCTTATCAAGACCCAGCTTATAATACATTGCATCATAAGCTTCCTGACTGATATTATCACCAAGAATAGACAGAACCGGATCTAGAGGAAGAAGATGACCAAGAAAAAAAGTGATCGTCACCAACCCAAGCAATGTGATAAAAACTGAAATAAGAAGTTTCAATCCTTTGCATAAAAAATCCCATAAAAATAATTTTTTCTGCTTTTCTGATACAGCTCTTTCAGTCTCTGAAAGTGGCAAAACCATTATAAAAATCCCCTCTGTAGCGACAAAACATAAAGCAAATACTTTTTTATATAACAAAACAATCTCTTATTAAGCATGTTCTACAATCCTTTTCTATAACATGCTTCTTTTTATTTTTCTGCTTCATTGTAATAAAGTCTATAACTGTTCCAAATCCATTTTTTGACATCAGGCCCCATACCAACGGTATAATATGTCTGAAATAAATAAACCATAGGACCATGCTCTAGCACATAATGCTGTAAAGTACGATATTGCATGATACGCTTATTGGGGTCTTTCTCAAACAAAGCATCCATCACCATGTTATTAATATTTTCATCATAATACCCAGCGCGCCAAGCTAAATACATATTGTGCTTTTTTGTAAATGTTGGATCAGGGTTAAACACGTGATTTAATGAAGCAGGATGTCCATCAGGATCGGCACTCCCCCACCCCATAATAGCAGTATCATAATTTCCACCACGTACACGGCTCAACAATTGATTTTGTGCCATTTTTTCAATTGTAAGCTCAACACCAATTTTGCGTGCATTGGCTTGAATAGACTGTGCAACAGACGACATATAACTAAGGCTTCCAACTAAAAGATTAGCTTTAAACCCATTAGGATAACCAGCTTCAGTAATCAGTTGTTTTGCTTTTTTCAAATCCAACTGAAAAGGCAAACCTTCTTTTTCATCTAAAGCACCTGGAACACCTAAAGACATATAAGTTGCCCGAGGAATAGCAATCCCTTTCAAAACAGTTTTTCCAAGACCTTCATAATCAACCAAATAACGAAGTGCCAATCTGACCTTTTCATTCGCAAAAATTGCATTCTTATTATTTAACGATAAGTAAATAATCTGCGGACGCAAAACACGACTAATTTTGACTGGACCTCCTTTTTTTTCAAGATCTAAAATATCCTCTGAAGAAAGATCACGCACTATATCCACATCACCTTTTTCCAAAAGAAGTCTTTGACTTGATGAATCCGCTACATGCTGCACAACAATCTGCTTAATTTTAGGCACATCGCCCCAATAATGTTGTGTCGCCTCTAACACAACTTTATCTCCTGGAGACCAGCTCACCAATTTATAAGGTCCAACACAAGCTGTATGTGTTGCTAAATATTTATTCCCCATATCACCGTTAATACTCTGTGCTTCAATTGTTTTCCGATCAAGCAAAGCAGAAGCATAAGATTGTCCAATAACAGTCAATATGAGCTGAATAGGATAGGGTTTATCTAATTTTAATTGTAAAGTCTTATCATCAAGAGCCTGAATATTTGTTTCAATATTGTTTTTGGTAAACCCATAATCCATTAAAGATTGAGCATAGCTTAATCCTAATTTAATAATCCGTCGCATCGACCATACCAAATCTTGCGCTGTAGCCATCCTTCCATCATTAAACTTTAAATCATCACGAAGATGAAAGACTATTCTTTTGCCATTGTCTAAAACGTCCCAAGATTTTGCCATAGCAGGGCGAATTTTTGTAGGATCATGCTCATCATATTGCACTAACGCGCTGCAAATATTCGTTAATAACTCACTCGTCACAACCTCAACAGTTTGCGCTGGATCAAAACTACTAATTGAATCAATATTCCATGCCATTACCAATATATCTTTAGATGAGGCACTGAATGCCGTTGTTACAGCCCCATTAAAAAAAATGATTGAGCTTAATAAAATAGAAATTTTTTTCAATATTCTTTGTTTTCCCATTTTATCTCTTCCTTTTGTATTCTTCTACCTTTTCACACAAAGTGATTGTGATTTTGCTTAAATAGCATAGCATTAGACATCAATTTCATTTAATCAAACTAAGCATCTACAAAATAATTTTCTTATACATCAGTCTATATTCGGGATGCAGAGAATCTATAACCATAAACAAAGATCCTCCCCAATATAACTTTCTATATTCATCGCTCCCTATAAACGATCTTAATTATATACTGCTACTACACAAACATCCCTCACAGTTTCATCCTAAAAAAACTGAAGAGCTTTATATGGGAGAATATTTTCATCATGCAATTATGATTAAGCTCTTTTTAGCTTTGATAACACTAAAAAGACACACTTATTTTTCAATTTTACTATAAAAAATACGCGGTGCACTATTCCAAACCCATTTTTTGACATCAGGCGTCATCGCGACAACGCTATATTGTTGAAAGATAAACGCATAAGGTCCTTTTTGCATTAATTCACGTTGTAAATCAGCATAGAGTTGCGCTCGTTTTTGCGGATTTTTTTGAAACAACGCTTCTTCAACTTTTTGATTCATCTTAGCATCAAAATACCCATGCTTCCAACTAGGATAGGCTGTATTTCTAGCCTCAAAACGATTATCTGGATTGAAAATAAGACGTGAAGCCATGGTATGAGGATCCGCAGAATCATTATTCCATCCGATAAAAGCCGTATCAAAAGCTCGAGCATCCACTTTTGAAAATAACTGTGTACCTGCTACACGTTCAATTTTAAGACGTACGCCCGCCTGTGCAGCACTATCCTGGAGTGACTGAGCAAGTAACAAAGTATAAGGAGTGTTTGACACGAGAAAATTTGCCTCAAATCCATTCGGATAACCAGCTTCTGCTAAAAGCTGCTTGGCTTTTGCAATATCAAGTTTAAAGGGTTGCCCCTCTTTTTCATCCAAAGCCCCAAAGTTGCCAAGAGGAATAAAACTGGCCCGTGGGATACCAATCCCTTTGAGAAGCTTCTTGCCAAGACCTTCATAATCTATGAGATAACGCATCGCCAAACGTACTTTTTCCTTAGCAAAAATAGGATTCGTCGTATTGAATCCCCAGTACATCATAGTTGGCACTAACACTCTTTCAACTTTAACATCTGTTGTTTTTTGCAGATCTGCAAGATCTTCAGGTGTCAAATTACGAGCAACATCAATATCATGTTTTTGCAACAACAAACGTTGTGTTCCGGGCTCTGCAACATGGCGAATTAAAATCTGCTTCAGTTTAGGCGCTTGTCCCCAATAGTGAGAGCTTGCACGCAACAAAAGAGCTTCTCCAGGGCGCCAACTTTTTAACTGATAAGGACCAACACAAGCAGCATGACCTTTCAAATACTGATTTCCAAAATCGCCATCTTTTTCGTGTTTCATAATCGTCTTACGATCAAGCAAAGCTGTTGCACGACTCGCAACAATATTATTAAGAATGAGCTCTGCTGGATAAGGCTTATCAAATTTCATCACAACCGTTTTCTCATCGGGAGCTTGCAAAGCATCATCAACATTTTGTTCTGTAATTCCATATTCATTAAAAATTGCCGCATTACCCATCTTCAATTTGACAATCCGCTTCATACCCCAAACAAGATCATTGGCATTGGCTGATCTGCCATCATTAAACTTCAAACCATCACGTAAATGAAAAGTAATCACCGTACTGTGATCATCACCTGAAACATCCCAATGTGTTGCTAAAACGGGAACCATTTTAGCAGGATCATCTGTCGCAGTACTCACCAAGTTATCACAAATATTGTAAATAATTTCACTTCCATAAACATCATTAAGTTGTGCGGGATCAAACGTACTGATTGCATCAAGATTCCAAGCCATCACAAGGGTATCAGCGGGTGTTTTTGCTGAAACCTGTTGTACAACTACGCCCAAAGCCATAAGAGCAGCAACAAGAGAGCTGCTACTTTTCAATATTGTTTTCTTCAAGTTCATAAACTTTTCCCTTTATTTATTTTTATCAATTAATGACGCTGAAATAATATAGCAAATTTATAATTATAACATTGAATAAATACGTTCTAATCGCCTATATTTTTAATCACCTACACAGAGTCATCTACTTGATAAATTCATTGACTTACGTCTCAATAAACCATAACGAACATGCAATATATGTTTTGCTAACCAGTATTACATTCTTTTCATAACCTCTTTGCATATGATAATGCACTATATCAGTTCTCTATTAATCATCAATAAGCCTTGTCGCCCCAAAAATAGTGAGCTTTAAAAAAATCATTACGCAAAAATTTATGAATTCATTATTCTATTCCTTTAGGCGACATTTAAAATAAAATATGCAAACTTTTAAAATAGTCATCCCCCTCAAACACTGTTTCAAGATACGGCGCATCTTTACTACATGACAAAAACGACACTGGAACAGCAGAAAGACATAAGAAAATATCTTTTCTAAAACGCTATCCCCCACAAAAAGCTGCTTAATCTTTTGAAAAATAAGTGTCAAAAGTTTTACGTTTTTACCAACAAAACCAAACGCGTTAACAAAGATAAAGGAAAAATGAGAAGAATCATTCCTTCCACGCTTTATCTTTTGAGAAATAAAGCTTACAATAAAAGAATATACACTAAAATGCATCCCCCATTGATAAAAACAAAATTCATTAGACGCTTCCCCCCCCCAAAAGACATAACGAATATAAACCCTTCTAGACTTTAGTGTGCATCATTGCTTTACCACCATAAAAATAGAACAGAAAACAACATACCGCAATAGAACTCTCGTTTCCAGCGGAAACATACAGAGATTCAACGAAGCAATGCAGTGAATACCAGTCTGTCTGAGCTTAAGTATCCTCCCAAAACTGGAGCTCACACGCAGTAAAATTCCTCTCTAGTGAAGGAAAGTTATCAGATAATAAAACCTAACACAAGCAGCTTGAGTCATTTA
Source organism: Bartonella sp. AP280QHHD (assembly GCF_042196125.1). NCBI lineage: Bacteria > Pseudomonadati > Pseudomonadota > Alphaproteobacteria > Hyphomicrobiales > Bartonellaceae > Bartonella > Bartonella sp. AP280QHHD. Next base: position 32,195 of record NZ_JBHIPQ010000025.1, on the reverse strand, counting down.
ACTTCAATTTTTCATCGCTGTATTTTATTTTTATTACCTAGGTAAGCATTGAGCAATCGACCTACATATAAATAAACCGACAGTCATACAAGCAAAGTAAAACAATGCAACAACAGCACCCCATCTAAAAACCACTTTGCATTCGTCAATAATCATGAATAAAATATTCATTAATTATAACCGTCATGTCATTAACAGAAATAAAAAAAACTCTTCTCAACCATTACAAATGCCAAAGACTGTTGCACAACATTGAGAGCTAGTAAAGTGTGTGATGGTGCCGATTTGCTCCTTCATAAGCGTAAAGATGGAGTGCACAATGGATTTACTGTCATACCATTCACGGGCGCCACCGCGAAATGGGTTTTGGTGTACTAAATGTTTCTTTAAAACATACAAGACATTACCATTATCTCACTTCAGATACATAACAGTTAAGGTATCACTTCTTTTGGCATCTGTTTTTTCATCCTCAAAATTATACCTTTATCGTTTTTAGTGCCAACAACAGTAGAAAATCATTAATATTGTATAGTTTGTATATTTCAATTATCTTATACAGTGGAATTGTATAATCTATACATTTATTAAATAATTCAATTATTATCCTATTGATCATTACTCTTACAAAAGACAGTTTGCCAATTTATCGACAAAAACATCCTTCAAGATGATCATTAACAATCCCTACGGACTGCATAAAAGCATAACAAATTGTGGGACCAACGAATGTCCAGCCACGTCTCTTCAAGTCTTGAGAAAGACGAAGAGAAGCAGGTGTCATAGGGTTAGCCAACAGTGTTTGAAAGTCTATCTTTTCATAACGCTCTGATTGTGGTGGCTGAAAAGACCAAAAATAGCGGGACAAACTTCCCCACTCTGTTATAATTTCTTGTGCTCTAAGTGCATTATTAAGCACTGATTGAATTTTTCCTTGATGGCGAACAATGTCTTTATTTTGCATTAACATTTTCACCTTTAGCTCATCGTAATGAACAATCTTTTCAAAGTCAAAGTGATCAAATGCAACGCGAAAAAAAGAGCGTTTTTTTAAAATTGTAAACCAAGAAAGCCCCGCTTGGAAACCTTCAAGACAAATTTTCTCAAACAAACGAATATCCTCAAAAATAGGCTTTCCCCATTCGGTATCATGATAAGCACAATAAAGTGGATCCGTTCCAGCCCATGCGCAACGAACTTTTTCATCCACTCCCTTAAGAAGACCTTCCGCAAGCATGGCATTAACCGTATTAAAAGAGAGTTCCTTGATCATCGCTTGGCGACTTTATCTGCTTGTGTTTTGACCGTTTAGAAAAAACAGGTTCTTGTGTTGCAACACTGATATCTCCATCAAAAAAGCGTAAATTTATTTGCCCTGTTTCAGGAAACTGAACCAATCGTTTAATGGGCTTATGATCTTTCCCCAAAGCCAAAACAAAACCGCGCTCCAAAATATTCTGATATGAAGTGCTTCTTAAAAGCCTAGATACTACCTCTAACCCAGCACGTTGTTTTTCCACACTACGCACAAAAGCACGCTGAAGACGTGCCGTATATTCCTTTGTATTGCGTTGTGCTTTTTCACTATTTAACAAACGCGGTGAAAAACGCACACCAAGTGCATGAAAAGAAAAACGTTTTTTATCGTAGCTTACACAAAGAGCACGCTGCAATCGACTTGAAGTTTCATCCAAACCACGCCGTGGTAAAGCAAAAAGTTGATCGGCAGTCGGAAGAGCTCGTAGAGTAGCACGCAATTTTTGTCGATAAAAATCCAAATAACGCGCGAGTCCCTTGCGCAAACGTGCATCAAGCGATGCCACCAGCACCTCGAGATCAAGCTTAACAGGAACAGCCCGTTCTGCTGCGGCGGTAGGAGTTGGAGCGCGCCAATCAGCCACATAATCAATCAAGGTCCAGTCCGTTTCATGCCCAACAGCAGAAATAACAGGAAGAGAAGATTCATAAACAGCACGAACAACAGCTTCGTCATTAAACCCCCACAAATCTTCTAAACTTCCTCCTCCCCGTGCAACAATAATAAGATCAGGTTTTGGAATAAGTCCACCTAGACCAAGAGCATTAAAACCTTCAACAGCAACAGCCACTTCCCTCCCACTTGTTTCCCCCTGAACACGTACAGGCCAAACCAAAATATGCAACGGAAAACGATCGGATATACGATGAATAATATCACGAATAACAGCACCTGTTGGTGATGTTACAACGCCTAAAATTCGAGGCATATAAGGCAAAGGTTTTTTCTTTTCTTCATCAAACAAGCCTTCTTCTAAAAACTTTTTCTTACGATTTTCAAGAAGTGTCATCAAAGCACCAACCCCCGTTGGTTCAAGAGCCTCAATGACAATTTGATATTTCGATGACCCTGGATACGTCGTAAGTTTACCAACAGCAACTACTTCCATCCCTTCTTCAGGAGGGAATTTGAGCTTTTCCATAACTCCACGCCAAATAACAGCTTCCAACCGTGCCTTATCATCTTTTAAAGCAAAATAAGCATGTCCCGAAGCATGAGTACCACGGTACCCTGATATCTCCCCACGCACCCGTACATAACCAAACTTTTCTTCAACAACACGCTTTAGAGCCCCTGCTATTTCGGAAACAGTGAATTCTGCCACATTTGTTACACCTGTTTTTTCACTAAACAAACTTACCATTTTTCAATTCTTTACGCCCGTTTCTGTGAATCTTTTTGAAACAACACATCTTTAAACTTTTGATTTATAGCTTCATCAAAATACCCATAACACCGGCTAGAACAGCTTATATTTTTAATTTCAAATCGATTATCAGGGTTGTAAAAAAACTTGAAGCCGTTGTACGGGGATGTCTAGAGTCATTATTTCATCCGAAAATTGTATCAATAGAAGTTAAAATATTCAATCCTAACATCCAAACAAACACATCTTCTATAAGAATTCCTGAAATAAAATTCTCTACACAACATAGTAATCCATTCCCGATAGAATTCAATGTATTGCAAAGTATTAAAGAGCTTTGCAATACATCAAATATATCATGACCCTGTTTTTTATATTTTATAAACTTGATACCTTCTTATTTTTCAATTGCACTATAAAAAATACGTGGTGCACTATTCCAAACCCATTTTTTAACATCAGGTGTCATCGCTATCGTGTGATACGTCTGATAGATAAAAGCATAAGGCCCTTTCTGCATAAAATCACGTTGTAAATCAGCATACATTTGCGCCCGTTTTTTGGGATCTTTTTGAAACAATGCATCTTGAACCTTTTGATTCATAGTTTCATCCAAATACCCATGGCACCAACTCGCATAGCCTGTATTTTTAGCCTCAAGCCGATTATCTGGATTATAAATAAGACGTGAAGCCATTGTATGAGGATCCGCAGAATCATTATTCCATCCGAAAAAAATTGTATCAAAAGTACGTGCAGATAGTTTTGAAAATAACTGCGTGCCTACGAAGCGTTCAATTTTAAAACGTACCCCCACCTTTTTTGCATTGTCTTGGAGAGACTGAGCAATAGGCAAAGCAAAAGGATAAGGAGAGGCACCGGCAAAAATACTGGCCTCAAAACCATCCGGATAACCTGCCTCTGTTAAAAGTTGCTTTGCTTTTTGGAGATCAAGTTTAAAGGGTTGTCCCTCTTTTTCATCCAAAGCTCCAAGATTACCAAGAGGAATAAAACTTGCACGTGGAATACCAACATCTTTGAGAAGAGTCTTACCAAGTCCTTCATAGTCAATAAGATAGCGCATCGCTAAACGCACTTTTTCATTGGCAAAAATAGGGTTTGTCACATTGAACCCCCATATGATCACGGATGGCTCTAACACTCTTTCAACTTTAATATCCGTTGTTGCTTGGAGATCTGCCAAATCCTCTGGCATCAGATTACGTGCAACATCGATATCGTGTTTTTGCAACAATAAACGTTGTGTTCCAGGTTCCGCAACATGGCGAATTAAAATCTTCTTCAATTTAGGCGCCTCCCCCCAATAATTGGAGCTTGCACGCAACAAAATTCCTTCTCCAGGGCGCCAACTCTCTAGCTGATAAGGACCAACGCAAGCAGAATGGCTTGCCAAATACCGGTTTCCCATATCACCATTTTTTTCGTGTTTCATGAGTGTCTCACGATCAAGCAAAGCAAGAGTACGACTAGTGGCAAAATGGCTAAGAATGAGCTCTGCTGGATAAGGTTTATCAAATTTCATCACAACCGTTTTGTCGTCCGGTGCTTGAAAAGCCTCATCAACGTTTTGTTCTGTAATCCCATATTCATTAAATGTCGCCGCAGTAGCCATCTTCAATTGAACAACCCGCTTCATGCTCCAAATAAGATCATTAGCATTCGCAGGACGACCATCATTGAACTTTAAACCATCACGCAAGTGAAAAGTAATCACCGTACTCTGATCATCACTTGAAACATCCCAACTCTTCGCTAAAGAAGGAACCATTTTAGCAGCATCATCTGTAGCAGAAACGACTAAATTATCACAAACATTAACAAGAACTTCATTACCATAACGGTCATTGATTTGTGCGGGATCAAATGTACTTATTGTATCAAGATTCCAAGCCATCACAAGCGTATCGGCAGGTGTTTTCGCTGAAACTTGTTGCACAAACATCCCCATTGCAAGAACAGCAGAAACAAAAGAACTGCCCTTTTTCAATATTTTTCTTTTCCCGTTCATAGAATTTTCCTTTTAAGATTTAAGGTTATTGTATAACTTCTCATGTGACAACATGCAAAAATGATAAGATCATGCTTAGAAAACACGCCTCCTAGAGGTAAAATATCAAAATCTCTAAAAGCAAGCAGCCACTTTTCAAAAGCTCCTTCCCTCCCAAATACGTATAGAACAAACGAACATATGCAACGCAAAACGATCTGATTAAAATGAAGCTATCACGCACGATAGCACACGACATCACGGCACTTATAATTCAGAGCATATCAGACCAAAATCCTTCCTTGCTTCATTAAAAAGATTTCTTTTTCAAGTTTCTTCTTGCGATTTTCTAAAAAGTATCATCAAAGCGCTACTCTAATTGCTTCAAAAGCCTCAAAACAATTTGATATTTTGATGATCCTGAATAAATTTTTTCGTAACCATTTTCACCCTTCTTCAGAAGAAAATTCGAACTTTATTATAACTCCGTATCAAATAACAGCTTCGAACCTATAGATTATCATATTTTAAGTCATAAGGAATGTAACCTGAGGTATGAGAAGAGTAGCTTGATGTTTCCCCACGTACCCGCATACAACAGTTTTTCTCACCAAAACATTTTATAAAGTCCCCATTTTTTCAGAAACACTAAATTTTGCTTTATTCGTTACACCTGTCTTTTGCAACAAACAAATTTATTACTTTTTATACATATAAATTGAAATATCAAATATTAATATCTATATACGTAGAATTTATCGAAATAAATAACCTCTCTTCCCAATAGAATGTTTTGAAACAAAATTCTCTACACAACATGGTAATCCATTCCCGATAGAATTCAACGTATTGCAAAGTATTAAAGAGCTTTGCAATACATCAAATATATCATGACCATGTTTTTTTATATTTTATAAACCTGATACCTTTTTATTTTTCAATTGCACTATAAAAAATACGTGGTGCACTATTCCAAACCCATTTTTTGACATCAGGTGTCATCGCTACAGAAACATATGTCTGATAGATAAAAGCATAAGGCCCTTTCTGCATAAAATCACGTTGTAAATCAGCATACATTTGCGCCCGTTTTTTGGGATCTTTTTGAAACAATGCATCTTGAACCTTTTGATTCATAGTTTCATCCAAATACCCATGGCACCAACTCGCATAGCCTGTATTTTTAGCCTCAAGCCGATTATCTGGATTATAAATAAGACGTGAAGCCATTGTATGGGGGTCCCCAGAGCCATTATTCCATCCGAAAAAAATCGTATCAAAACCACGCGCATAAAATTTTGAAAACAACTGCGTACCTACAAAACGTTCAATTTTAAAACGTACTCCAACTTTTTTTGCATTGTCTTGGAGAGACTGAGCAATAGGCAAAGCAAAAGGATAAGGAGAGGCACCGGCAAAAATACTGGCCTCAAAACCATCCGGATAACCTGCCTCTGTTAAAAGTTGCTTTGCTTTTTGGAGATCAAGTTTAAAGGGTTGTCCCTCTTTTTCATCCAAAGCTCCAAGGTTACCAAGAGGAATAAAACTTGCACGTGGAATACCAACATCTTTGAGAAGAGTCTTACCGAGTCCTTCATAGTCAATAAGATAGCGCATCGCCAAACGCACTTTTTCATTGGCAAAAATAGGGTTTGTCGCATTAAATCCCCATATGATCATGGAGGGCGCCAAAACTTTTTCAACTTTAATATCCGTTGTTGCTTGGAGATCTGCCAAATCCTCTGGCATCAGATTACGTGCAACATCGATATCATGTTTTTCCAATAATAAACGTTGCGTTCCAGGCTCCGCGACATGGCGAATTAAAATCTTCTTCAATTTAGGCACCTCCCCCCAATAATTGGAGCTTGCACGCAACAAAATTCCTTCTCCAGGGCGCCAACTCTCTAGCTGATAAGGACCAACACAAGCAGAATGACTGGCCAAATATCGGTTTCCCATATCACCATCTTGTTCGTTTTTCATGAGTGTCTCACGATCCAGCAAGGCAGCAGTGCGATTAGTGGAAATATTGCTAAGAATGAGCTCTGCTGGATAAGGTTTATCAAATTTCATCACCACCGTTTTGTCATCCGGTGCTTGAAAAGCCTCATCAACGTTTTGTTCTGTAATCCCATATTCATTAAATGTTGCTGCATTAGACAATTTCAATTTGACAACCCGCTTCATACCCCAAACAAGATCATTGGCATTCGCAGGACGACCATCATAAAACTTTAAACCATCACGCAAGTGAAAAGTAATCACCGTACTCTGATCATCACTTGAAACATCCCAGCTCTTCGCTAACGAGGGAACCATTTTAGCCGCATCATCTGTAGCAGAAACGACTAAATTATCACAAATATTGTTAACCACTTCAATTCCATAACGGTCATTGAGTTGTGCAGGGTCAAATGTATTTATTGGATCGAGATTCCAAGCCATCACAAGCGTATCGGCGGGTGTTTTTGCTGAAACTTGTTGCACAAACATCCCCATTGCAAGAACAGCAGAAACAAAAGAACTGCCCTTTTTCAATATTTTTCTTTTCACGTTCATAGAATTTTCCTTTTAACGTTTATTGTATAAATTCTCCATGCAGCAAAACGTGCTTAATTTAAGTTTAGACGAACGATAGGCTCCTAAAGACCAAACTTTAAAATCTTCAAGAACAAGCACCTCTTGCCAATGACTCCTCTTGTCTACACTTATAAGCCAAACTAAAACATACAAAGGAAAACACTCTAATATACAATGAATGCTCACCAACAACAGAGCTTAATCACGATATCATAACGCCTACTATTGAAGACTATAAAACCTGTATTTTTTCTATCTTGTTAAGCAAGCTTGTCTCGTATTTCTTCCGGCGTTTTCTATACCATCAAAGCACTACCCCTTTTAGCTCAAGTACCTTAATAACAACGAGCCTTCATAACAATTTGACGATTTGATAAAACAGAAAAATTCGTTAGTTTGCCAAATGCAACGACTTTTATTCCTTCTTCAAAAGAAAATTTAATTTTTTCATCACTCCCCGTAAAATAACACCCTCCAAATGACATCTCATCATCTTTCAAAGCAAAAGAAAATATAAACACCATAAAAAACTGATATCCCTTGTGTACCCCCATAACAAAACTTTCCTTCAACATCGCAAAACCTTTGCACCTTTAGCACCACTAAATTCGGCGATATTTGTTACACTTCGTTTCTTTATGTTATACTCAGTTTTTTAACAAATAAATTGACCACTTTCTAATTCAGAAAAATTGAAATATCGATCTTAACATCCACTTAAATACACCTCTAATGAGAATGAAAAATATCTTTAAACGAATGTCTTGAAAAGACATTCAACAATATATCACACATTACCTATGATCTTCGGCGCATTGCAAAGCTTAAAATTTATACAATACGCCGAATATATCATGACGATGCCCTTTATCTATTGAACAGCATTGAAGACACTCTTATTTTTCAATTTTACTATAAAAAATATGTGGCGCACTATTCCAAACCCACTTTTTGATATCAGGCGTCATCGCGATAACAGTATATTTCTGAAAGATAAACGCATAAGGTCCTTTTTGCATCAATTCACGTTGTAAATCAGCATAGAGTTGTGCCCGTTTTTGCGGATCTTTTTGAAACAATGCATCCTGAACCTTTTGATTCATCGTTTCATCCAAATACCCATATTGCCAACTAGGATAGGCGGTATTTTTTGCCTCAAGCCGATTATCTGGATTATAAACAAGACGTGAAGCCATAGTATGAGGATCCGCAGAATCATTATTCCATCCGACAAAAATCGTATCAAAAGCCCGTGCATAAAGTTTAGAAAACAACTGTGTACCGGCCATCCGTTCAATTTTAAGACGCACCCCCGCCTTTGCGGCACTATCTTGGAGTGACTGAGCAAGCAACACCCTATAAGGAGCATTTGATACGAGAAAATTTGCCTCAAACCCATTCGGATAACCAGCTTCTGCTAAAAGCTGCTTAGCTTTTGCAATATCAAGTTTAAAGGGTTGCCCTTCTTTTTCATCTAAAGCCCCAAAGTTGCCAAGAGGAATAAAACTGGCCCGTGGAACACCAACACCTTTGAGAAGCTTCTTGCCAAGACCTTCATAATCTATGAGATAACGCATCGCCAAACGTACTTTTTCCTTAGCAAAAATAGGATTTGTCATGTTAAATCCCCAGTACATCATAGATGGTTCTAACACTTCTTCGATTTTAACATCTGTTGTTTTTTGCAGATCTGCAAGATCTTCAGGGGTCAAATCACGAGCAACATCAATATCATGTTTTTGCAACAACAAACGTTGTGTTCCGGGCTCTGCAACATGGCGAATTAAAATCTGCTTCAGTTTAGGCGCTTGTCCCCAATAGTGAGAGCTTGCACGCAACAAAAGAGCTTCTCCAGAGCGCCAACTTTTTAACTGATAAGGACCAACACAAGCAGCATGACTTTTCAAATACTGATTTCCAAAATCGCCATCTTTTTCATGCTTCATAATTGTCTGACGATCAAGCAAAGCTGTTGCCGGACTTGCAACAATATTATTAAGAATGAGCTCTGCTGGATAAGGCTTATCAAATTTCATCACCACTGTTTTCTTATCTGGGGCTTGCAAAGCATCATCAACATTTTGCTCTGCAATTCCATATTCATTAAAAATTGCCGCATTACCCATCTTCAATTTGACAATCCGCTTCATACTCCAAAGAAGATCATTGGCATTGGCTGATCGACCATCATTAAACTTCAAACCATCACGTAAATGAAAAGTAATCACTGTACTGTGATCATCACCTGAAACATCCCAATGTGTTGCTAAAGCGGGAACCATTTTAGCAGGATCATTTGTCGCAGTACTGACCAAATTATCACAAACATTGCGAACAATTTCACTTCCATAAACATCATTAAGTTGTGCGGGATCAAATGTACTAATTGCATCAAGATTCCAAGCCATCACAAGGGTATCAGCGGGTGTTTTTGCTGAAACTTGTTGTGCAACCATCGCCAAAGCTATAAAAGCAGAAACAAGAGAGCTGCTATTTTGTAATATTTTTTTCTTCAAGTTCATAGACTTTTCCTTTTAAAGTTTACTATATAAATTTCCCACACAACAAGCACATGCTTAATAATAAGGTTAGATGATCCATAAGCGCCTCAAACAAAGTATTATTAAAACCTTCAAACAACACCACTTACCAACCACGGACTTCTACCCATGGCTATAAGCCAAGACAAACCAAAACATGCAACAACAAACACTCTGACATACAATGAATGCTCCCCATAACAGAGCCTATTCATGATGTCATAACGCCTACGATTGAAGACTATAAAACCACTACTTTCTCTCTTTTGTCGGGTAAGCTTGTCTCTTCTTTCCTCTCGCCTTTTTATGCCATCAAAAGACTCTTCTTTGTTAGCTTAAGCGCCTTAATAACAAAGAGCTCTACTAACAATTTGACATTTTAACAAAACAGGAAAATTCACCCATCAACCGACATGACCTCCTCCCCCTACAAGAGGAATTTTGAATTTTTCCATAATCCTCTGCCAAATAACAGCTTGTAAATTATATTTTATTTCTAAATAAAAGGAGCATGGGCTCCCCCTGATATTCCTTTACGCACCCATACATAACAAAACTTTTTTCCACATCGTATTTTTAATATCTTTGCTCCTTTAACAACACTCAATTCATTGCTTACATTTTTTCAGAAAAAAGATCTTTTCAATGCACTAAGGTTGAAATATCTAAATATAATACCTATATAAGCACACCCTTATTAGAATAGATAGTCTTTTTTTAAGTAAACTGTCTTGAAATATTATTTCTATACACGATAATAATAAGTTCGTTACAAAATCTTCAATATACTACAACTCTCACTCTGATGTGAAACATCGAAACGTTATAAAATTTCTCTACAAATTCTCGAGACGAAAGGATATCCCTTCATTTAACAAAAGAAGCGCCATGAAAATATCGCAAAAAATGCAATAAAACATGTGTATATTTCAAAAACCAGCACCGTTAACCAGACTAAGGTGATAAACTCAAAAAAGTAAGAAAAAATAAAAAAATGTTTTTCCTTTATGATAATAACATCGCTGTACTATGATAATACAATAAAAAACACGATCTTCGAAAGTATCTTAGAATGAAGCGAAAAAAAAAATTATTAAATTCTTTTCATGCGTTTCTTGGAGAAAAATTAAGCCGCGTTAGTCTAAAATTGCTTATTCTTTCATTCTTCATTGGCATCGTAATGAATTTTTTGGGATGGACACCTCGAAACCTCATACAAAAAATAGTAGATTTTTTTCAATCACTATGGGAAGCAGGATTTATAACGCTTACAAATTTCTTCCATATAACTATGACAGGAGCTATTGTTGTTGTGCCTATTTTTCTTATCTTACGAATTTTTCATAAAAAATAAAAGCCTTAACATTTTCCTTGCGTTAATCTTTTCGAAAAATCAAACGACATAAAAATCCTGTAGTAATAGCAATAATCACTGCAACAATACCGTATAAAAAACGATACTTGTGCGCTGCATAAAAAATTGTATAGGTGATATGTGCTTTAACAATTTCAAGAGTCGTTGTTGCACTATCAATAAACTGTCCATCACGAAAAAGATAAGCACGAACTTTATAATGTCCAACCGGGATATTTGCTGGCAAACGAAAATGCGCTGTGAAAAGTGTGTCAGAACCAAAACGAACCCCACCCACTTCCTCATAATAAAGGCTTTTAGCTTTTTGCAATTTTATAAGTTCATCGCGAAAGGTTTGTATTTTTTTCTGATCTTGTTCATCCGTCTGCAATGGCAAATAGAGTAATCCTAACCCTAAGCGTTTATAATCTTCAATGCTCGTAATATCGTCAATTTCACGTGTTGTGACCATAGAGTAAAAAAGAGGAACCTTTTTAAAAATAAGAGAATCTGTATTGACCCATACACCGGCATTGCGTTTTTTTTCTCGCATCACCATTGTCCGATCTTGTCCCTCTAAGCTTACAACAATATCATAACGGTTCTGTCGAGAATATAACGGATCAATATTTTCTAAAACACCAGCAATATAAAGATCACGACCAGCAAAATTTGCATCCACAGTAATCGTATTCGTTGTTACAATAATTTGGACAGTTTCGTGGTCAACTTGATCAATGAATGTAGCTGGCGTCCCAACATGTGACCATGTAGAAAAAGAAATAAAACAAAAGCAACCTGTAATGATGTATAAAGAAAATAATCTACCCATTTTTATCTCATAAGAATATCCAGAGAGAAAAGATTATCAGGGCGTATAAATAATTGAAAAGCAAGACGCATACACACAATCAGCACTAAAAATGCAAGTGCCATACGCAATTGTTCAGCCTTTAACTTCCGTCCAACCCGTGTTCCATATTGCGCACCAATACTTCCTCCAAGCATTAACAAAAAAGCCAAGACAATATCAACGGACTGATTAGTCATACTTTGCAAAACTGTCGTGAAAGAAGACACAAATGTAATCTGAAAAAGTGAAGTCCCAATCACCACACTGGTTGGAACACGCAGAAGATAAATCAATGCTGGTATCATAAAGAACCCCCCACCAATTCCCATAATAGAAGACAACAACCCCACAATGAGACCAATCCCTAAAACTGGAATAATGCTAACATATATCATAGATGTCCGAAAACGCATTTTTAAGGGTAAGCGATGAATCCAATTATGTCGACCAGCAAGACGAATATTGGCTTTTCCTGCCTTACGCTTGCGCATCATATCATACCAACTTTCAACGATCATCAAGCTTCCTACACTTCCAAGAAGAATCACATAAAGAAGCGAAATCATTAAGTCTAATTGACCTAACTTTTTCAAAACAGAGAAAACCTGAATCCCGATTAAAGAACCAATCCCTCCTCCAATCGCCAAAAGAATACCAAGTTTAATATCGAGCGTACGTCTTCTAAAATGTGTAATTGCTCCTGTTACAGATGAAGCAATCATCTGGTTGGCACCTGTTCCAACAGCAATAGCAGGAGGAATATTATAAAAAATCAATAACGGCGTGATGAGAAACCCACCACCGATTCCAAAAAGTCCTGAAAAAAAACCAGCAACGACTCCCATACCAATCAAGATCAGCATATTGAGTGACATTTCAGCAATTGGTAAATAAATACTCACTTACAGAACCTTCAAGATAATTTGAGGTTTTTTTACAATTAGAGAATCCTTCTCCAATTATCCTCTTTTCCAATAATCTCTGTTGCGTGTTTAAAAGGATAATTTTAGTTGCTATAGCTTCCGCACAAACACGAATGCGCAATACATTTCACATCTATTAACATCAACATCATAAAAATTAAAAAAAACGAGCTCCTTTTAAAAAGCTATAAAAACATAACGTTATCGCTACCACAAATGCAACGGTTAAAAAACAAAGAACACCTTTTTTTAGCAAATAAGATAAAAACGACACATGTTCCCGAGACTGCGTCCTTAAAGAAGAAAAATCATTCTCAATGCAATGATTAGATGCCTGAGCACCCATCATCCCCTTTTCTTTTATCACAGCATGCTTCACTACTCCCTCAACCTTTTTAAAAGAAGATTGCAGAGCATCACTGGGCAAAGGGCTTCTATTTTCTTGCTGCAACGTATTTTCAACATTTGTTTGGAGTGAAATTATGCTGTTTTCTTTCGAATAATTTTGCACCTTTTGAAGTAATAAGCGTTCTTGATTTCCCTCACATTCCATGTGAGCAAGTTTTTGTACAACAGAATCAGGTGATTTTGAACGAGACACCCGTCGTGTTACCGCTGCTTCTTCTAAGCTTTTTTTTTCACTCTGCAAACTTTGAACAATTGTTTTAATCTGCTCTAAAGACTGGAAAAGCTTTTTTTCTCTTTGACGACGTATATAATGTTCAGCCAAAATGGCCCGACTAATATCATCTAAGTAAGATTTAAAATGCTCTTCTACAGAACTCTGCTGCATTAAAGAACGAGGCGAATGCTTCATTTGCATTTGCGCATAAACGGTGCGTAATTTTTGAGCAATATCCGACATCGTTACTTCTACAGAAGTATCCATTCTCTCTTTCTGTTCAACAAAAGAAAAGACTTTATCGTTCCTAACCTGTTTGGTCGCTTGGTCGATCGTATGACCCTTCGTATTCACAAACGCCTACCCCTCATTAACCTTTTTGAAAAGAATCGCAACAAATGATGAGAAAGTGTGCTCTATTTTAGTAAATAGAGCTTTAAGAACTCCCAAAAACTTTTTTGTTAGAAATATTTTCCCCAATCTTTATCTAAAATATTTGAAAGAAAGATCTTTAATTTTTCTGTCTTCAAGATTTGAAGAGCAAAATCATTCCCCCATTTTTATCTTTTTCACTTAATTTTTCATTGCATAAAGGACCTATTGCACCATCATAAACAAAGCATAAGAAACTAAAAAAGAATATTCTCACAAGACAGATTGATTTTTTTACTTTTTATTCAAGCAAATAAGGCAATTATGGCAATGCCAAAAATATGAAGATTGAAAATAACGACGAGAAAGTACAAGTAAACATAAAAAAGCTTATACGAAAGAGAACACAAGTTATAAATTGAGACTTCATTCTAAACAATTTGGTTTCTTATGAGTATTGCTATAAACTTGTAACATACAAACAAAGAGGATCATTATGAAGATAATTGTCGCTGTCAAACGTGTTGTTGATTATAACATCAAGATACGCGTCAAACCGGATAGTACAGGCGTTGATCTGTCTCACGTAAAAATGTCTATGAATCCTTTTGATGAGATAGCCGTGGAGGAGGCCATTCGCCAAAAAGAATCCGGTAAAATTTCAGAAGTTCTTCTTGTTTCAATTGGCCCAGAAGCAGCTCAAGAAACTCTACGAACAGGACTTGCAATGGGAGCTGATCGCGCACTTCTTGTCACAACGGATCAAACACTTGAACCCTTAGCAATTGCTAAGATTCTCAAAACCATTGTTGATGAAGAAAAACCCGACATGGTCTTTTTAGGAAAACAAGCAATTGATGACGATAGCAACCAAACAGGACAAATGCTCGCTGCTCTTCTTGGGTGGGGACAAGCAACTTTTGCCTCACATCTTAACATAGAAAATGGGCATGCTACAGTTACTCGTGAAGTTGATAATGGAACACAAACCCTTTGTCTTCCCCTTCCCATGGTTATGACCGCCGATCTACGGCTCAATGAACCGCGTTACACCTCTCTCCCCAATATCATGAAAGCAAAAAAGAAAATCATTGAACAAAAATCTCTTACTGATCTTGGCGTCGATACGAAAGCACGCTTAATAATTTTAAGCGTTGAAGAGCCAAAACCCCGTCAATCCGGTATAAAAGTGGCAAATGTAGTAGAACTTGTCAGAGCCTTAAAACAGAAGAACTGCATTTAATATTCTCACCACTAGAGTAAAAGCAACACTCACATAAAAGGGCAAAAACTTATGGCAATTCTTTTATTGGCCGATCATAATACAGAAGAAACAGCAAAAGTACTCACCGCTGCACGCGTACTCAGTAATGATATCGATATTCTGGTTTGCGGAGAAAAAATTCAAACGATAGCGGAAAATAGTGCTAAACTTAATGGTGTGCGGCAAGTTCTTATTGCAAAAGCAGACTATTTAGCCCATCAACTTGCCGAGCCTATGGCAGATACAATTCTCATGTTAGCAAAGGATTATGATGTGATCATGGCAGCATCCAGCAGTACTGGGAAAAATGTGATGCCGCGCGTAGCAGCTCTTCTTGATCTTATGCAAATTTCAGATATTACCGCCATTCTTTCACCCAATACCTTCAAACGACCAATTTATGCAAGCAATGCATTTGAAACTGTACGCACCAATGATTATAAAAAGATTATAACAGTTCGCACCGCTTCTTTCACCCCAACTCCTTCCCAAAATAATTCTGCTCCCATTAAAACAATAACACCAGCTCCCAATCCAAATCTTTCTTCTTTCGTAAAAGCAGAGACAAACAAAAGTGATCGTCCTGAACTCACCTCAGCACGTATTATTATATCAGGCGGGCGTGGTCTTGGTTCTCAAGAGAAATTTATGGCCCTGCTTCTTCCTCTTGCAAACAAATTAAATGCTGCTTTAGGTGCCAGCCGCGCAGCAGTGGATGCAGGCTATGCTCCCAATGATTGGCAAATTGGACAAACAGGAAAAGTCGTTGCCCCTGAACTTTATATCGCCGTTGGCATTTCCGGTGCAATCCAGCATATAGCCGGTATAATGGATGCACAAATTATTGTTGCCATTAATAAAGATGAAGAAGCTCCCATCATGCAAATTGCCGATTACACCCTTGTAGGTGATCTCCACCAAATTATTCCAGAATTGGAGAAAGCTTTATAAGCCATGAAAGCACTTCTGCATGACCAACGTGAAAGTATGGAGTTTGACATAGTCATTGTCGGAGCAGGACCAGCAGGGCTTTCTGCCGCAATTCGTTTTAAACAAATTAATCCTGAGCTTTCTGTCACAATTGTTGAAAAAGGAACCGAAGTTGGTGCACATATTCTCTCTGGCGCAGTTGTTGACCCCATTGGTATCGACACACTCTTACCAGAATGGCGAAATGATAACGACCATCCCTTCACAACCCCTGTCACACAAGACCAATTTTTTTTTCTAAAGCCTCAAAAGTCCACAGTATTTCCCAATATTTTGCACCCTAAAATCTTATCAAATAACGGATGTTATATCGTTTCGCTTGGGAGCGTCTGCCGCTGGCTAAGCAAAAAAGCTGAAGCGTTGGGTGTTGAAATCTATCCTGGTTTTGCAGCAACAGAACCCATCATCCAAAAAGATAACGGAGCTATCATTGGTGTTCTCACCGGTGATATGGGGCTTAACAAAGATGGAACCCCTGGAAAAAATTATATGCCTGGGATGGCTTTATTAGCAAAATATACTCTGATTGCGGAAGGAGCACGCGGCTCAATTGCAAAACAACTGATACAACATTTTAATCTTAGCAAAAATCGAGAACCACAAAAATTTGGTCTTGGTCTCAAGGAGCTCTGGGAAATTGCCCCCAACAAACACCAACGCGGTTTAGTACAACATTTCACTGGTTGGCCCCTAGACAATAATACCGGTGGCGGTGGCTTTATTTATCACCAAGAAAACAATATCATTTCTGTCGGTTTTGTTGTGCACTTAGATTACAAAAATCCTTATCTTTCTCCCTTTGAAGAATTTCAACGTTTTAAAACACATCCAAAACTCTATAAAATCTTTAAAGGCGCAAAACGTCTTTCCTATGGTGCACGTGTTATCAGCGAAGGAGGTTGGCAATCTGTACCAAAACTCACCTTTCCTGGTGGGGCGCTTATTGGCTGCTCTGCTGGATTTGTCAATGTTCCTCGTATCAAAGGATCACACAATGCCATCTTATCTGGCATATTAGCTGCCGATAAAATGGCTACCGCTCTTGCACAAGGGCGTGCCCATGATGAGGTTAAAGAAATCGAAGAACAATGGCGAAAAGGGCTCATTGGAAAAGATCTTTATAAAGTGCGAAATGCCAAACCGCTTTGGGCAAAATATGGGACAAAATATGGAATTAAACTTGCTGGTTTTGATATGTGGTGGCAACAACTGTTCGGATTTTCCTTATTTAAAACACTCTCCCATGGAAAGGAAGATTATGCATGCCTTGAACCAGCAGAAAAATTTCAACCCATTTCTTACCCAAAACCAGATGGCGTTGTAACCTTTGATCGCCTTTCAAGTGTTGCCCTTTCCAATACGCATCATGAAGAAAATCAACCTTGTCATTTAAAAATAGCCTCATTAAAAAAACAAAAAGACTCTGAATATGCAATCTATGGAGGACCCTCTACACGCTATTGTCCCGCCGCTGTCTACGAATGGCTAGAGGATAATGATCATCTGACTTATATGATCAACGCTTCAAATTGCATACATTGTAAAACATGCGATATCAAAGATCCAAACCAAAATATCACTTGGATCTGTCCGCAAGGCAATGAGGGCCCCTTCTATCCCAATATGTAATTCCCCAATGTATAATCATTGTTCATTTTCCTAAAATTGTAATATATAAAACACATTGAATAAAAATATTTCCCAGATCAGAAATCTATCAATCACCTTCCTTCATACGTTCTTTCACAATGTAAAAAGAACTCTATTCTCATATAAAATACTCTCTTCACCACATGACTTTTTTCAATAGAAAAACATAACATATTTTTATCAAAATTTTTTTATCTAAATGGCAAAACAATAATGAATATATTCTTGAAAATTCTGCAATAAAGGAAAAACCGCGGTTCTCGAAAATCTGAAAGGAAATAAGCCCGTTCTACTTTACCCCCTCTCCCACATGATCCAAAATGCTTTTAGCCCTCTCATAAGAAACATCAATCGTTTTAACTAGCCAAGAGCAAAACCTACGGAGGTACACTTCAAGTTTATTTTTTCTCCTACACTTGGCAAGTAATGCTCACTCAAGAAAACCACAAACAAATGTAGAAAAAACATTGCGAGATAAAGAGATAAAGAGCATGCTTGCTCAAGCCCTTTTTATGTTTCTAATGATAATGACACGAAAAAATCTTACATTAACCTTTTATTTTTGCATTAAAGATAATCGTCTTGCATCTAACCTTTACCAATATACTGCCCTTTACCAATATACTGCAATGAATGTGTACAAATACCGTAAGAATAAGCAGATACCAAGCCATGGAGACTATCGCTATTAGCAAAACATCTGATAAAAACCAAAATAGCTTTCATAACCACTCTATGACGCGTTTTATAGAGTTGTTTGTTTATAAAGCTTGTGCTTTCGCTGTTGCTTGTAAATCAACATCCAAATTGAACATAGTGGTATATTTAAAAGAAAGATTAAGATGAATGAAAGCTCTGCACGCCGTTCCAGATTTTGTAGCTAGAGCAAAAATATTGCATATTCTATTTGAGTAATCTCTGAAACGAAAATACAGTTTCATTTAGCAAGAATATGAAACCTGAAAGGAAAAAACCTGTTTTCCTCTTTACTATCATCTGTCCATTTGGTTTTTAAACTTTCAAAAGCATCACAATATCCTCTAAAAAGAAGAAATAACGTATTGTCCCCGCTTTTATAACTTACGTTTTTTATGGGAGCATATCCTTCAGAAAAAATAAGGTATCCAAAATTAAAGCAGACTTGTGTTGTTCAATCATGGGCTTGTTTTTAAGAGATAGCTCTCATATCAAACAATAATTTTGCGACACTATCCGAAAAAGGTATAACGCAATCCTGTGAACGAACAGTTCCATATTTATGAAATAAAAAGTACAAGCTAACAGCATTATTTTCTCTGCGATCTCCAATGAGGCGATAATCTTTGTTTTAAGGAGGTTTCAAGATGCACAAAAATGATTTTGATTAATTGACTATAAGAAGAGCTGAGATAATGTTACGATATTTAAAGCTCCTAATTAATAGGCAAAATAATAAATTTTCTATTATAAATCAAATGTTTAAGATAAAATTTAGCCTTAAACTTTTCTAAGGTACTCATTATACTGTATACTGTTAAAGCTGTAGAGAATATGAAAAAATAAAGTATTTTGCTGATAAGAGCTTATATTTGATCAAGTCAGCTGCCAGTTAACTGTATGTGTTTCAAAAGGGGCTGTTTACATTTGCTCAGAAAAACAGTTTGGATATCAATAGAATATTTGAAAAATCGGCGTTATGGAAATAATCTAAAAAGCTTAGCTTTTAAAAGAGCACAAACAAGCATGAGATTATAACATTGGGTAAAATTGTTTTTTGGTTCTCGAAGGAAAAACTTTATAGAAAATCATGGGGTAGATAGAATATTGGTTACATTTGGAATTTGTTTTACTGGAAAAAATAACGCGGATCAAAATAGATAATAATGTTAAATTAAGATATTAAATATGAAATTATCTTATTGTAGTGTAATCGATTATTCGAATAAGGTAAGCCTTTGTAATGATAAAAAATGTGCTGGTAAAAAATGAGCTAAAATGGCTTATGAGTATGGATAAAAATCTTGTGGTGAGGAGAATTTAATGAAAAGAAAAGAGCATGTGTGAAAAAGCATATTTTATAGGTGCGCATGCTTATTCTGCACCCGTTATAGAATCAGGGCTTTATCTTGTGGCAACACCTATCGGAAATCTTGCAGATATTACGCTTCGTGCTTTGCAAGTACTTGCAGGAATTGATATTTTAGCGTGTGAGGATACGCGAGTAACACGTGTTTTGTTGGAACGTTACGGTATTCAAAAAAAACCTTTTCTCTATCATGAATATAATGCGCAAAAAGCGGGTCCGAAGCTCTTAGCGGCTTTAGCAGAAAACAAAACAGTAGCACTTGTTTCAGATGCCGGAACACCACTTATTTCTGATCCTGGATTTCGATTGGTGGAAGAGGCCCGTAAAGCTGGTCATAAAATTATTCCTATTCCTGGAGCATCCGCTCTTTTAGCCGCTCTTATACCGACAGGGCTTCCTACTGATAGCTTTTTTTTTGCAGGTTTTTTGAGTGCACGAAAGCTACAGCGCCGAAAACGGTTGGAACAATTAAAAGAGATTCCAGCAACTTTGATTTTTTATGAATCACCGCATCGTCTTGTTGAAACTTTACAGGATATGGTCACTCTTTTTTCGGCTGATCGACCTGCTGCCATTTGTCGTGAATTAACAAAAAAGTTTGAAACAGTAGATGTTTCCAATTTGGGAAATTTGTTAGAAAATTACAGAAAACAAGCACATATTCGTGGGGAAATTGTTGTCCTTGTTGGAGAATCATCTTCTTCTTTAAATGTGATAAGTGATCAAGAAATTGATGAAATGCTATTAGAACGCGCACGGACACATTCTGCTGCTCAAGCGGCAGCTTTTGTTGCAAAAAAAACCGGTTTTAAAAAGCAGGAACTTTTTCAGCGATTAATCTTTTTAAAAAATGCGTAAAATGATACAAAAAAAACGCAGACAAAAGTCTTTTTATCGAGGGATTCGTGCAGAAAAATTGGCAGCTTTGTGGCTACGTTGCAAAGGGTTTCACATTGCCGAAAGGCGTTTTAAAACAAAATGTGGAGAAATTGATTTAATTGCACGACGCGGAAATCTTGTGTTAATCGTTGAAGTTAAAGCACGTTCAACGTTGGCTGAAGCAATGGAAGCGGTTTCCCGAATGAATGAAAAGCGAATTGAGGCAGCTGCCGATATTTGGCTCGCACGGCAAAAAGATTATGCCCTTTTGTCTGTACGCTTTGATTTAATTGCAATTTTACCTTGGCGTTGGCCACAGCATATCCCTGCATTTTTTACATCTGATCAATAAACGGCACCCCCCGTTTTAACCATATTCAATAAAAAACATTTCGTTTTTATGTGCATATGCGTTAAAAAGTGTGTAATAATTGAGCGCTATAAGGAGCGAAATATGGATGATTATGAAAAGTTTGCAACAGGTTTGCTCATCATTTTTGGAGCGCTAATTATTGGTGGTTTAATGGCAATGCATATTGTGCTTATGAATAAACCAGGTTTTTTATTTGCATTAGCCGCAGCTGTTGTTGGTTGGTTTTCTGCTTTTGCCGTTCTCTTTGACAAGCCCAAAATCTATTTGGTTTTGATTATTCTTGCTATGTTATGTGTTGCTTCTTCAATTAGCGTTTATGTTAGTTAAAACACCTGAGATGTTGATTGAAATTCCTTTTAAAATATGAAACTGAGAAATAGATAATGAGACTTGGCTTTTTGGGAACGGGTACAATCAGTGCTTCAATGGTGAATGGCTTAATGACAAGCAACTTTGATGTTTCTTCCATTATTGTTTCGCCTCGCAATGCACAAACAGCAAAGCGCCTTTCACGCACTTATGATAAAGTTATGATTGCTGAAAATAACCAAGCGTTGCTCGATGTTAGTGATTGTGTTTTTCTTTGCTTGCCCAATCAAATTGCAGAAGACGTTTTGCGCTCTCTTTGTTTTCGTCCAGAACAGCTGGTTATTTCCGTACTTGCTATGGCAAAAGCAGCAGAAATAGAAGAGTGGATTAATCATAAAGTTTATCGTGCTGTTCCATTACCTTTTGTTGCAAAATGCAAAAATTTGACACCAATCTATCCCAATCATCCCTTTTTGCGCACTTTATTTGATGCATTGGGGGGCACATTGGTGCTGGATAAGGAAGAGCAGTTTAATCTTTTTATGACAGCTGGTTCACTTATGGGAGTATATTTTAATTTTATAAAAACTGCCCATCAATGGTTTATAACACAAGGGTTAAAAAAACAACAATCAGCAGAATTCCTTACCATGATGTTTGGAAATCTTACAGATGAAATGCGTAAAACTATAGCAACGGATCGTTCTGTATCTCTCGATTTTGCACTGCTTGAAAAAGAGTTTTCAACAAAGGGTGGAACAAATGAATTTTTGTCAAATTACTTTTCTCAACAAGGGGGAAAGAATGCTTTAACAATGGCTCTTGAAGCTACTTTGCAAAAAATGAATGCTTCTAAAAAGACTTGACCAATATTTTTATCATCTCAATAAGAAAAAACTAAATGTTGAAGATGTATATCAAGAAAACTCACATCAAAAAATGCTTTTTTATGAAAAAATTGATTATTAAAATATTTTTTACAACCTTTTACAATTTTTCTAAATTATTTTTATTTTCGGTCTTCTTCTTTTTGCCTCAAGTCCAATATTTTTTTCTACCTCACAGCTCTAGCTCTTCAATTTTGTTCCCCTTCAGGTTATCCAAACGCATGAATAATTTTTTGTTTATTTAACCTATATACTCCATTCACACATTAAAACTTCCTCTTACAAAGAAGCGACTATTTTTATGTCTTTCATGATTGTGTTTTAATAAACTCTCTTATAACATCCCCCCCATTCAAAAGAGTTGATTTTTTATTTGATCAACAATTTTACGATATAGTTTAGCATGCTCTTCACTAGGCTTAGCAACAAAAATAGGGATTCCTTCATCTGAAGAAAATCGTAAAGCTGCATCAAGCGGTATTTCCGCTAAGAAAGGGACTTCTCGACGTTCCGCTTCTGCCCGTGCACCACCATAGCCAAAAATATCATAGCGTTTTCCCGTATCAGGAGCGATAAAATAACTCATATTCTCAATGAGTCCTAAAATAGGAACATTAACTTTCATGAACATTTCTATTGCTTTACGTGCATCCACTAAAGCAAGATCTTGGGGCGTAGAGACAACCAACGCACCTGTTAATTGTACCTGTTGGGCAAGCGTTAATTGTGCATCCCCTGTACCGGGCGGCATATCAACGACTAAAACGTCCAGAGGCCCCCATACAACATCTCGTAACAATTGCGTTACAGCTGCCATAACCATAGGACCACGCCATACTACCGGCTTTTCTTCCTCAACCAAAAATCCCATCGACATCAATTTAAGTCCAAATTTTTCAAGAGGTTGAATCTTTTTTTCTCCAATAAGCTGTGGTTTTTGATTAACAAGTCCTGTCAAACGTGGCAACGAAGGACCATAAATATCAGCATCCATCACCCCCGTCTTGAAACCAGAATCTTGTAAAGCTAAGGCGATATTTATTGCCATCGTAGATTTTCCGACCCCTCCTTTTCCAGAAGCAACAGCAATCACATGCCGCACACCTTCTATGGGCATTTTGATCGGTAAGAGATTTGCTCTTCGACTAGGTGCTGTCTTTGTTATTTTTTCTGCTGTAAGTGTAACAACAGCAGATTTCACTCCCTCCAAAGCACATACCACCTTTTCAGCAGAACGACGCAATGATTCCCATTTTTGCACACCTCCATCAGGAACTGTAATGGAAAAGAAAACCTTACCATCAGCAATCAATATTTCTGAAAGAAGACCCAACGACACAATATCGCTTTCAAGATCTGGTCCTTTGATTGTACGTAATACGTTGCGGACAGCCTCACTTGTGATAAGATTCATGTTCTTTCCTCTCTATAAAAATACCAGCAAATATAAGCATAAGAACGAAAAATACTTACAAGGTTCATCACCTGATAATTTTCTACTTTACTCAGCATTATAAAGTATACATCTCTTATCTCTTTAAAAATATGAAACCATCCTTAAAATAAAGAAGCTCAAACATAAAATCTGCTATAAAATCCTATCAATCACGTTTGTGCTACAACCACTTTAATGAATATTCTGATAAAAATTTTGTAAAAACAAAAACTGAAAAAAACTCTTAATCTTAAAGGATATTTTAAATTGAGCATACAGTAATCAGTCACACCTTCTTTAATTCTTTAAGGCCCTAGCTATTTATGTTCTGTAGCTTCAATCGTTATTTTCTAACACTCCTACAGTATTGTAAAAAAGCGTTACAGATAGTTATAAGGTGTTTTGTATTCTTTCAAGAGAGAGAAAAACAATCTAAGATTGACTTTTTTTATATTTTTCCTTATGGGTTAACAGCCGTATGATAGGATAAAATTGTTTATCTCGCGCATAACTACTCATAAAACGAAGATTAAGAAGGGCCGCACTCCGCGGTATTTAAATAAATGAAACGTACTTACCAACCCTCTAAACTTGTCCGTAAACGCCGCCATGGGTTTCGTGCACGCATGGCCACAGCTGGAGGACGTAAAATTATTGCTGCAAGACGTGCTCGTGGACGTAAGCGGCTTTCTGCTTAACCATTTAAATTTTCACAACCGTTGAGGATTGCTCATCGTTTCTTCGTTGTGAAACTTTTATTATGAACCTACAATGTCTGCTTGCAGGCATTTAATGAAATTGCGAAATATTCTTTTATGAAGAAAAAACATCCCTGCCGTATTCGCAAAAGAGCAGACTTTTTGGCTGTCCGTACAGGAGAAAAACGACGTGGTCCTTTATTTTTGCTCGAAGTTAAATCTCGTGAACAAACAACAGAAAGAAAAGATTCTCTTTTTGCACGTGTAGGCTTCACTGTTACCCGTAAAAACGGTAATGCTGTGAAACGTAATCGTATTAAAAGGCGCTTGCGTGAGGCCGTGAGAGTTGGTGTAACAAACCACATGGAAGCAGGAACAGACTATGTCATTGTAGCGTACCGTGATGTGTTACATGCACCTTTTACATCCTTGATTAGTGAATTAAATCGGCGAATAAAACCAAAAATAAAACATCAGCAACAACAACAAGGGTGTACGGATGGAATATAATCGCAATTTCTTTATCGCTATTGGCTTATCTTTCGTGGTGCTCATCGCATGGCAATTTCTTCATGTTGCTCCCAAACAAGCAAAGTTACAAAAACAACAAGTCATCGCACAGCAATTGTCAAAACAACAATCAGCCCTTTCTACTACCACGACAGATTTTTCTGACGATACCTCAACGTATCAAGCTACATCTATCATCGAACAGCCCATGACACCTGAAATCCGGAAAGCTGTATTGGCCAAAACAGAGCGTATTGCGATCCAAACCAATGAACTGGAAGGCTCTATTAATCTTGTTGGTGCACAATTTGATGATCTTCACCTCAAAAAATATCGTTTAACAGTCGATAAAAAATCACCGGAAATCGATTTGCTAAACCCTAAAGGTTTCAAAACGACCTACCTTGCTGAATTTGGTTTTGCAAGTGCGTCTTTGCCAGCAAAAGCCTTGCCACAATCGGATACAAAATGGCAAGTAGAGGGAAACAATACAATCCTGACTCCTTCAACACCTATCACTTTAATTTATAATAATGGACAGGGACAAATCTTCCGACGGACCCTTTCTGTTGATGATCATTTCATGTTTACCATTGAGGATTCTATCAGCAATGAAAGTGATCAACCAATACATCTCTCGTCCTATGCCCGCGTTGCACGTGCTGCACCACCAGAACATACAAATGCAACCTATTTACTTCATGAAGGTATGATAGGTATTGCTGGAGATTCGCTCAAAACTGAAAAATATAAAACCTTAGCAGAGCTTGACCCAAATCCTGATAATGGGCAAAAGAGCGTGACTTTTTCCAAAGTAACAGGAGGTTGGATTGGTATTACCGATAAATATTGGGCTGTAGCAGTTATTCCCCCGCAAAATAAAGAATATACAAGCCGTTTTATTTATTTTGATCGTTTGCAAACACATTATCAGTCTGACTTGCTAGGGTCGCTTTTAACGATTGCCCCAAATGAAACAAAAACTGTTACAAATCGTCTTTTTGCTGGTGCAAAACAAGTTGAAATTATTAATAGTTATCAAAATGACCTAAAAATCAAAAAGTTTGCTCTTTTAATTGATTGGGGCTGGTTTGATTTCATCACCAAACCAATGTTTTCCCTCATTGATATTCTTTATAAACAAACAGGGAATTTTGGTATCGCCATCCTTCTTGTCACAGTGCTCTTAAAAACTCTTCTTTTCCCTCTAGCCAATAAATCTTATAAATCTATGGCACGCATGAAGCTTTTACAACCGCGGTTGCTAGAAATAAAAGAAAAGTATCCCGATGACCAAACCAAACAACAAAAGGCAATAATAGAACTATATAAAACCGAAAAAATAAATCCCCTTGCAGGCTGTTGGCCGATGTTGGTTCAATTCCCAATATTCTTTGCTCTTTATAAAGTTCTCTATATCACCATTGAAATGCGCCATGCCCCTTTCTTTGGCTGGATTAAAGATTTAGCGGCACCCGATCCAACTTCTCTTTTTAACTTGTTTGGTCTCTTGCCATATACAACGCCAACATTTCTTATGATTGGTGCATGGCCTTTGATTATGGGAATAACGATGTTTTTACAAATGCGTATGAATCCCGCTCCTCAAGACCAAACCCAAGCGATGATATTCACATGGATGCCTGTTGTCTTTACTTTTATGCTCGCCTCTTTCCCTGTTGGTCTCGTCATCTATTGGGCATGGAACAATATATTATCAATCATTCAGCAAGGTATCATGATGAAGCGCCAAGGAGTTAAAATTGAGCTTTTTGATAATCTGAAAGCCATCTGGAGAAGATCACCCAAAAAAGAAGTGCATGAATGACAAGAGATTCTTCCCTTTCTGGAATTTTTTCTCGCAATTGGATTTTTATTCGTGGTGTACCAGCAATACGCTTTCTCCCCCCCGAAGGACCACCAGAAATTGCATTTGCAGGACGTTCCAATGTTGGAAAATCATCTTTAATCAACGCACTCGTCCAAAAAAAAAGCTTAGCACGTACCTCAAATACACCAGGACGGACTCAAGAGCTTAATTATTTTATCCCCGATGGATTCAGTGGGCAACTAGGAGACCTTCCCCCTCTAGCATTAGTAGATATGCCTGGTTATGGTTTTGCTGCTGCTCCTAAAAATCTTGTTGATGCGTGGACAAATTTGATTTTTAGCTATTTACGGGGGCGCACAACGTTAAAACGTGTATATATCTTAATTGATTCACGGCACGGAATCAAAAATAATGATGAAGATGTTCTTGCTCTCCTTGATAAAGCAGCTGTTTCTTATCACATTGTTTTGACAAAAAGCGATAAAATCAAATCAAATGCCTTGGAAAAATTAATTATGAGCACACAAACAAAGCTTCTTAAACGCCCAGCAGCTTATCCTGAGCTTCTTGTAACCTCTTCAGAAAAAGCTATCGGTTTAGAAGAATTACGTGCTGCCATTTTGCAAACCATCGCATAAGAGAACAATTCCTAGTCATTAACAATTTATTAATTATAATTACTAGCAGCTACTAATGATCTTGTACTTCTAGTCAAGCATCTTTATAAAAATGATTACTTGAAAGAATTCTCTTCAACTCTATTTGATAGTGTAAATTATGCTGACACTTTTTCACTCTCCCCTATCCTCTGCCTCGCGCTTCATACGCCTCATTCTTGGGGAATATGGTGTAACCACTCAACTGATTGAAGAATATGAATGGGCAAGAAGACACGAATTTCTAGCCCTCAATCCCGCTGGTCATGTTCCTGTTTTTCTCGATGAACACGAGGTTCCATTATCAGGTCCTCTTGTTATCTGCGAATATTTAGACGAAACACATGGAAGTTTACGACAAGAAAATAAGCTCTTTCCAGAAAATCCTTTAGATCGTGCGGAAGTACGCCGTCTCAATGACTGGTTCTTAAATAAATTCGAAAATGAAGCAACGCGCCATATCGTACGAGAACGAATCCATAAACGTGAAATGCCACTTGCCATCGGCGGTGGTGCTCCTAATTCACAAATTTTACGCAATGCACGTGCCAATATTTTACCACATATGAACTATCTCAATTGGCTCTGTGCCTCTCGCGATAGCTTAGTCGGTTCTGCCTTATCCTATGCAGATCTAGCAGCAGCAGCTTCTATTTCTGTACTTGACTTTCTAGGGGAAATTGACTGGGAACAATCTCCTGCTGCCAAAGACTGGTATATGAGAATTAAATCACGCCCTTCTTTTCGTTCTCTTTTAACAGATCGCGTCCGCGGAATTGTTGCAAGTGCTCACTATGCAGATCTTGATTTCTAGCCTTCTCTCACAAACAAAAATAAAAGTGATATTTTATCTAAAGGATATTTATAGGTTTATGAACTTTTATGCATGCGTATAAACGATATAATGATTTAAATCGTATTCAACAGGGAATAAGACCCATTATAATTGAATCAAAAAAAATACTTTCTTATCGTGTCACAAAAAAAGATTAGCACAGGGATAAAAAATATTTAAGAAAGCATTTTAACGACTCTCTTTAAATACAAGAGCTGTAGCATCATTAGAAGCTAGGCAAATAAAATAACAATACTTAACGCATGTTATCCTCAAGTCTCCCCAATATATGAAAAAACGCATTGCATAACATATATACTATTTGCTCTATAATAAAAAAATCCTCATCATGCGTTTTTACAACATAACAATTTTTTTAACTGACTTTCCTAAAAGATGAAGAATCCGACCAACTCTCGTGTGTAAACAATCCAACTTCTTGTTAGCCCCTTGTTTTACCCTCTTTTTACGTGATTGTATTTATGGATAACATATTTATATACAATGATAAATAATCGTTTTTTTACTTTAATCATCAATTCCAAATACCTTTTTCTCATTACCTTCATCACATTTAAAACAATCAAAATCGCTTTCTTATGCGTCACAAATAGAATTGGTAAATGAAAGAATATTAAAGAAAAGAATGAAAATGCCTAAGTGCCAAGAATTATTAAAACATTAAAGGCTAACAAAACGTGATAATGCTAATTTTCTCTATTTATGAAGCATAAAGATAGTGGTGCAGAATAGATGTTATATTATTCATGGATACTCTCTCGTGATACCACTCACGAGCACTATCATAAAATAAGTTTAGAAGAATTGATAAATATTTCTTTAAGAAAAGCGCATGAATTGACAACATAGGTGTATTTTGTTTGGGAGATCTTGTTTTGCATGAAGAACGCTCCCCCCTTAAAGAACGAAAGAAACAAAAGCGTAAAGTAATACACAATCTCCTTTAGGTGTCATAAGCAAACCTTACTTAGGAATATTCATCACACACTCAACGAAAAACATCTCTATTTAAATTTGTAGATCTTATATCACTTGCTCTAAACAACAGTATTTTACAGCACAACAAGATAAATTAAAGCAGGAAAAAAATTTTTCTATAAAGAAAAAGAACCATTGGAAAGAAGGCAAGAATTTGCCTATACTGCACAGTAAAGTATTATAAGGAGATAAAAATGCGCCTTACAGTTGTTGGTGCAAATGGAAGAATGGGACGTGAACTCATTACAGCAATCCAGCAGAGGAGAGATGTAGAACTTTGTGCTGTTCTTGTACGTAAAGGCTCACCGTTTGTAGGAAAAGATGCCAGTGCATTAATTGGTTCAGATTCTCTTGGGATTAGTATCACTGACAATCCCGAAAATGCCTTTTCTAATACAGAAGGTATTTTAGATTTTTCACAACCAGAAGCCAGTATTCTTTATGCTAACTACGCTGCTCAAAAAAGCCTTGTCCATATTATTGGCACCACAGGATTTAGCAAAACAGAAGAAGAAAAAATTGCAGATTTTGCGAAATATACAACAATTGTCAAATCCGGAAATATGAGCCTTGGAATAAATCTTTTAGCCAACCTTGTAAAGAAAGCCGCTAAAGCATTAGAAGCCGATGATTTTGATATCGAAGTTTATGAAATGCATCACGCTAACAAAGTTGATGCTCCTTCTGGAACAGCCCTTCTTCTTGGCCAAGCAGCAGCTGAAGGCCGCAATGTTATGCTTAAAAATGTGTGTGTCAACGAACGCAATGGTCATATAGGTAAACGCAAAAAAGGCGCCATTGGCTTTTCCTGTTCACGTGGTGGGACAGTTGTTGGAGAACACAGTGTCATTTTTGCTGGTTCCAATGAGCGCATTGTTCTTTCACATACAGCGCAAGAACGCTCTATCTTTGCCAATGGCGCATTAAAAGCAGCTTTATGGGCACAAAATCATGAAAGCGGTCTTTATTCAATGTTCGATGTTTTGGGATTGAACGATGAATTTTAAGTAATCAATAGAATAGAGGCAATTTATAATGGGACGCATACTTACACTAATTCGTCATGGACAAAGTGAATGGAATCTCAAAAACCTTTTTACCGGTTGGAAAGATCCCGATTTAACAGAAAAAGGTCATGCAGAAGCGATAGCAGCAGGAAAAAAACTGAAAGAATATGGTTTGAGGTTTGATATCGCTTATACATCTGCCTTACAGCGAGCTCAAAAAACCGCTCAGCACATTTTAGAGCAAATGGGACAATCAGATTTAGAAGTGATAAAAAATCCCGCATTAAATGAACGTAATTATGGTGATCTTTCTGGTTTAAATAAAGATGAAGTACGCCAACAATGGGGGCAGGAGAAAGTGCAAATGTGGCGCCGCTCCTATACGATTGCGCCGCCGAATGGAGAAAGCCTACGCGATACCGGTGCACGCATCTGGCCTTATTATCTTTACCATATCCAGCCTTATATTTTGCGCTCCCAAACTGTTTTGATCGCAGCACATGGAAATTCTCTTCGTGCTCTTATTATGGTGCTTGAAGGTCTCTCCGGTGAGGAAATTATATCTCAAGAATTAGCGACCGGCATTCCTATTATTTACACATTTAATCCGGATTCAACAATTTTATCAAAGACAGTCCTCACACCTTAAACTTCTAAAATCATGATCTCCCTCAAAAGTTCAATGCTATCGTTTTAAGCTGAAAAAATAAATTCTATAATTTTATTGACAGAGTTGCTTCATGCGCTTAGATGAATTTTATAAGCCCAGATGGCGGAATTGGTAGACGCGCAGGTTTCAGGTACCTGTGCCGTAAGGCGTGGGGGTTCGAGTCCTCTTTTGGGCACCATGTTCTTTTTTATCCAAAATAATTTATTGATTTTCCATATATTTTTTACAGTGAGGGACGCGTAAATAAAAGTTAGGGAATAGGATTTTTCAACCTATCTCTATAGGACGCCTCTTTTTTTGCAAACTTTCTCAAGAACGTCTTTTAATTCTGCTAAGTTTTGTTGTGAAAAATTCTCTAAATTTCTAACAAACTCACCAACAGCTTCATGCCTCAACGGATCAGAAGTCTTGATTGTAAAACTTTTTCGATAAGAATAGGCTTCTTTTTTTAAGAGAGAAGCCATAGCTTTATCTAAACCATAAAGCTCTATGATCTTTTCCTCCAGTCCTACAGGAACAGATTTTTTGCCAATCTCGACAGAAGATAAAAATGATACAGATATGTCTAATTTCTTAGCCATATCTAAAAGGCGTTCGGAGTGATCAATGCGAAGTTTCCGTAAAATTTTACCAAAAGATGTAACCATATAAAAAGTCCTATTAGAGAAGAAATATTTTCTTCTGATTCTAACAAATCTTTTTATGATTTTCTTCAATTATTGCGAATCAAGAGTTCTTTTCGGGGTGGTTTTTTAGCAAAACCAGAGGTCCAAAGGGTCTCTAATTCTAAAAAGTCAAAATCCTTAAAAATCTCTCGAACCGCATCACAATCATTCAGACTCAAGACAAATTTGCCTTGTATGCTTTTGAGAACTTTTGCCATACTCACAAAATCATCTTCAACAAAATTCCCAGAGCTGTAACACTTCTTCTTCACAAGATAAGGCGGGTCTAGGTAAAATAAACTGTCGGGTGCATCAAATAGCTCGATAACCCGTTCCCACGACAAATTTAAGATCGTCGTATCAAGAAGCTTCTGTCTAACACGTCTCATCCTTGATAACAGCTTTTCGGGATTAAATGCTATAGGCTTTTTCCTTCCAAAACTAAAAGAGACATAATCTTTTTTCCCATACATCACACAACGTTGGAGAAACAAAAAACGTGCGGCTCTTTCAACTTTGGAAAGGCTTTCTGG
>NZ_JBHIPQ010000024.1:0-2660 GCF_042196125.1 Bartonella sp. AP280QHHD | reverse complement strand
TTTCTCCCTTGCAAGGGCTGTGGTAAATAATCTGCCATGTCTTATCCCCTCAATGATTTGTTACGAATTGCACAACCACAACACACTCACCAGCCGCAGTTGTTTTATCCCGTGTTGCATAAAGGGTCATCTCCTTATCATCTGCAACAAAAGACTTTTGATCTGTTGGCGTAAAATCTTGCGTGCCCTGGGCTTTGATGTCTTTTTCGCCAAACTCATTGCCGCCATAGGTGCTGCCAATCTTCAATTTCGTCTCAGAAAACGCTGTCTTCACAAACGCTTTTATCGAGGTAATTAAAGCACCACGGGGTAATATCCCGATTTTTTCTGTGAGATGTTTCTCTTTATGTAAGATATTCAAACGTAAGAAACTTACCTGTTGGGTATGTAGATTTCTGCCCTGTAATGGAGGGGGTAATTGATCTGCCATGTCTTGTTTTCCTCCTTAATGATTACGCTGCTGCTTCACCGCTGTAGGTAGGAATAACAATCGTTCCAAAATCTTGCGCTGTTTGTGCACTATTGGGCATTTGGAAACGAGTTTTCTTCATTCCTATCAAAGTCTTGGCGGCAACACCAAATTCACGTTCATAATCAAAATATTCTTCTTTGAGGGTGTAATTTGTTGCACTATGATTTTTCCCAAAACCTATAATCGCACTCTGCGCTCCTAAGAACACCGCACGACGCACACTTTTTACCGCTGTATTATTTGTCGAGTTAACACCATGGGTAACATGAATAGCTTCGCGTAAAACAACACCATTATACATTCCAAGAGAACCATCAAAGATTGGGTTCTTTGCACGAGAAGTCGCATAAACAGATTTTTGGATATCTAACCACTCACCAGCGGCTGTATTGGTACGCAATTGCATCACTTGTGTTGGGTGCAAATAGAGAACGTAAACATCATCACCGTTAACATGGACGGGAGAAATTTGCGGATTGGCAAGTTTGGCTTGTTTAACCGCTTCATCAATAAGCTTCAAACTAAAGCTATGTTTGGCTTTATCATTAAGATCTTCATCTTTGGTTTTCCCATCGGGGCGGATAATCCGTTCACTGCTTGGTGCCATGATTTCATTAAAGCCATAATGAACCGGCTTAATATACACTTCTCGACCATCAACGCTAATCGTACGGGCTGTATAACCACATACCTGCAAAAAGAACATGATGCTTAAACGATTGGCATACCAGCGAACCAAGCCTTCTTTCGCTTTCTTACGTAAATTCGGGAGGATTCTCTGTTGATCAATCGAGTCATCATTGGCAACACGCGCCGCATGTAAAAGCTCGTTAATCACCAACCGATCATTCATAAATTGAAGCGCTTCTTCATTGCCTTCTAAGGTTTCGCCTTGCGTGACACCATCTCCAAACAGATTGACTAGCAAACTGAACGTAACACTATCCCCTGCACTCTTATGGGTTTCGTTGTAAAGCTGGATAATGCTGTTTGAACTTTTGCCAATAAGAGGGGCAATTTTTGTCGCTTTCAAAACTTCATTGCTTAATTTCTGTGACCACAATTTCACCGATTGCGGATCATGGGTTCCTATATGTGTTGTTGCCATTGATTTCACCTTTCTTTGCTGTAAAAAAACCGGCTTAAAGCCGGTGGAAAACCCGCATCAAGGCGGATTATGTTGTAAAACTGATTGCCTAATCAGGGTCTGCACCCATTATTTCATAAAAACGGGCTTCATTTTTCGGATTGGAGATCCATGCGTTGAATTCTTTCTCTGACATATTGGCAAGGGTGTCTTTTGTCATAGGACCTGTCATGCCTCCTCCACCAGATGCTGTTAAGGTTCGCGCAGAATTCTGCCGGCTTTGAAGCGCTGCTACTTGATTATTCGCTTGCATCCCTTGGTTTTGATAACCAAGATTTTGCGCTATCCTATAAAGCTCTTCTGCTGGATTACCCCCCTTTTGGGCGCAAGTCGCTACAATCGTACGCAATTCATCCCCTATAATCGCATCTATCGTGCTCCGTTGCGCATAAGTCGGATAAACAGATGACCAAGCACTTAATTGCTTTGCACGCGTCTCATAAAGATAATCCGCCGCCGCATCAAAATCACTGTATTTATCTTTAATTGATGTAACAGAACTTTCTAAAAACTGGTTCAAATGATCATTAAATTCGTGGGATTCAATGGCTTGCCTTTGAACATCCTGCTGTGCCCTAATATACGCATCTTGCTTTTGAATCTTATCTAACATCCACGTTAATACGCTAATTGGGTCCTCACGTAGGTCTGGGGGCGCACCTTCTNTCCTGCTGTGCCCTAATATACGCATCTTGCTTTTGAATCTTATCTAACATCCACGTTAATACGCTAATTGGGTCCTCACGTAGGTCTGGGGGCGCACCTTCTCCTTCAACCATTGGCGTCTGGGATTGGGGTTCATAAAACTTTACAAGCGCTTCACGGGCTTGTTTGGCTTGTTGCTCCATACGCTGCTGTTCTATACTAGGAACAATCTCTGAAGGTTTTTCAACGGGCTGTGCAACCGGCTCTGGAGAGGTGACATCATCATTATCAATCGTTTCACCATCATAAGTGCCAGCATCAAAAGAGCTCTCATCATCAAAGACCGGTGCTCCAACTCTGTAATCTTCATTCATAGCTTCGTTCATTTCTGCATTC
>NZ_JBHIPQ010000023.1:0-5216 GCF_042196125.1 Bartonella sp. AP280QHHD | reverse complement strand
ATCTGATCAATTTTACTGAAAAGTTGCGTGAACACTGTAAAGTCCATGGAATTCCTCTTTAACGAATTTTCAACTTTTTATATGCTTTTTGAGCATTTTTCGTTGAATTTTTTTAAGGATAAAATGAAACTTCGTAGACCTTTTCGATCTATGAGAGAGAATTGAGTATTACGCATTAACTTTTTCTTTTTACGAGCATACAGGAAAAATAATATACAAAATATTGCTACAAAAAGCTTTACCTAATGAATCTTATGGTAGGCATGTTCGTGTTTTTACTATTCAAAATTTTTATGTTATGTTTATCTTTCTGTTGTTTGATAAGTGTATGTTCAGCATTGCGTAAATGTGTAACCATTTGTAGTTTTGCTGTTTCATTTTGTAGCATAGCAAGCATTCCAATTATATGTGCTTGTAACTCGGCAATACTTTTTAGATCTTTTGTTGTCGTGATCTCGTTTAATAGTTCTTCAATTTGCTGAAAACGATTGTTTGCTTCTTGAAAAGTTTTTAAACTTACGGCTTTATCAGTGATGGCTGCATATTGGATACGCTTGTTGATAAAACTGCTAGATTCATGGATAGTGACAGGAATTTCTTCTTCTTTTAAAATATTTTCAAGTGATGTAGATAGAGCAGAAGTTTTATTTCTATTGTAGAGATTCTCTGGATTTTTGAGAAAAAAGCTACTGTGATCTGTTTGTACATTTTTAAGTTTTTTAGTGTCGAATTTTTGGCTTCCCGTTATAGACTCGTGTATCTTTTTTACTTCCTCAAGGTGTTTTTTTAGCATATCGAGAAGTTGGGCATCAGGTGGCGCTTTCTTTTGCTGTGGAGTTTTTTTAGACTTTGATGTATTTGAAGATGAACTTCCAAAAAAATTGGGCCACTTCGTTGGAACGGATGCCGATAAATCCGCCGACCCAGCGCCCCAAACCCAAGCCATCGCTGGGTTTGAAACCCCTAAAGTTATTACAACTACTATTGAAATGACCTTTTTTTTCATGTTTCCCTCCTGTCATTTTTTGCGTGCTGTAAGAAAATTGGTAACCATATTGCCGGATCATCACCAACTTCTGCGATAATGCTTTCGGCTAACTCTGCGTTATCAGGCGTTCCTGATAACACTAAGAGCTCGTCACTAAAGTCGTGTTCGATGGTTTTTCCATCGCGTGTTAGATGGAATTTACCAAGATTCAGTTCTGCAAGCGCAGATTGATCACCCTGCTTAATGAGGAATTGGCGACTAAACTCACCAAGTCCTTTAACGAGTTCAAATTCGGCATCTGTTAGTTTAAAGCCTTTTGTATAATCTTCATAATTTGCTTTGGGATTGGCTAGAAAAATGTAAGTTGCACACTGTTGAATGAGTGTTTTGGCAATATTACTTTCCAAGGCATCGCTAGGCTCTTGTGTTGCATAAACAAAAATACCATTTTGTTTACGGATGGTCTTTTGTTTATTTTTGGCTAAATCTTCAAAGTACGGATCTTGCAAAGGCTTCCAAAACTCGTCAAAGATATACATAAACCGCTGTCCGCTAATCATGCCTTCTGTGCGGTAAAGCAAATACATCATCACTGGAGTGCGAGTTTCAAAATTATCTAAGAATTCCGTGATATCAAAGCCGTAAATTTGATGTGTTGAGAGATCAAGAGCATCATGGGGATTATCAAACAACCACCCATAATCACCACCTTCACACCATTTTAGTAAGCGAGCATGAACAGATGGGTGAGCATTATAATCACTTAAACGTGGATTTGGTAAAAATTGTACTAGAAAGGACAAACGACGGAGTGATCGGTCAATGTTAGCACTCATAACAGACATAACTGCTTTGTTAATTTCTTCTTCGTCGTGATGCGTGACTTCACCACCAGCTTCTGCCAATTTTTTAACAAATTGTTTCAGAAAAATAAGATTTTCTTGTGTGGGTGGGAGTTGGAAAGGATTGAAACCACTTTTTCTGCCTGGCTTGAATGTTAAATATTTTCCACCCATCGCCCGAATGGCAATTTCCATGCCACGATCTTTATCAAAAACAACAGTTGTCGGCTTAAATTTTTGTGCTTGTGCTAACAAAAAGCCGAGTAACACGGTTTTACCGGAACCAGATTGTCCGATAAGTGCGGTATTACCAAGTAAACGTTTATCTGTCGAGTCCTCTTCAAGTTTGGAGGCATGAAAGTTGAAATAAAGCGGTGTTTTACTGGTTGTTTTAAGAATTGTGACGGCTGGTCCCCATGGGTTGCCAGTGGGTTTTCCTGACATAAAATTATGAAAAGATGAAAATGACAAAAAGTTCAATGATGTAATCGGAGCAGGACGTGGTCTCCATTTCCAATTGCCAGGAAGTTGTGCCCAATAGCCAGCCTCTATCGCTAAGTCTACAGGTTTGGGCAGTACCGCAACGTCTAGTAATGCTGCACTTGCTTTGGCCATATGGTCGCGAACTTGTTGAATTGTATCACCATAGATCGTCAATGTGCAGTGATGTTCTCCCATGACAAAATGCCCACTGATAAGCTGGTTTAGTGCTTCGTCAATTTGTTCAATTTGGCTCGTTGCCACATCTCGTGCATCAATAAGATTACGCTGATGCCGTTGTAAATAGTCTTTAGCAGCATGTCGGGAGAGCACTGAAAAGCTCTGCGTCAATACGAACTCGAAGTCACTTTCCAACAAAACATTTAATTGTCCTGGTTTGGTTGTTGCATCATATTCTTTAATTTCAAGCATTCCAAATCGACGCATTCCACTGGTTGTTCGCAGTTCACCAAGAGCGCCCCATTTTGAGAAAAAAGGTCGATTGACAGACATATAGTCAGCAAAACGGTCATGGCAAATTGGCATAGGGCGATATTCACCATTGACAAGCATTCCAAGGAATTCAAGTGCAGAAGAATAAGCATGCCCATTTTTTTCATAAGCACCAAGAAGTTCTGCACCGTAACGGTTTAAAGATTGGCCTAAAGTACGATTGATGTCATTGAGTTCTTTGATACATGTGTCTTGTCGCATCTTTTTTTGATCAAGCGTTTCACGTTCATGTTTAGAAAAGAACGACATAATTTTATCCGCTATCGGTTGAAAAATGACAGTCAGATATAAATCATTGACCATCAAATTATAACCAGTAAAGCTTTGTCGATATTTTTCATCAAGTTGATAGCAAAACATTTGATCAAATGTTGAATCAGGATATTCATAAACACGGCGGCGCACAATATGCGTCCAAAATGATAAATTGGCTGATGCAAGACCCCGTAGAGTATTGTTAAGCTCTTTTATCCATTGAAAAATATCTTCTTCTGAAGCGCTTTGATGCGAACGCCCGTCAATTTTCCAAATTGACAAATATTCCGCATTTTTAGTAGAAATAATCGTATCTGTAATATGATGTGAATAAGGTAGAAATAGGCTTACAGGTGCCTCTGATGCAAGGCGTTTGCTGCTTTCAACAGCTGTCATGTTTATCTCCTTTTACTATAATCAGAGGGACTATAACTTGATGCGCCCCAAAAACCTTTGTTACGATTGCGAAATTTAGTATCGATCCATAACCACCAGATACGAAACGCCTTATCATCGTTTTTAGTAATTTGCACCATAATGAACCATAATGGAGGCGCCATAATCCACAAAAAGATACTTACTGTCATGGCAATAACAGCGACCCCCATAACCATAACGATAAATGGCATCATGGGGACACCCCATATCGTTGGAACACGTGTTGCTCCTTTGAATAGGGGGAATTCTTTTTGCTCTTGTGATTTCATGGGGTGCTCTTGTCAGTAGAGGTAAAATAATATGTGGCTAATATAAAAGGCTGCACCAGCAATAATGACGCTGAAGGCCCATCGTATAAATGTAGCTCTTGCGATGATGCGAAATATATAAATAAGCAAAAGTAATAAAAGAATAATGAGGGCAACGATAGGAATAAGTACACTTAATCCATATTGCATTCCTATGAAGGCATCCAAGCTCTCTGTTTCCGTCTGAGCATATGCAGATTGCGTTATTAATAACATCATTGAAGTGATGATAATAACATTAATCCTGTTGCACGTCTTCGCTTGAAACGTATTTGATTGTTTCATATTCTTTATCCCCTTTTAATTAAAGTTGCTATAAATAATATTCCTTTTTTCAGTATGGCTACATTATTACTGGTACACACCTATAATCGATGGGTATTAAAAACATTACGTATTATACATGATTCATGAATTACCTTTCAATAATATTGCAGTAAGTTTGGTTGTAGAGGGCACGATAATAATACTGATTGCCCATCGTATAAACGTATCGTATTGTATTGTTTGTAATTGATGCCATTATTATGGTGTTGT
Source organism: Bartonella sp. AP280QHHD (assembly GCF_042196125.1). Taxonomy (NCBI): domain Bacteria; kingdom Pseudomonadati; phylum Pseudomonadota; class Alphaproteobacteria; order Hyphomicrobiales; family Bartonellaceae; genus Bartonella; species Bartonella sp. AP280QHHD. The sequence goes on along the minus strand of NZ_JBHIPQ010000023.1, from coordinate 855 downwards.
AAATAGCAGTGTAACAAGTTGGGTTGCTGAACCTGCGATAACGACCCCGATTGCCCACCGTACAAATGTGTCTTTTCCGATGTAGCGTCCTGCATAACCAATTGCTAAGCATAATAGTATAATAGCAGCAGCAATAGGTATAATTTTTTGAATATCGCCCTGTAAACCTTCTAAAGCGCTCTCTGCATTTGTTAAAGTACTCGCTTTGGCGGCGTAAGCAGAATTATTCATAAAGAACGCAGTCATAGCTGCAGAAATTGCGATGATTTTGTTGTTACTTTTCAGTTTGAGATTAATTAATTTTTTCATATCTCACTCTTATTAAAATTCTAGATAATATTTTTATATAAATAAACATATTGTATTTTACAATTTATAATTAATGCCATTATTATGTTGTTTTAAATAGCAGTGAAACAAGTTGGGCTGCTGAACCTGCGATAACGACCCCGATTGCCCACCGTACAAATGTGTCTTTTCCGATGTAGCGTCCTGCATAACCAATTGCTAAGCATAATAGTATAATAGCAGCAGCAATAGGTATAATTTTTTGAATATCGCCCTGTAAATCTCCTAAAGCCTTCTCTGCATTTGTTAAAACCTTTGCGCTGGCGGCGTAAGCAGAACTATCCATAAAAAACGCAGTCATAGCTGCAGAAAATGCGATGATTTTGTTGTTATTTTTCGGTTTGAGATTAATTAAATTTTGCATATCTTACTCTTATTAAAATTCTAGATAACATATTGTATTTATAATTGATGCCATTATTATGGTGTTTTAAATAGCAGAGTAACAAGTTGGGTTGCTGAACCTGCGATAACGACCCCGATTGCCCACCGTACAAATGTATCCTT
>NZ_JBHIPQ010000022.1:0-2688 GCF_042196125.1 Bartonella sp. AP280QHHD | reverse complement strand
ATTACCTTCGGTGCTATCAACCAGAATACGGCGTGTGAAGATCTTTTTTCCCGAGGCAGCAATAAAGCTATCAATATCTTCTTTCTTGATCTGATGATTTGCACTATAAAACTTACATTGAATAGCCGCATATCCTTCTTCATCACGAATTTTAGCAACCAGATCAATGCCAATATCACGCCCATCTTCCCCATGCTCTTTTGCCCATTCACAATAGGTTTGAACCTTTTCATATTCTTGGCATTGTAGAGGGTCTTGCGTCAAATAAGCAATTACAAACTTTTCAAAAGAAGTTCCTCTATCGCGCGCACTTTCTGTATGATCACGGTAGGATTGTAACAGAGAGCGTAATGTCAGTGGTTTGTTATGAGATTGAAGCATTTATAATAAAACCCCACCGCTTTATAAGCGTTGATCTATCGGTGTTAAAAAACTTTAAATAGAATCTGCTAGATCTATTTAAAACAAATAGCAATAATAAAATAAAAAAAGGGTGCTAAAGACCCACAACCTGCTTAAAAAGAAATTTTATTAAAGGCTACTTATCCACAGCCTATGACATGAGGTAAGATCAGCAAAATAGTGAATTTTGCTGTTCGTTTCACGTGTTCATCAAGACAAATGAACTATGTGCTTTTAAAATATCATAATGAGTATTTTGATAGGTTTTATGAGTCACTAAAATAGTCTATTTTGTCAGTTTAATTTCCTGACACAAACTGACAAATATATATTATGGATTGTATTTAAGGTTGTATTGTCGATATAGGTTGTATCATTAAAATACTAACATATTGAAATATAATGTTTTTAATTTTCTCTCATTTAAAAAAAATAATATAGGAGCTAGAATGAACTGACAAGACTGACAAAACTCTTCTGATAAGGTCACTCAGATCATTTGCTTTTGGAAAAAAGTTCCTTGATGAGAATGCCATAAAAAGAGTTTTGCGTGGTTATCTTAAAGACTTCAAAAGAGATTTCTTATTGTTTTATGCTGTTGTTTTTGACGACAGGATGTGCTTGATCGCATGATGTCTCGTTTATATGCGTGTTGAGTGGCTTAGAGGGGCTGGAGAGTGAATTTATCTCTAATTATTGATAAATATATTGTAGCATTAAACTGGGGATATTGATGTATTAACCATTGACGGGCTAAACAGTTTTGGTTAAAGGTCTTTTTATATAAATGTGGGGGAGAGATCTTCAGCAGTTAAAATAAAGCAGTTTTTGGGTGTCACTTTTTTGGTCACAGAGGCATGTGCTTTTGTTAAAAGCGTTATAGGGCAGTGGCTGTTTTGAGTGGACTTGTTAGAGGTTTCATGAAGTTCTTTTAAAGAGTGCTTCATGAATAATGCAAAGCGGGGGCAATCTGTATTGTTATTGATATTTTTACGCCAAAGTTCTCTTTTGAGAATTTTTCGTGCCATTTTTGTTTTCTTTGGCTTGTTTACAGGTGTAAATGTTTATGCGCGCTCCTCAGCTATTTTTCATTCCCCAACCGATAATTTTTCTCGTAGGTATTCAGAAAAGCAGCAATTAGAAAGAATTGAGAAATTACGCGCTTTAACGCCTAAAAGGATCAAGACGCCTTCAGAGCAAAATCCAGAAACGCTTTTGGGTGGGAAGCAATGTTTTCCCATTCATGCTGTTGTTGTTGAGGGAGTGCACCATGTCAAAAAGCGCTCTATATCAGCCGTAACAGAGCCTTATGTTGGAAGATGTATTGGTCTTTTTGATATTCAGCTCTTAATCAAGAAGTTAACCAAAGTTTATTTGGATCAAGGCTATGTAACGGCACGTTTTTACATTCCTGATCAAGATATCAAAAACAGCAAGACGCTCAAATTTGTTGTCATTGAGGGCAAGCTTTCAGAGATTTACTATAATGGTTCACCGGCGTCTCGTTATAACAATGTTGTATGGAGTGCTTTTCCTGGGCTTCAAGGTCATGTTCTGAACATGCGCGATATTGAACAGGGGCTTGATCAGATCAACCGTTTGAGTTCAGCACATGCTCAAAGCGAACTTCTTCCAGGGCGTGAAGAAGGGAGCACCATTGTCAATATTAACAATCATCCCGATAAAACGTTCAAGGTTACTGTTTCTCATGACAATATGGGACAAGCCTCTACGGGTTATGCGCGTTATAGTGCGGGCTTGAGGGTAGAAAATATTTTAGGGATGAATGATGCGTGGGATTTTAACTATCAGCGCAGTCAGACAGATTATTGGGGTGGGAGCAAGCAAGAAGGACATAGCAATAACATTTCAGCGAGTGTGAGTATTCCGTACGGTTATTGGACCTTTGGATTGAATGGCACTGTTTATAATTACCAAAGCATAATCCCTGGCAATTTTACCGATATTGAGACGACGGGGGATTCCAGTGAGTTGCACGCCAGTACAAGCAGGGTTCTTTACCGTGATAGTGTTTCCCTTACAACCTTGAATTTGGGTCTTTCTTATAAAAGAACCAACAATTACCTTCTTGGCAATAAGATTGAAGTGGGCAGCCGTCAATATAGCGTCGCCAATTTTGGCATTTCGCATTCGCGCCAGATGTTGGGGGGGACTTGGACCTTTGATGTGAGTTATTTGCAAGGTCTTCCCTTGTTTCATTCAGTAAAGAAACATGCGCCAGGAGCAGGGGATGCGGAGCCACAATTTGCCAAATTTACCGGTACG
>NZ_JBHIPQ010000021.1:0-1722 GCF_042196125.1 Bartonella sp. AP280QHHD | reverse complement strand
AGGAGAGAGCACCCCCATAGGTTTAAGCAGCTTTTGCCAAAATCTTTTGCATCTCTTGTTCTATTTCCCCTAAAAAGATTTCGACCGCTTTATTGATCTCTTCAATGTGTTTCTCATCACGGAGGACGCGTTTGATTTTCATTCTCAAACCAGTAGATTTGCCTACAAAGTTTGGATTATAGCTCATGAAATCACACCATTTGCGTCCAGTGCATGCCATTTGGAATTGCATCTGTGCGATATATTCAGGCTTGATTTCGTCATAAATAAAAAAACGCAAATGCGTGGTTGATTGTGGACATTTGACTTCTATTAAACCGTCCTCTCCAATCAACCCATCAGGACTAGCCCCCGCCATTTCCATTTTGGGGTGTGGGATAAACCCGCATCTTGTGACTTCTGCGTCATAAATGAATTCATATTCTCTTAAGGCATCTTCTTCATGTTCGATACCCCATTGCATAGCAGGTGTTGTATAAGATTGGCTTATTTCCTCTATTAAGCGTTCTGTCATGAGTTTCGTTTTGTAGTCTTCATATTTGCTGGTAGGCAAGCCTTTANTAGCAGGTGTTGTATAAGATTGGCTTATTTCCTCTATTAAGCGTTCTGTCATGAGTTTCGTTTTGTAGTCTTCATATTTGCTTGTAGGAAAACCTTTTGCTGTCTTACTGAGTACGCTGTAGACATTAGATGCAGTGACTTTACCCAAGCGCGCTTGAAACCACTCTGCTGTCCTTTGTTCCATTTCACACCGCCGTTTCTTGTTGAGTTGGCNGCTGTCTTACTGAGTACGCTGTAGACATTAGATGCAGTGACTTTACCCAAGCGCGCTTGAAACCACTCTGCTGTCCTTTGTTCCATTTCACACCGCCGTTTCTTGTTGAGTTGGCGCATATTCGATATCTTGTATAGGTGCATCTAATTGCTCTTGTTGTGCTTTATTCATTTGCTTTCGTTGCTTTTTTTTCAAAGAAAACAAAGCGGTTTGTGCTTGTTTAAAAGACATATCTTTTAGATTTTTTACTCCTATGAAAGAGAGAAGCCTACTTTCTTCAGATTGTGTTTTTTTAATTAATTCTTTGATTTCATTCATCTGTTCAGAAGAGATACCCGCAAGAAGTGTTATTCCATCTGTATCGTCTTCTTTTCTTGCAACATTAAGAAGCATGCCTAAGAGATATCGACGTGCGTAGCTTATAGTAGAACCAACCGCTTGTGTGTTATTTTTGCTTCCCGTAGCATCAATGGGAAATGTTCCTTGTGTTGATATTTCATTGCCCGATATATGCTTTAAAGTCATTTCTACAGTTATGTCATTTGAACGCTGGTCTTTGATACGAGAGAACAAGGCAAAGTGATGTTTTGCAAGAGGTTCTTTAATAGCATCAATATATTTATCAAGCGTTGTATAGAGGCTTTTAGTATGTGTATTAATGGCATTTTGTTCGATATTTTTATATTCCACTTGTATAGTAGAAAGATCACGGACAAAGTTTTGGCGCTCTTGTCGTTTTATCTCTTGTTCTCGCAATTCAAGAAGACGCTTGAGACGATCCATATCGACATCATTTTCTAAAGCTCTTTCTAAAATAAGCTCCATAGCTGTAGGTTTGATTTCACAATCGTTCGTTTTTTCCACTAATTCCGTTTGTGTGGTACTTAGTTCACTCATCTTGATTTCCTCCTATTTGAGCGCAATTCACCCGTGGCGTGAATCACGCT
>NZ_JBHIPQ010000020.1:0-12853 GCF_042196125.1 Bartonella sp. AP280QHHD | reverse complement strand
AGAATTGGATTTTCCATAATTTTTCCTCCCTAACGCCTCTTGGCGATTGTTTGTGCGTGGTTTATGGATACCAATGTAGTGTATTTAAGAACATATGTTAATACATATGTACCGATTTTAGAAATTTTTACATAAATATAAAAATTCACTTAGAAAATTAAAACTGTAATTACTAAAAAAGGGGTATATGTTTAGAATAGCTAGAGCTTTAGTAATACTAATTACATTGAATTTTAATATTCTAATCGATTATTTTGCAAATATTTGCATAATTCTCTCCTTAACAGAAATATACGATAAGAAGAAAATTATGCTCATATGATTTAACTATTTTAAAATCTCGGTGGTTTTATCCAGTCTATAGGCGCAGCCCAAATTAATGCAATATCTTTTATTTCTGGATACAACCTATTTAAACTCTCTAAATTAAATAAACCAAGCTTACTACCTTGCTTTATTATTTTGACAAAACAACGTCCATCTTGCGTATAGACAATTGCTTTTTTATTAAGAAGTAAACTTGGAGAAATGTTTTCTGAATAAAATAAAATGGATTTATCTTCAATGAAAGGTTCCATTGAATCGCCTTCAACTTTTACTGCGTATGTATCCTTTGTAATATACGGGGGCATTTCCACTTCTTCAAGCCAACCATCTTCATAGGGGATAATTTCTGAACCTGCTCCTACATATCCCATTAAGGGTATAGTTTTTTTTCGTGGAAGTGGGTATTTCGTGATTTCCTCAATTGCTATACCTTCTTGTGCACTTATTCCTCGTTCACCTGTCAGCATTTTATTGACTGCAGAGCGGTAGATAGGGCGATGTACCTTCTCACTTAGTTGTCTGGCAAGCTATGATTGAGATAATCCAGATTCTTGTAAGGCTTCACTTAGCCAAATTTTCATAATGTTATTCATGGTTTCCATTATATCTTTGTTAGAAAAAAAATCTTTTGTGATTTTCGTTACATTTTCTATTGATATTGTACCTAAATAAGCCACAATATGACTTATGAAACAATTTTCGGAAATAATAAATTTATTAGGTGGGGTGCGTAGAGTATCTCAGTTGCTTGGGGTTCATAGAACACGCATGTACGTCTGGCTCCGTCCTGTATCAAAAGGCGGAACTGGTGGGAGAATTCCGACAAAACATATCCCAATTCTTTTGAATAAAGCTAAAAGAATTGGAGCACCGATTAAGGCAGAAGACTTTTTCTCGTTTTTTTATAGGACGCAATCATGTGATTCTAAATTATCTTCACATTCTGCTTTTATTGCTGCCCCTACAGATAATAATGAACATCAACAGCACCATTCACACTCTTAAAGAAGAAAGATCAGAGATAGTAGATGTCTCACAGATCACTATAAGCAAAGTCCAGTTGATTGATCTTGTTAATAAGATTGGACAGGAAAACATATATTATGGTGTCCTTTCGCCTCAAGATGCATGTTTTGAAATAAGCATAGATCCCTCATCAACAGGTTGTTTTGTCTATATGCTGCATAGTATCTTTGCGCGTGATGATAGAAAATATTTTCCGTTATTGCCGTACGATGATTTTAATCAATGGTTTTTATCTGTGTTTACGCAAGCTTTTACAACTACAACTTGGTTTGATAATTATTTTTCTCAAGAGTTGTCATCTTTTTATTGCTTAAATGAGCTGATCTTGTTTATAGTCTTAGTCAAAAATAGGCTTGATTTCTTAAGGGATAAACTCATCGAAAAAAGAAAAGAAGAAATCAAATTAATAAGATGCGTGCAGTGTGTGTCTGAATTGAGTTAATCCAATTTTTCAAAACTTATAACTACGCGCTCTGCCATAGCGCACATATAAATACGCATCAACCATAAGGGGAGGAAATGAAAAAACCACCACGTTATACTTTTAGCTCTTCAGAAGATTTAATACATGCAATAGGTTTTCCAGATGGTTGTACAATTGTTTTTAGTAATTCTGATTGGAATTTTTCTTTTGATGAAAATAACCATTTAATAGCTAAAAATGCTTTAGGATCAAAGTTGTACTTAGAGGTACACGGTAACACACAAGCTTTCCAAGAGAAATTTCAGGGATTATTCGAGAAGCATAATAAGCGGTCTGCATATTAGATGAAGCGCTTCGTAATTGATATGCTTTTAATCGATCTGTTGCAGCCTCCATTTCATTCCATGATGATTGGATTCGTTTGGCTTCTTCTTTAGGGGAAATATACGTTCTAAAAAAATATTAGCATTAAAAATTTTTGTGAAATCATAAGTTGGAGAAAATTGAAAAGTAAGTTTAACAGAAGCCCCATATGTTCTATCAATATCGGCCCCAAATTGTATACCTATGATAGCAAAACATTTTGTATGGGCTGGAATATTTATAGACAATAATACTTTCGACGCTGGTACTTCAGGTGGGCTTATAAAATGAATTCTATCTTCGATATTATGGCAATAAGGTAAAGAAGGCGCATTAAATTGACCAACAGAAAGAAATACTTCAGGCCAAGAATTAGTATGTTCCCAGTTAATATCACTACATGGTTTCCGACAGTAAACACCAGAAACAGAATGTAATTTAATATCAAAGGGAGCTATATTGTGAAAATTAAACCATGCAATATCATCAGCAAACTCTTCATAACAAGATGTAATAAACAAAGGTTGCAGTGGAATGTTGTTTACTTGATTGTTTGTATTTTGAAGCACACCATTATCAGGCATTTTCCACCTTTATTTCGAATAATAATTACCGTCGAACGGCTTTGTAAAAATATTTTTAAATGGAATAGCAAATGACTAACACGATTTTCTGTCTTGATCTAGGGACAAAGACAGGCTGGGCGATATGTTCCAAAGACATGTGCCTAAAGACGACAACGAAGCAGACTCTTTAGCAATTTTATATTTAAAGAAAGAAGGGGGGTATACATGTCCAGTAAAATACCATGGACGAGACTTAATACAGACCAATGGCTATTTAAACTTTCTGATTTACCGCCTATGGAAGTCAATGTTTATGTGAAGTTGCGGATAAGAATGTTACACACGCGTGAACCTCTTTTGAATGATTCACAAATATTATCTCATTTTACTTGTTGTTCAGTAAAAAGATTTCAAAAGGCATTAGATTATTTATTTAGATTTGGACACATCATTTGCTTAGAAGATGGTCGTTTGTGAAATTCAGATGTTGAGGAAGAACTCAATAACTCAAACGAAAATTTAAATAAATTTTCAGAGAGCACAGAAGGCAGCGCAAGCAAAATGGGCAAAACATCATAAAGCAAAAACAATTAGTGATGATCAAGATGCTAAGCATGATGCTTGTGAGGATTCTAGCAATACACAAGCAATGCTTAATGATGTCATTAACAATAACATATATAATAAAAAAACTAAACTATCGTTTTAGAAAAAAAAGAAATTTGTTCTGAAAGTTTAGAAACAAACGAACAGATTGACGAGCCAACAGAGGTTCATGCTTGCGAAAGCCAACCAAAGCAAATCACAACGGGTGTAGAAAACCAACCTCCCATTCACGAGCAAAAGAACGTTCCCAAAAAAGCGAAGCGGACTAGGTCAAAATATGGGTTTCTCTTACCTGCGGATTTTGAACCTAATTTGCAATACGCAATCGATCAAGGATTAACGCATCATGAGGCAGTGTCAGAATTTGAACGGTTCACAAATTACTGGATAGCAAACCCAGGTAAAAAGTGCAAACAAACGAGATTGGCAAAGGACTGGGTGCAATTGGGTTACACATCCAAAGTGTTTTTTTTAGCACAGAAAAAAGCAAGATTAGAACAGGAGAAACGGTTAGGTGGTCATTATGGAAATGATCAGTCTGGGGTATCCATTGACTTTGAAAACTGGGAATACATTGACGAAACAGGAGGAGGCGCAAACCTTAGATGCTTGCAATCGTCTACAAGCGTTGCTCTCTGTGAAAGCTTCAGTTAAGCAAATTGAGCAAGCTTCTTTCCTACTCTCAAGCATGAAGTCCCTGCGAACACAGATTCCAAAGCCGTTATCCTTTCCTATAGCATGATGCTGGAACGGATTTCAGCATATGCTCTGAAAAAGGGCGTCGAAGATATCGTAACTGGTCAAGCAATGGGGATATCAAAAACATTTATGCCAATTTGTGGAGAGCTTTTAGCTTATTGCCAGACAGTAGAAAATAACCTTCTTTCAAAAGCCGAAAGTGTACGTAGAGCAATTAAAATACACGTGAGAAAACACTCAAAGAAAAAACAGCGAAAGAGCACTTTAGACGACTAACGCTTGTTCACAAGCAAGAGCTTGAAGAAACTTTAAATGGTATTGGAGGAACAGTGAAAAACATTGCAGGTTAGCAAAATAGTGAAAAGTGGTGATCATTTTACGATTAGATATGCGTTTTAAGAGTGACTAAAAATTTTTTTTAAGGTATAATACTTTCCTAAAATTGTATGCAGTACCAAATTTATAAACTAAGTGAATCCTTTAATACAAATTAAGAATTTTAGGATGTGAAAATTTCAAGATATTTGTTTAAAAAACATAAATAGCTAGTATCAATGTAAAAAAATATTGCAGCAGTCATTAAGTTCTTTCGTGTATTTTTGAAATAACAGAGTGTTTCTTTAATCTTTATGAAAGGTTAGAGGATCTTAGTACTTAAAGCGATCATCAACTATAGATAAATAATAGATGAGGTTAACTAAAAGCAACTGGATGCAATAGAAGACGTTGCTATTAAAAGGAAAGCAAACGCGAAAAAACTAAAGGTAGTTTGTGCCTTCTATCAGAAAATAATTTAAAAAATTGAAATCATAATTTTTTCACAGGAAATGAGTATGTTTACAGATAAGCAACTAAGAGCCTTGTTTGGCATTATAGTTTTTATATTTTTATGTTTTTCAGAAATTAAAAAAAATATTGACTTTATTCAGGGTATTTTGACATTCGCATCTGTTGGTTTGATAATAGTAACAACTATTTTTGCAATTTTATGCAATTCTAATATTCCTTCTGAGTTGCAGAACAACCCAAAATATAAAGATGATGGTACAACGGGTTGGGTGAAACTAACACGTGATTTACAACAATATATGCACCGACTCTTAAATATAATAATTTTAGCGCTTGTCGTTTTAATTTTCCCAAATAGTTATAAAGAAACTGTTTCTTTGCCTGTCATTTTTAGGTATGTGGAACACAAATTTCCTTTTTCATTAGATACCATAATGTGGTACTCAGATATTGCTATTTGGTATTTAAACATTGTACTTTGGTATTATTTTTTATGCCGTGTACTCTTTCTTATGTTGTATACACGCAATTTAATAAATATATCTATCCTTACACTGCAGTGTTCCATTATAAAGCCACAGTGAAATTTCCGATTTCAAATATCAATTCTTTTTTTACAAAATCTTTATTATATCCGCCATTATCATCTTTAGATGATTTAATACGGATTCTATGCTGAAAACTCTCAGTATTAAATATTACATCGAACTTATCATATGTATCTCCCACAAAATTTAATTTGTGCAATATAGGATTTTTTTTATCTTTTTTTAAAAAATTCCACAAATATTCCCTTAAATTATTTTCTTCTTTAAATTTGATATCTAAGCTGAGTTCTATTTCAGTAACATCATCAGTGGGAAATGCATCAAGAGAATCTTTAGCCAACTCCACTAAGCATTTTGCTGATTGCTTTCCAAAAAGTTCTAATTGTTTTTGTTTTTTATATTTTAGTTTTATTTCTTTAATTGAATGCAATTTTTTTTCGAAATCTTGCTTATCAATAAGCTCAGGTAAAATATTAATTTCTTCCTTGAAATTTTCTTTGTAGTGTGACTGCAAGCATTGGTTTAGCTTTTTACTTGAAGAAAAAAGAATGAATTTTGTAGGAATCAAAACTCCAAAATATTGTTCATTTTGTTCAATTTGTTTTTTAGAACGCGGGTTAGGAACGCTTTGAAAGCCATTTTCGGAATCAATCACTTCAGGATTATAAGGACTTTCTTCTCCTGTTAAAACATAAACCCAATAGTAGGTACTTGATTCCACAAAAAGTTTTTCAATTGTTAAGGTAGCACATTGATTCTTCACGGTAAGAGTATACGTTCCTTCCTGCAAAAATTTATCGATACAATTTGTATTAACTAATTTTGAGTCTGTATCTATTTCATATTTATAAGAAAGGAAGTTAATGGTATTCATAAAGCTAACACAATTACAACGTTTATAGTCTTATGGGCGATAGATACTATCTAAGTTATCTCAGTGATTATGAAGTAGGTAGTTTGTATCTCAAATATCTCGTGTCTTTTAGAATCATTCAAGTGAAAGGTAGAGGCTATAAAATTTTAATTGTAGAAGCAATATGAGTTTTAGAAGATCTATTAAAAGCTGCTTAAGTTTAAAAGAAGTATGATCATCTTCCCAGCTTTTAAGTGGAGAAGAAATTAGGTTGCATCTTTGATTGTAATAACGACTTTCTTTCCAAGAACACTCAGTGTTTGCTCTAATGTTTGAAGCTTCGTTGGATAATTTGGATCAAGAATGCGTCTTGCTTCTGTTTCTTTTTTACCCAAACGATTAGCCAATTCTGTTTTTGTGATATTCGCTTCATTAAAGGCTTCTACCACTGCAAGTTTAAGAACATTCCATGCATCTACAGTAACCTCTACAAGGTCTTTATACTGTTGTGGCATTGGTAAAGGCAAACCGCGCATAGAATAGCTCCGTAATGCTAAAGCTAAAGCTTCAACAGCATTCTCTAATGCCTCTGCTCTATTTTCTCCAGCTGTTATTGCTTCTGGTACATCTGGAAAGGTTACAATAAAACCACCGTCTGGATCAGATTCCAGTTTTGCTTGATAAGTGTATTCCATGTTTAGGTATCCTCGCCATAATCGAAATGCTTTTAAAACGAAAAATCAAAGCCATTGAGAGAGTAACTCATACCCTCAACTGCTTTTTTATTATTTTCACGTAAAGTGGGGTCAATTCACCAGATTTTATAACGGTTGTCTTGTCTCCAAAAGTTACCAAATAATATGACCCTTTGCCTGCATCAGGAGCTTCACTGTAATGAATGCCTCTATTTCTGGCTTCTTTACGTAATTCTCTAAGCAGTGCTTCTCGTTTCATTTAGCCTCCCCCTTTACTTTATAAAATGAATATCGCACAAAAAGGTTCGATAGTCAACAATAAATCGAACAAAAAAGTTTGATACAGACTCTTAATGAAAGGATATTTATTGAAACGTTAAAAGCAGAAATAAGAAAGCCGTGCCATTTGTGTGACATGTTTTTTTGATGAATAATTTGTCAAATAATATTATAATGTAATACTTAAAAAACTGTTATTAATAAACTGAAACAATTGAAAAAATAAGCAAATAATGTTAAGGTTTTCTATGTATTAAAATACAAATTTAAGGTAAGAAAAAACATGCTAAATAAAGTGACGTTAATCGGGCGCCTTGGTGCTAATCCCGAAAGCAAAACAATGAATTCTGGAGCAGAAATAGTCAATTTTAGTATAGCGACTTCTGAGAGCTATACAGATAAAAAACCAATCAAAAAGTAGAGAAAACAGAATGGCATTCCATGGTGATTTTTAATCCACATTTAGCAAAAATTACACTTCAGTATCTCAACAAAGGTTCAAAGATTTACGTAGAAGGCAAATTACAAACACGCAAATGGCAAGATAAAAATGGGCATGACCGTTACACAACAGAGATTGTCTTACCACAATTCAAAGGCGAGTTGTATTTGCTTGATGTAAAGAAAGATCAATCGGCATCCCCTACCCCTTCATCCGTTACTTCTCAAAATTATGCTATCGCTTCAGGTGCTCAAGATTATAGAACAGCTCTTAACGATAGTGTCCCATTCTGATTGATAACATATGACAAAGAGAAAAAAACGTACAAAACGCGGACGTCCTCGGATAAAAGGATGCATAAGAGAACCAAACGGACGCATCTCACGAGCAAAAACACCGCATGAACCCATGGATAAATTGGCAATTGAAATGCGTGCCAAACGCTTTGGCTTGACCATAGAAGAGGCTAAAAATCCGCTTTCCGGTACCTATATTGGGCGGCTTTATTTGCAAGGCGAAATCAATCAAGACCAATATGATGCTGCGCAAAAATATCTTGAAGTGAAAAACAATTACCTATGTGCAAAAGCATTGCCTAATGCAATTTATGATGAAATGCCTACAACTTCTGATAACGGAGCAAGAGAGAAATGGGCACAGAAGGCAACAGAACATCTTTTAGCTGTAAAAGATGTTGTTCAAGAAGCTCAATGTTTACACCGTCAATATAACCTTCATGCCGCATTACAGTATCTTGTCATAGAAGATCAATCACTACCACACCTTGTGCTTTCATTGCGCATTGCTCTTAATGCGCTTCATAAGCATTTTAGCCATTAAAAAGAATTGACATCAGATGAAAAATCATTAAAATGTGTATATATTTACACATTATGAGTTTAGGTAATGGAACAAGATAGCCGAAAAATCATTGCAAAATTAAAGCATGATGGCTTTGAACTTATCAAAGTGAAAGGTTCTCATCATAAATTTAAAAAAGATGATAAGGTTGTTATCGTTCCACATCCTAAAAAAAATCTTCCGATTGGTACAGCACGTTCTATCGCACAACAAGCAGGCTGGTTAAAAGAAGGAGAAGAAGAATGAAAAGATTTTTTGCTCTTGTTCATAAAGATGAAGAATCTGCTTTTGGTGTTCAGTTTCCTGATTTTGAGGGACTTTTTTCTGCTGCTGATGAAGAAGAAAATTTAATCGCAAATGCAACAGAAGCACTCCAACTTTATTGTGAAGATATAGTTAGAGTGCCTATTCCTTCAAAATTTGAAGAAGTTATACAACGGGAATCTGTCAAAACAGCTTTGTCAGAAGGAGCTTTTTTAATACAAGTTCCTTTTATTGAAAATGATTCAGAAGTCATACGCACAAATATATCAATTGAACGAGGGCTTTTACGTGCAATTGATGATTGTGCACAAGAGAGAGGTTTAACAAGATCTGCTTTTTTGGCAACAGCAGCGCGTCACGAGCTTAATATTTAGCTCTTCAATCTGGAAAAATTTATCACTCTAGATTTTTTTGCAAAAGCGTGTAATTGCATATGATCCGCGAGCTATTAATGAAAATCAAAAGGCGGCAGGCAAACAAAACGCTATAGTTAAGAGGGATATAACTATCATTGATACTATATACATGGCATCTAATATTTCTGGACCTGTCATTGCCTTTCCCTCCTATAATAATTTCACAATAATTTATAAAATCTAAAATGTTTTAGAAAATTCTATATATTCTATTTTAAAATAAAAAATATAGATTTTTTTGTTGACATGGTGTAAAAAATCGTATTTAATGATGACACTGTATTATTCGTGTTGTGTCTAAAATTCAGTAAAATATGAACTTGAAACGTGGCTAAAAAGCTCTGTTTTTTTGTTAGCTCTGGCTAATTAATTTTTCACAGAATAAAAATCAATATTTGACTAATTATGTCATTAATTATGACTCAAAAGGAGCCATAATGAAAGCTGTCATCACTAAGCCAATGTGTGTTGTTGGCGACAATAAAAGCACTGTTCGCTTTGAACCATTACCCCCCAATAATCCATTTGTTGAAGTTTCTAATCAGGTCTACGCACGTCTCAAGCGCGCCAATGCTCAAAACCTTTTGTTGACGTCAAAACAACAGCAAAACCTGNACGCACGTCTCAAGCGCGCCAATGCTCAAAACCTTTTGTTGACGTCAAAACAACAGCAAAACCTGAAAAGACAGTTGAACAAATTAAGCAGATAGAACAAGAAGTAGCACAAACATCATCTGAACCAATGACTGAAGAAACCTTACTCGAAAAACCAAAAGCATCTAAGGTCTCTCAATCATCAACACCTACTCTTAAAAAGGCTTAGACGTTGAAGTTAATCATCTACCCAAAATGGTATCTTCAACAGGTGAAGGATACCTTCACCAGTCTTCAAGCACCACGCCTTAATTGGGCTGTGCGTAATGCTCTAAACACCGCAGCAAAACAGTCGAACGCTTTACTGAAAAGCAAATTGCCGACATCTCATCAGCCCAAATAAAGCGTATAAGAAGAGGTGTTTATATTAAAGAAAAGGCGACAGCAAGGTTTCTTGAGACAGATATCATTGGTCCTGGAACACCGATACTTCTTAAATTTTTTAAAGCAAAAGAACAAAACGCAGCGTGGCTTACAAAATGTTTGTAAAAAAACAAATCTTGCCCATGTTTTTATCAAGGAACGGAGTTTTCCAAAGCGTGTTGAATTAAAAAAGCTGAATGGTAATGTTTTTCAAAGAGTGGATGGAAATCAATTCCCCATTGCAAAACAAGAGGGACCCTC
The DNA here is from genome assembly GCF_042196125.1 of Bartonella sp. AP280QHHD. Classification (NCBI taxonomy): domain Bacteria; kingdom Pseudomonadati; phylum Pseudomonadota; class Alphaproteobacteria; order Hyphomicrobiales; family Bartonellaceae; genus Bartonella; species Bartonella sp. AP280QHHD. The sequence goes on along the minus strand of NZ_JBHIPQ010000020.1, from coordinate 2,417 downwards.
AATTGCTAGGGTGATGTCAAAGCCAGAGATTACAAGTGCTATTGTAAAAAAAGCCAATGAGAGATTAATTGCCAATATACAGTACCAACTTGCTCATCATGAATACGCTGGCTGTTAATAAGAAAGGCTAGATTATGTTCTTAAACTTTATCTATATATTCCATATCCTTATGAGTTTATGCATTACACACTTTGATTGCAATTTTAAAAACAGATTATCACTTATGCTTTGTTTTTCCATAAAAAAGTCAATAAAATCAATGTAAAAAGTACTTCCCAGCGGGTTGGCTTCGTTGCGGGACAGGCTAGTGCGAACTATCGCTAGCGACAGAATTTTCAATTTGACTGTACATTGTACACTTAACTCATTGATAAATAACAATTTCAATATGTACACTGTACAGTATGTGAAACGTTTTCTTAGCAAAAAGTAATTTTTATTACTGGACAATTCTAGTAATAGGTATTTTCAAATCAGGTGCCTCAAAAACACCTTAAAACAACTAGCGGATTAGTTGCCGAAATAACTAATCTTCCGCAATTTAAAAGCTTTAACTCATTCTATGCTACATGCATATAATAGCTTTGTCAGGTGTGGCTATGCCATATCCCCCCCTTCGGGGAAAGGCATAACGACGGACTAGATGCCGTGTTTCTTAGCGACCAGCACTCTTTTAGAATGTCATTAAGGAACGTCTAACATCTAAGAATTCTTTATGAATACCATTATTAAAATTACTGAATTATGTGGCAAAAGGCATGACAATATTATGCGTGACATCAAGAAAACGCTTGAAGAACTTAACGCCCTCAAATTTGAGAAGGTTGATTTTGGTGGGCACTACCTTGATAACATAAGGTGAAAGCCGCCCTTGTTATAACCCGCCAAAGCGTGAATGCTTAATTCTTGTTTCTAGTTACAGCACTGCCTTACGAGCAAAGATAATTAACCGTTGGAAAGACAAGTAGCTATTCCATAAATTGATTACTCCAAACCCGAAGTATTACTTGGCGCCTTAAATCATCTACAAAATCAAATTGAGCAGAAAGACCATGTTATTTCAGAATTAGCACCAAAAGCAAAAGCTTTAGAAGGCTTAAAACGCTCTGATGGTTTGTTTGGTTTGTTTGAAACCGTGAAGATGTTGGAGATAAGACCAAAGGATTTAATAGATTACTTGCGTAAAAATGATTGGGTGTATCGACGTGCTCCAAGTGGTCCATTGTTACCTTAATCAGGATAAAATCAACAAAGGATTCATGGACTGTTCTGCCATCACCATTCAAAAACCGGATGGAACAGAAAAGGTGCTGCCTTCAACAAAAATCACACCTAAAGGATTGGCGGCATGTTTGAGAGAACAAATCCACGAAGGTGTGCAATGAAGGTAGGTTCTAACTTCTTATGCGATTTATGGATGGCATTATCTCAATTTTCTAGACATGAAAATATGAGTGATAAGATTGTACTGCTCATGGTTGACACCATGAGTTTAGTAGAAAAAACTTTGTTTTTAAAACTTCAAGATGAAGTGCCAATCCTTCTTTCGATATCTTTCTCATATGACGCTCCATAACAAAAGCCCCACATAAGTGAGGTTGGATAAAATGATGTTCTAATCAATCTCGCGCTAATTATAATAAAGTGGCTCGCTACATCCACGGGCGCCTATTTTTCATCTTCTACATAACGAGAAAGCGCAAAGTTCCGCACAAGATGATCATTGTTAGAGCCACCAGTCCAACCGCCTCCTCCCAACATAACATTTATGTCTACACGTAAACTGCTTCCTTGCTCCCCTGTATGCCATTTAGTCACTGGATAACAACCAGACAAATATTGCCAAACATAACCGCAACCATCCTCACAACCGATATGCAAAATCATCCGTCTATTGTTTGTATCAACGTGTCCTCCAGACGTCTTAAAAGAAGGCGCTTGATTGCCGACAATACTGGTTGCTTGATTACTTCCATACATGCTTGGCGAAAACTCATCACTCGTCAAAAATCTCTTATACTAACAGACCAAAAATCAAATGCATGATCCGCATAGCTACGATTGGTCGTAATCGGAACACCATATGCCGACTTTGCATTTTCACCTGTCCCTGATTGAAGATAAATATCAACCCAAATATTATGCCACAGATTGTAAACCATCCCTTCTGGACTACTACGTGGGCGGTGATTTAAACACCAAACAGAATTGGGCAAAACATCCCCCGCTTGATAAGCCGATACAAGATATTGATTTATAATGATAATCTAGCTCTGTTCATATTGAATTAGACGCCCGAATAACGTAGGATTCTCTCATTTCAAATCTGTTTATCTTGAATCAATTCATATCACTTGCTTGCACGTCAAAAGCGGGGCTGGTGTGTGGGTAAAATTTATATAAGAAAGGACTAAAA